>NHDP01000014.1 GCA_002170595.1 Alphaproteobacteria bacterium TMED62
ATATTAGATGGCTCATATCTAATTTATATTTAAGTAAAAATAATTTTAAATCATTATATAATAAGAAAATTTTTTTTAATAAATATAATATTAATTCTCGTGCTTTAAAGTCTATAGGCTATATAGAGTTGAAGAATTTTATTATAGAAATATCTTTTTTAGAATATATTTATGGTCTATTTTTATCAGACAAAAGAGAAGTATACTATTTCAACTTTTATCATATAAGAAAATTAAAAATATCTTTCGCAGCTTTTTTTGAAATACTAAACCATTATAATTTTAAAAAAATTATTGGAACAAACTTTATAACTTTCTGGCAAAAAAGAGAAAGATCTATTGAAGATAATACTACGTATAATAGCAGTAGTCCATTTTACATATTAAAAAAGTTGCAATAAATTCTAAAGAATATATATAAAATCTATGTTCAATTCATTTTTTAAAAAAAAAATAAAAAACAGAGAAAAGAATATTTCCACCCTAGATGAGAATGTTTTTACAATAGCATGTATTTTGGTTGAAGCCGCATTAATAGATGAAAATTTTGGTTCTGAAGAGAAAAAAATTATTACCAAAATTATTAAAAACAATTTTAAACTTAATAACATCAAAGAAATACAAGAAGTTATAGAAAGGGCTGTTAAAAGTTGTAAAGAATCCTCAGATTTAATCACTTTTACAAGAAAAATAAAACAAAATTGGTCTATCGATAAAAGAATAGAAGTTATTGAAATGCTTTGGAAAGTGTGTTTAGTTGATGGAGTATTAGAACCATATGAAGATATGCTGATTAGAAGAGTTTCTGGATTAATCTATGTAGACGACAAAAACAGAAATATAGCTAAAATTAATGCTTTAAAAAAATTAGACACTTATAAATAGAAAGGATAACAATATATGCCCTATGTAGTAACTGAATCTTGTATAAAATGTAAATATATGGACTGCTGTGAGGTCTGTCCTGTAGATTGTTTTTATGAGGGAGAAAATATGCTGGTTATTAACCCTGATGAATGCATAGACTGTGGAGTTTGTGAACCAGAATGTCCTGCTGAAGCAATTATACCTGACAGTGATTCCTCAGAAAAATGGTTGTCTTTAAATGAAGAGTATGCGGCAAAATGGCCTAATATTGTTAGAAAAGGTGTTCCTCCTGAAGACGGGGAAAAATTTCAGAATGTGGAAAATAAATTTAGTAAATTTTTCTCAGAAAAGCCTGGAAATAGTACTGAAGAATAACAAACAAATTGATTACATAAAACCAAATTTACAGCTCTTGCTTTCTTTAATAATTAAATTATAATCAAGTAGTTTGTTAAAACTATTATATCAAACTACTTAGGAAAAAATATGAGCTTATATGAAGCATATTTGAATGATATAGCAGAAAGAGAGAAAAAAGGACTTCATCCAAAGCCTATAGATAGTGGTAAATTAATAGAAGAAATAATAGATCAAATCATTGACAAAAAGAGTGAGCAAAGAAAAAATTGTCTTGAATTTCTGATTTATAATACTCTACCTGGCACTACAGATGCAGCTTTAGCTAAATCAAATTTCTTAAAAAATATTATTATTCAAAATATTAAAATAAATGAAATTTCTGTAACTTTTGCTTTTGAATTATTATCCCACATGAAAGGAGGTCCGTCTATCAAAGTCCTAATTGACCTAGTATTGAGTAATAATATGTCAATAGCCCAAAAAGCATCTAAGGTACTTATGAAACAAGTTTTTTTGTATGAATCAGATATAGAACGTTTGAAAACAGCCTATCATCAAGGCAATACATTAGTAAAAAAAATATTAGTAAGCTATGCTGATGCAAAATTTTTTTCTAATCTTCCCAATATTAAAGAAGAAATAAAAGTTGTAACTTATATTGCTGGTGAAGGCGATATATCCACGGATTTATTATCTCCCGGCAATCAAGCTCACTCAAGAGCTGATCGTGAACTACACGGTAGATGTATGATTTCAGAAAAAGCACAAGCTGAAATTAAAAAACTAAAGAAGCTTCATCCTGATAAACGTATTATGCTTATTGCTGAAAAAGGTACAATGGGGGTAGGTTCATCAAGAATGTCCGGAATTAACAACGTAGCTTTATTAACTGGAAAAAAAATTAGCCCTTATATACCTTTTGTAAATAATGCGCCAATTGTTGGCGGTACCAATGGTATATCGCCTATTTTTCTTACAACTGTAAGCGTTACAGGAGGAATTGGAATTAATCTTAAAAATTGGTCTAAAAAATTAGATTCAAAAGGAAATATAATCCTCAATAATGATAATAGTCCCATACTTCAACAAAACTACTCTGTTAAATCAGGAACAGTTTTAACTATTAACACAAGAGAAAAAGCTCTTTTTAATGAGTCTTCAAGTAAAAAATTAGCTGATTTATCTGAGTCTTTTACACCACAAAAAATTGAATTTATGAAAGCGGGAGGTTCTTATGCAATTGTATTTGGAAAAAAGTTACAAAACACAGCATGTAATATATTAAAAATACCAATAAACAATGTATTTGCTTCATCAAAAAAATTTATACTACCAGAAAAAGGCCTTACCGCCGTAGAAAAAATATTTAATGAAAATTTACTAAATAAAAAAAATGATAATTTATTATATGCAGGCTCAGATGTAAGAGTTAAAGTCAATATTATCGGATCACAAGATACTACTGGCTTAATGACAGCTCAAGAACTTGAGTCTATGGCAGCAACTAAAATTTCATCTAAAATAGATGGTGCTTATCAATCAGGTTGCCATACTGCATCTGTTTGGGATAAAAAAGCTCAAGATAATACACCAAAACTTATGAAGTTTATGCAATCCTTTGGTTTAATTACAGGGAGAGACCATAAAAACAGATATTTTCCTTTAACTGATGTAATTCACAAGGTTTTAAATGATATTACAGTAGATGATTGGGCAATTATAATTGGCGGAGATTCTCATACTAGAATGTCAAAAGGAGTTGCATTTGGAGCTGACTCTGGAACAGTAGCCTTAGCTTTAGCAACTGGAGAAGTAAATATGCCTATTCCTGAGACCGTAAAAGTTACTTTTAAAGGTAATATGGCTGATCATCTGGACTTTAGAGACATTGTTCATGCAACGCAAGCCCAAATGCTTAAAAAGTTTGGAGATAATGTCTTTCAAGGTAGAGTTATTGAGGTTCATATAGGAACCTTATTGGCAGACCAGGCGTTTACTTTTACAGATTGGACGGCTGAAATGAAAGCAAAAGCTTCTATATGTATTTCTAACGATAGTACTCTTATCAAATCATTAGAGATTTCAAAATATCGTATAAAAAATATGATTAAAAAGGGTATGGAAAATCAAGCTAAAATGCTTCATAAATTAATTAAAATTGCCGAAAACAGAATTGAGCAAATTAAATCTGGAGACAAACCTGCTCTTTATCCAGACAAGAATGCTGAATATTTTGCAAATTTAACTGTTGATCTTGATAAAATAGATGAACCAATGATAGCCGATCCAGATGTAAATAATATAGATATTTCTAAACGCTACACTCATGACACCATTAGGCCTCTTTCTTACTATAAAAAAGAAAAAAAAGTAGACCTCGGGTTTGTTGGATCTTGCATGGTGCATAAAGGTGATATAAAAATAGTAGCTCAAATGCTAAAAAACCTTGAAAAAAATTTAGGAAATGTAAAATTCAAAGCCCCTCTAATTATTGCAGCTCCTACTTACAACATAGTTGATGAACTCAAAGAAGAAGGTGACTGGGCAATATTACAGAAATACTCAGGATTTGAATTTGATGACTCAAAACCAAAAATGTTTGCTAGGGAGAGGTATGAAAATATTCTCTACTTGGAAAGACCAGGATGTAATCTCTGCATGGGCAATCAAGAAAAAGCATCAAAAGGTGACACAGTTATGGCAACATCTACTAGACTTTTTAAAGGAAGGGTCGTAGAGGACTCAGAAGAAAAAAAAGGAGAGTCTCTTCTTTCTTCTACTCCAGTAGTGGTGCTTTCTACTATATTAGGAAGGTTACCTAAAATTGAAGAATATAAATTAGCCACTGAAGGAATAAAATTAACTAATTTTGTGCCTCCTGATGCAAAGCCTTTAACAATTAATGAGAAAGTTTAAAGCCTGCTTTTTTTTTTATTAGGTTAGAGTCTTTAGACGAAAGCTTCCTGACTAATGCTTTCAGTTTTTTTATAGCTCTATTTTCTATTTGCCTTACGCGCTCTTTACTAATTTTAAATACTTCACCTAATTTTTCAAGAGTTAGTGGATCATCACTAAGATGCCTTAAAGCTATGATCTGGCTTTCTCGAAGTCCTAATTCTGTCATAGCTTTCTTAAACCAGGATCTTTTTCTTGCTAAGTCTAGTCTATTAACTATGTCTGTTTCATTTAAACAATTTTCATCAACAATAAAATTGCCAAACTCTTGATTATAATCGTCAGAAACTTTTGAGTTTAGGGATTTATCTTCATTCATAAATCTATTTTCCATATTTTCTACATCAGTAACTTTAATATTTAACTTTTTAGCAACTTTATCTCTTATTTCATCTTCATTTTTAGCATATTTACTTAACTCTAATTTTAAACGTCTTAAACTGAAAAAAAGTGACTTTTGTGAAGCGGTCGTTCCCGTTCTAACTATAGACCAATTTTTCAAAACATAATCTTGAATTGCTGACCTAATCCACCAAGATGCATATGTAGAAAATCTTATATCCCTATCTGGTTCAAACTTAGCCATTGCTTGCATTAGACCAATATGGCCTTCTTGAACTAAGTCATTAACGGGCAAGCCATAATTTTTGAATTTCATAGAGAATGCTATAACCAACTTGGAATAAGCTGTAATTATTTTATGCATAGCTTTTTTATCACTGTTAATGACCCACGCCTCTGCTAATACCTTTTCCTCATCTCTAGTAAGCATAGGTACTTTCATAGATTCATTTAAAAACTTTCTATCTAACTTATTTAGAATTATATTTTTAGCTATTGCCATATATATTGTACGATCTTAGTAAATTTTTTAGATCATTTAGTATTAAAATTATTTAGATAATAAAGAATCTTGGGGCAAGTATGTTGTATAATTGCAACAGTTTAAAATATTTTATTCTTTATATTACAAATTAGTTGCAATAAACCCAGTTACTATTATTATGAGTTTAGTTGTGATAGCGATTTTGCTATCATATATTTTTAACGGGAGTTTAAAAATGACTATTAATATCTTATTGCATATTTTTGCTCTCGCTAATTTTTTTTAACGGGAGTTTATTTATGAAAAAAACTATAATTTTAAGCGTTTTAGCTTTAACATTTGCTTTTGCAAATATTCTTAAAGCTGAAATGTCTTTATCTGGCTACGCAGAGTTTTTCGCTGGTTCTGCAGATCAATCAACTGCATATGGTGTAGCTAATCAAAGTGGTATCGATCCTTCTGGTATGGATAATGGTAATTATTCTAGAATTACTGCAAATTATTCCACTACATTAGATAGCGGTATTGATGTTGGTGGTACGATGAATATGACTAACAGAGACTGTCAAGGAGACAAAACAAATAATTGTAATGTTGTTAATTTCAACATGCTAAACTTTTCTGGTAATTTTGGTACTGTAAGTGTTGGTGAAAGATTTGCTGCTGGAGCAGCTTCTCTTTCAAGAATGACTGCAAGTGGTCCTACAGCTGAACCAGATGGTGGAGTTTTAGGCCGTTTCTATACAGCTGACGGTAACAATTATTATGGTGCTGGAAACGAAGTAGATTATGCTAATAATTCTATGAAAATTCTGTATTCATCTAATGTGATATCAGGCTTTTCATTTACAGCTAGTTATGATCCAAATTCAGCTAACTCTGGTCTAGCAACTACTACAAATGGTCAGAGAACTGCTGCTGCTGATTTTGCAAAGTGGGGTTCATTTAGTGATATCTTGAGTATATTTGGAACATATTCAATGGAAATGGATGGAATTGGCCTAACTTTAGTCTATGGACAACAGACTGGTAATGCTGGTCAAATAGCAGGAACAAACTACAATGACTTGGATGAATCTGCATATTCTGCAAAGGTTACTTATGGTAATTTTGCTGTTGATTATAGAAAAAATGAAGCTGATAATTCAGGTACTGTAAAAAGTAGTAACGCTGGTAATGACGAAGGAACTTCTATATGTGGTGAATACGGTATGGGCAATATGAGAGTCGCTGCTTGTAACGTAGAAACTAGTTTCACAACAGCTGCCAACTTAAGCAACAGCTCTACTATTAGAACCTATGCTGCTGATTATGCTTTAGGCGGTGGAGTTACTATTGGTGCTGTTTACTTTGATGTTGAACAAGTAGCCAACAGCACAACACAAACAGATGTTGACGGACTTATGACAAAACTTTCTGTTGGTTTCTAAAAAATAATTACCTTCTAATTTAAAAGGAGAATCTTTATATTGATTCTCCTTTTTTTTTTGTGTTATATATATTTAAAATGTATACGATATTTAAAAATTCTTTCCAAAAAATTACCCTCATATCATTAATTATCCCTTTTCTATGTTCATGTTCTTCAATAAAAACTGAAACTAAACGAGCAGATATGGAAGATATTATTTATCTTCCTAGTCAACAGTCTGAGAGAGAAATTTCTAGAAGAGGTGGTAATTCTTTAATTAAAAACCTATTCAATAATAAATCAAACAATGCTTCTGAAGGTATTAAGCTTTCTATAAATCAATATTTATGGCAAGCATCATTAGACATAATATCCTCAACTATGCCTTTAGCAAGCGTGGATAGTGCAAGTGGAATAATTATATCAGATTGGTATAATATAAAAGGAAAGCAAGATGAAAGAATAAAAATTTCTATTTTAATTAATTCACAAGAATTAAGAGCTGACGGTATTAAAGTGTCCATTTTTAAACAAGTTTTAAGAGCAAATTCCTGGAATAATGCTAATATAAATCCTAAAATAATTACTAAATTAGAAAGAAAAATAATTCAAAAAGCAGGGGTGCTTGCAAATACTAGCAATTAAATAACCAAGGAAGACAATTGACTAGCCATAATAAACAATATGATCATAAAAAAGTTGAGGCATTTTGGCAAGATGAGTGGAATAAAAAAAAACTATTCTCTGTAAAAAATCAGGGTGAGCCATATTATGTTTTAGAAATGTTTCCGTACCCTTCTGGTAGAATACATATGGGCCATGTTAGAGTATATACATTAGGAGATGTACTTGCCAGATATAAAAGAGCTAAAGGCTTTGACGTATTTCATCCAATGGGATGGGACTCATTTGGTATGCCCGCAGAAAATGCAGCAATTGAAAATGCTATACATCCTAAAGAATGGACAAAAAATAATATTGACAATATGAAAACTCAACTTAAATCTATGGGAATTTCTTATGACTGGAAAAGTGAAATTAGCACTTGTGAACCTGAATATATTAAAGAGCAACAAAAAATTTTTATTAAGCTTTTTAATGCAAATTTAATCTATAAAAAAGAAAGCTGGGCAAATTGGGATCCTGTAGAAAATTCAGTTTTAGCAAACGAACAAGTAATAGATGGCAAAGGGTGGAGGTCCGGTGCACCAATAGAGAAAAAATTACTTAACCAGTGGTTTCTTGCAATAACTAAATTTGCTAAACCTCTTTTAGATAATCTAGATAATTTAAAAGAATGGCCTGAAAACGTTAAAATTATGCAAAAAAATTGGATTGGAGAGTCAATAGGTGCAAAGTTAAGCCTTAAAATTATAAAAAATAATATTATTCTTGATATTAAAGAAATAGAAGTATTTACTACTAGACCTGATACTATATTTGGAGCTTCTTTTGTAGCTATAGCACCTGATCATACCTTATCAGAAAAGCTATCCAAAGGGTCTAAGGTAGTTGAAAAATTTATCAAAGAATGGAAAAAATCGTTTATCAGTGAAGAAGATTTGGATAAAGCTCCTAAAAATGGGTTATTTACAAATCTTTATGTATTACATCCTTTTCTGGATATACCTTTACCTATTTATATTGCGAACTTTGTTTTATCTTCCTATGGAACAGGAGCAGTGATAGGCGTACCAGCACATGATCAAAGAGATTTTGATTTCGCAAAAAAATATGATTTAGAAATTAAGCAAGTTATAAGAGAGCCTCAAATTAAAAAAAATGTACCCTTAAAAAAAGCATATACTGGTAATGGACTTTTAGTTAATTCTAATTTTTTAAATAATATGACAGTAAAAGAAGCAAAAATAGAAATAATTAATAGATTTGAAATAAAAGGTATTGGTAAAAAAGACATTAAGTATAGATTAAGAGACTGGTGTGCCTCTAGACAAAGATACTGGGGCTGTCCAATTCCTATTATTTATAGAGAAGATGGTGCGGTTTTACCAGTTGAGCAAAGCGAACTACCAATTGAGCTACCTACAGATATTGACTTTTCTAAAGGAGGAAATCCATTAGAAAATCATCCCACATGGAAGTATACAACTTGTAAAAAAACAGGTTTAAAAGCATTAAGAGAAACTGATACATTAGATACATTCTTTGATTCTTCTTGGTATTATCTAAGGTTTATTAATTCAAAAGATGAATTAAACCTTAAATCTGATTTAATTAAAAAATGGTGTCCTGTTCATCAATATGTTGGGGGAATTGAACATGCTGTTTTACATTTATTATACTCTAGATTTTTGATTAGAGCTTTAAGCAGTATAAACGAAATTGAAATACAAGAACCTTTTAAAGGTCTTTTTTGTCAAGGTATGGTCTGTCACAAGACTTATAAAGATGAAGAAAATAAGTGGGTTTTTCCAGAAGACATCGTTAAAAAAGAAAATATTTTGACTCACAAAATTACCGGCAAAAAAGTTTCTGCTATAAAATCAGAAAAGATGTCTAAATCAAAAAAAAATATAGTAGACCCTGTTTCTATTATAAAAGATTATGGAGCTGATACTGCAAGAATATTTATGCTTTCTGATAGTCCACCAGAAAGAAATTTAGATTGGAGTAACAGTGGCATTGAAGGATCAAGAAAGTTTATAATAAAGATATGGAATTTTTTTAATAAACTTAACTTTAAAGAAAATAACTATGATAAAAACTTAGAATTTGAAGATTATAAATCATCAGATTTTATTAAAAAAATGCATCTTTGTATTTATAAAGTCACCAAAAACTTAGATAACTTTCAATACAATGTAGCTGTTGCATCATTAAGGGAGTTTTCAAATTATTTTCTTTCCTTAAAATTAAACAATAATAACAATGAGATATTACATAAAGTTCTATCAATATGGGTGATTATGATCGGACCCATAGCACCTCATTTTGCTGAAGAGCTGTGGAAAATTTTAGGACACGAAACTCTATTAGCAGAACAGCCTTGGCCAAAGTCTGATGAAAGGTTTTTACAAGAAACTAATATTAATTTTATAATTCAAATTAATGGTAAAAAAAAATGCGTAGTAAACTTACCAAAAGGGCTTACTAAAGACCAAATAGAGAACATAGTTTTAGAAAATGATGATATAAAGAAAATGTTAATAAATAATAATATAAAAAAAATAATTATAATTCCGGATAGAGTTGCTAACTTGGTTGTTTAATGGTCTTTAAAATAACCAAAATCCTCACGATAATGACTTTTTTATTTATTTTGCATAACTGTTCTGGTTTCAAACCACTATATAGAGAAAATCTCAGTTCTATCTATAAATTACAAGAGTTTTCTATTGTTGTTGATGAAAAAAAAATATCTAAAAAAATAAAACAAAAATTAATAGAACTTTTTCCTAATAATAAAAAAACAAAATATATAGTTAAAATAGAAGGCCTATCAGATACAAGTGGAACTGTTGCCGATGCTACAAGAAAAATTTCTAGATATAATACAAAAGTCTCAGCAAAAGTTAAGTTATATTATAGATATGAAAAATATGATAAAGTCATATATAAATTTGAAGCATCAAGAGATGCTTCATATAGTTTAATTTTAAATAATATAAGATCGACTTTAGCTAGCAAAAAAAGGGCGGAAGAAATAAGTGTTAGATTGTTATCAGAAGAAATTTACAAAAGAATTTTAATTTTTTTATCAAACAATTAAAATGTTAATAAAAGATTGGGAATATAAAAAATTTATTAATAATCTTTTAGATTATAAATGTGTTTTAATTCACGGGCAAGATAGAGGAAAAGTGAATGAAATATCAATTGAAATAATTAATAAAATTGGTGAATTATTCAATAATTCTTTAGAAATAATAAACTTTGAGCCTGATGAATTTGATAAATCACAAACATATTTTTATGAATTAATTTATCAAAAATCCTTTTTTAGTAAAATTACTATAATTAAAATTAATTTAGACTTAATAAAAGGTGAAAAAGACTTATCAAAAATATTTAACAGTATAAACAGTAGTAAATCAAATTTTATTATAATAGAATCAAAATACTTATTAAAAAATTCCTCTATTATGAATTTGTTTAATAAAACTAATAACTTTGCATTAATTCCCTGTTATCAAGAAACTAATATAAAACAATCCATTATGAAGTATGCTGAACTTTATTCATTAAAAATAGATGATATTAATTTAAATTATTTATCTACTAAATTTGGTAATGATACTTTAATTACAAAAAATGAAATAGAAAAGTTAGCCTTATACGCTAACGGTCAGAATATTAACAATACTATTATTTTAGATGCTATTGGAGATAATTCTGAACTTAACTTAAACGAACTAATTGACTCTTTAGGTGTTGAAAAACAAAGTCATATGAACTTTTTGTACGAAAAGATACAATATCTAGGCTTAAACTTCATCATAATACTACGTGCCTTAAATAAACACACACGTACATTATTAGAAGCCAATTCAAATAACATTAAAAATGCTAAAGATATTAATCCAAAAATTCATTTTTCTAGACATAAAAAAATAAACAAACAATTAAATAAACTTAATAATGATCAGTTGCGCAGATATTTAGTTGATATGTACGACTTAGAAATTTCATGTAAATTAAATCATAATATTCATGAATTATTAATTAAAAAATTTCTTTTAAACCATTCTAATTATTAAATAAGTCTACTATTGCATCTAATTGTTCTAAATTTTTATATTTAACTTTCAAATATCCTATTCCTTTTTTATCTTTAATTTCTACATTGTAACCAAGCTTAAGTGATAAATACTTTTCATAATCAGATATATTTGGATCCTTAACATTAAAACTACCTTTATGAACTTTATCTACATCTTTATTTTCTTCACTAGAAACTTTTAAATATAACTCTAACTCTCTAACACTCATATTTTCATTTATAACTTTAATTGCTAACTCTTTT
Organism: Alphaproteobacteria bacterium TMED62; assembly: GCA_002170595.1. GTDB lineage: Bacteria > Pseudomonadota > Alphaproteobacteria > TMED109 > TMED109 > TMED131. Next base: position 11,404 of record NHDP01000014.1, read on the forward strand.
TGATTAGGTGCATTTAATAATGCTCTTGCATGTCCAAAAGAAATTTTTTTTTGATTTAAAAAAATTTTTACTTTTTCTTCTAATTTTAAAATTCTTATAAGGTTTGTTATATAACTCCTTGATTTTCCAGTACTTTTAGCAATTTCATCATGCTTCATGCCGTAATTCTTTATCAATTTTTCATAAGCTACAGCTTCTTCTAGTATAGCTAAATCCTCTCTTTGTACGTTCTCTATGATAGAAGCTAATGCATCTGATTTTTCAGTTGTGTTTTTAACAATAATTGCCTTTATTTTCTCCATTTTTAGACTTTTGCAAGCTCTCCATCTTCTTTCTCCAGCTATAATTTTATATTCTTTCTTATTACTATTATTTTTTTCCAGTTTAACCAAAATAGGCATTAATAAACCTTGTGCCTTAATAGAATCTGCTAACTCTTTAATAGCCTCCTCATCGAAATAGCTGCGTGGTTGATGTTTATTTGACTTTATATCTCCAATATTTATCAAGAAATCACTTTCGTACTTTAACTCTTTTTTATTTAAAACTTTTTGGTTTTCTGCACCAAGTAAAATATCAAGCCCTGTTTTTAATCTTTTTTTAGTAATATTGTCCTCCTTTTTATACAGCCTCAACTCGATTAATAAACTCTCTAGCTAGTTCTATGTATGCCTCCGATCCCATACACTTTCTATCATACAAAATTGCAGGTAAGCCATGACTAGGTGCTTCAGATAATCTAACATTTCTAGGAATTATAGTTTTAAAAACTTTATTTCCTAGGTGTTCTCTAGCATCATTAATAACATCTATTGACAATCTATTTCTGCTATCATACATAGTCAACACTATACCTTCTAGCCTTAAATCAGGATTTAAGTTGTTTTTAACGGCTTCAACGGTCTTCAACAATTGGGCTAATCCTTCTAAAGCATAAAATTCACACTGTAGTGGCACTAATATTAAATCAGATGCAACCAAAGAATTTATAGTTAATATTCCAAGAGAAGGAGGGCAGTCTATAATAATAAAATCATATTCGCTATCTATTGTGCTGATTTTGTTATATAATTTTTTATTTCTGTTTATATCTTCACTTAACTCAAATTCTATTCCTGATAAATTTATACCTGAAGGAACAATATCTAAATAAGGAATCTTAGTATTAATTAATGCTTTCTTTATAGATATTTTCTCTACCATAATTAAATCATAAACATTAATTTTTCTATCTTCATTTTTAATACCAAGTCCTGTTGACAGGTTGCCTTGTGGATCTAAGTCTATTAAAAGAACTTTTTTATTAATTGCAGCCAGTGCTGTACTTAAATTTACAGCTGTTGTTGTTTTACCAACACCCCCTTTTTGATTTACAACGGATATAATTTTAGTTTTTTTATTCACTTTTCTTTCTTACACTTTGTATTTGTAAAATTTTAGCATAAGGATTAGTTAAACTATCATAACATTTATAGTTAAAAGAAAAAAATTTTTTAGCTTCTTTTATTTCCTGCATATATGTTTTCCCTTTATGTATAATTAAACTGGTATCAGAATATATAAAATGTTTTACCTTCACAAGCAAGTCCTTAAGAGGAGCGAAAGCTCTTGAAATTATTGTTTTAGCATTATAAATCTCTAAATTTTCAACTTTATCTTCAAAAATTTTAATATTTAGGTTACATTCTTTAGCAATTACATTAAGAAATAACCTTTTTTTCTTGCTTTTTTCACATAATAATAAATCTTTTCTTCCTAAAGTTGCTAATACTATGCCTGGAAACCCTGCGCCTGTTCCTACATCAATAGTGCTATATTTACTATTTTCTTTATGTAAATACTTTTCTATTTGAGCAGAATCCAATATATGTCTTTCCCATATAGATGCTCTAGTGCTTTTTCCAATAAGATTCATATTATCTTGGTAGTCATCTAATATGTGTATAAATTTTTTTAACTTATAAATAGTATCTTTACTAGGGTTTAAATGTTTCTTGAAAGCATAAAAATTTTTATCAGTTTTTTCAAACAACTTTCTTTACTCTCTTTTTAGTAAATAAAAGCACGGATGACAACGCAGCAGCAGTCACCCCTGGTATCCTAGAAGCTGAAGCCAAGTCTCTTGGTTTTGCTAGTTCTAATGCTTCAAAAGACTCTCTAGATAAACCGCCGATTTTTTTATAGTCTATATTTTTTGGTATCTTTATTTTTTTGTCTTGTTTGTAAGAAAAAATACTAGATTTTTGTTTTATAACATGAGTGTCATACTTTGATTGTATCATTAATTGTTTTATCGCACGCAAATCATATTTAAAAAAAAATGAATATTTTTTTACTAACTTTTCTCTATTTATATTTTCAAAGCCCATTAACCCATAAAGACTTCTTTTTTTACCATCTGAACTTAAATTTATATTTAAACTTTTAGACTCATTAGGAGAGATTAGAATTTTTTCACATATTTTTTTTAAATCAATAATATCATCTTTATATCTTAAAAATTTATCTTTTCTTTCTTTATTTAATATATTAAGTTTAATGGCTTTATCGGATAGTCTCAAATCTGCATTGTCCGCCCTTAAATAAAGCCTATACTCAGCTCTTGAAGTAAACATTCTATAAGGCTCTGGAGCTCCTCTTGCCACTAAATCGTCAATCATGACTCCTATATAAGATTCTGTCCTATCCAACTCCCATTCTTTTCTATTACTATCCACTTTAAGAGCTGCATTTATACCCGCTACCAAGCCTTGTCCAGCTGCCTCTTCATAACCGGTTGTTCCATTAATTTGCCCTGCAAAGAATAAATTTTTAATACTTTTTATCTCTAAAGTTTTTTTTAATGCTCTAGGATCAATATGATCATATTCTATAGCATAACCAGGCTGTAAAATTTTTACTTTTTCTAAACCTTGTATAGATCTAACAAATTTTTCTTGTACATCTAATGGTAGAGAAGTAGATATACCATTAGGATAAATTATATGGGAATTAAGGCCTTCTGGCTCTAGCATGACCCTATGTCTTTCTCTATCATAAAACCTTTTAATTTTATCTTCTATTGAAGGACAATATCTAGGCCCCCTAGAAGAAATAGAGCCGTTATATAAGGGGCTTTTTTTTAAAGAGTTTTTTATAATTTGATGAGTTTCTTTATTAGTCCAAGCGACATGACATGGTAACTGTTTGTTATAAATTTTTTTAGTATCTAAGGAAAAAAATTCTGGTCTATAATCACCCTTATCTTTTTCTAAGCTATTCAAATTAATAGTATTTTTTTTTAATCTTGGTGGCGTTCCTGTTTTAAGCCTTGACATAGGTAAGCTTAATGACTTTAAAAAATCTCCTAAACCATTAGAAGATCCTTCATTTATTCGCCCCGCTGAGCTTTTTTTATTCCCAATATGAATAACACCATTTAGAAATGTTCCTGTGGTTAAAACTACACTCTTAGAAGAAATAAGGTCTCCTGACTCTAAAACTACTCCCTTACAAATACCATTTTCAATTTTTATTTTTTCTACAACAGCATTTAAAACTTTTACGTTTTTATATTTACTTAACTCTTCGTTAACTGCTTTTTTATATTTAACTCTATCAGCTTGGCACCTAGGACCTCTTACTGCCGGCCCTTTGCTAGCGTTTAAGACTTTGAATTGTATTCCTGACTTATCAGCACACTTTCCCATTAATCCCCCTAAGGCATCAATCTCTCTGACTATATGCCCTTTTCCTATTCCTCCTATAGCTGGGTTGCATGACATCTCTCCTATTTTATTTTTATCTACAGTAATTAACAAAACTCTCGCCCCCATTCTAGCCGATGCACTTACTGCCTCAACTCCTGCATGTCCACCCCCTATTATAATTATATCTGTGCTTTTAATCATATTAATAATTTATTAAATATATTAGGTCATTTTAAAATAGTCTACAAAAACTTGTTGCTGTTTCACGTGAAACAATACTTTTCATTAATAATGTTTCACGTGAAACTTATTTTCCGATACAAAAACTAGAGAAAATATTGCCTAATACTTCTTCAATGTCTATATTTCCAATAATTCTCTCTAAGCTCCTGTTAGCCTCTCTTAAATGTTCTCCTATAATTTCTTCTGATGTTTCTTGAATAGCCTTTTTTATATTTTTCTCCGCCTCTTTTAATTCATTAGCTTGCCGTAAATTAACAATTATATTTTTTTTAGTATTTACTTTTTTTGTTCTTTTAATTATTTCATCACTAATTTTATCTAATAAGTTTTGCAAACCTACTCCTGTTTTTGCGCTAACTAGGATTGCTCTGTTTTTTAATTTTTTTTTTAATTTTTTATTTATATCTATTTTATTTAATATTAACCATTCATTTTTTTTATAATTAGAAGGCAAAAACTTCTCATTCTCAGCTATATTCAATATTATATCAGCTTCTTTAAGTAATTTTTTTGTTCTTCTTATTCCTTCTTTTTCAACGTAATCATCTGTGCTTACAATCCCTGCTGTATCATAAAATGTAATGGCATTTCCATTGAAGTTAATTTTTCCTTCAATGATATCTCTAGTTGTTCCAGGTATTTTACTAACTATAGCTTTTTGTTTTTTTAAAATACTATTAAATATGCTTGATTTTCCTGCATTTGGCCTACCCTTAAATACAACCCTTATTCCTTCATTAACTAGTTCATGATAATCTTTGTTTTTTAAAATATCTTTAATTTCTATTTTTAACTTGGTTAGTTCTTTTTTTATATTTAAATTATCAGGCGTATCATTCTCATCAGAGAAGTCTATATTAGCCTCTATTAATGCCATACAATTAATGATTTCTTTTCTCCATCTTTTTACTGGTACAGATAGCCCTTTATTATACTGACTTATAGCCAACTCTCTTTGTTTTTCTGTTTGAGAGTTTATAAGGTCATTTATTGCCTCGGCTTGTACAAGGTCTGTTTTTCCATTTATAATAGCTCTTTTAGAAAACTCTCCTTGCTCAGCATAGCGCAGCTTAGGGAAAGAAGTTAAAGCTTGAAAAAAACTTCGAAAAACAGCCTCGCCTCCATGAGAGTGAATTTCTATACTATCTTCCCCTGTATAAGATCTAGGACAAGCCATCCAAACAACTAAACATCTGTCTATTATTTTTTTTGTTCTTGGAAAATAAAAATTTCTTAATGTTAAAACTCTTTCTTTTGGAAGTTTCTTTAATGTTAGTTCTTTAAGAACTTTTTTACACTCTTTTCCTGATATTCTAATAACAGAAAGAGCTGATATATCATTTCCTGAGGCTAAAGCAAATATTGTATTTTGCATCTAATTTTTTAGTAAGTTTTTCTTAGAATTTTTTATTTTTATTAATAGCTCATCTATAAATAAATTCTCTTTATTTTTATTAGAAATTGCTTTCATTCTATCTTCAGAATATAAAAATACTATTAGCTCGAATTTGTTCCTATTTAAAAGTCTTTTTGGATTAATCTTTATTTTTTTAATTAATAATTCCTTAACTCTTTCATTCATATAATTTCTGATTTTTACATTTTTATAATTTCTACAAAAGATTTTTTACTATCCCTTCTTATATTTATACAAAAACACATTTTTTCATGAAATAATTTTAATTTTTAGTAAAGAATGTTATGATAGTATAATAAATTAAAATTTTAAAGTAATTAAATGGGAAATCTAATAAAAGAAGTAGAGGTCAAAACAAATGGTGGTCCCGAAAAAATTTTATGGAAAGAATATGAACTTACTAAGCCAAAGAATGGACAAGTCACTATTGAACATACATTCATTGGTCTTAATTTCATAGATACTTACCACAGATCCGGGCTTTATCCTCTTCCTCTTCCTACAAAGCTAGGGATGGAGGGTTCTGGCACAATTATTGATAAATCTTCAGAAGTATCAAATTTTGAAATTGGTGATAGAGTAGCATACGTTATGGCTCTGGGTAGCTACTCAACACATAGAAACATAGAAGCAAGTAAATTAGTTAAAATTCCTGAACAGATTAGCGATAAACAAGCTGCTGCAATATTATTAAAAGGAATGACTGTAGAGTATCTAGTAGAAAGACTCTTTAAAATAAATAGCTCTCACACCGTTCTTTTCCATGCCGTAGCTGGAGGGGTAGGGTTATTAGCATGTCAATGGCTTAAACACTTAGGGGCTAAGATCATAGGAACAGCTGGATCTAAAGAAAAAGCTATATTGGCAAAAAAGAATGGCTGTGATGAAGTAATTCTATACCGAGAAGAAAATTTTGTAGAAAAAGTGAAGTATTTTACAGCTGATGAAGGAGTAGATGTAGTTTATGATGGTGTGGGAAAAGATACAGCAATTTTAGGGCTAGATTGTTTAAAACCTTTAGGTACTATGGTCGTTTTTGGCAATTCTTCAGGCAATTGTCCTCCAATTGACCCCAACGTTTTGGCTGCAAAAGGCAGTTTATTTTTTACTAGGCCTACTTTAATGAATTACGGCACAAAAAGAGAAGACTTGTTACATAGTTCAGACAGAGTTTTTGAGATGTTATCTAATAATAAAATTAACCTTAATATTGACTCTTCTTACAATTTGTCTGATGTAGCAAAAGCTCATAATGACCTACAATTAAGAAAAACTATTGGTTCAATCGTAATGAAAAATAACTATTGATTCATAGCTGAAAAGAAATCTTCATTATTTTTAGAATATTTTAATTTATCTAATAGAAACTCCATGGCATCAGTAGTTCCCATAGGTGAGAGTATTTTTCTTAAAACCCACATTTTAGCTAATACTCCCTTATCAACTAAAAGTTCTTCTTTTCTTGTACCTGATTTCGCTATATCAATCGCCGGAAAAGTTCTTTTATCTGCTAATTTTCTATCTAAAACTATTTCTGCATTACCAGTTCCTTTGAATTCTTCAAAAATTACTTCATCCATTCTAGAGCCTGTTTCTATGAGAGCAGTAGCTATTATAGTTAAACTTCCTCCTTCTTCTATATTTCTGGCTGCTCCAAAGAACCTCTTTGGCCTTTGCAGTGCATTAGCATCTACACCTCCTGTTAACACTTTGCCTGAAGATGGAACAACCGTGTTGTACGCTCTTGCTAATCTTGTAATTGAATCAAGCAAAATAACAACATCTCTTCCACTCTCAACCAGCCTTTTAGCTTTTTGAATTACCATCTCAGCAACTTGAACATGTCTACTAGCAGGCTCATCAAAGGTAGAAGAGACTACCTCTCCTTTGACAGTTCTTTGCATGTCTGTAACTTCTTCTGGTCTTTCGTCTATTAATAGAACTAGTAAATATACCTCTTCGTGATTTATTTCAATTGAGTGAGCTATGCTTTGAAGAAAAACTGTTTTACCAGTTCTGGGAGGAGAAACAATAAGGGCTCTTTGTCCTTTGCCTATGGGTGAAACCAATTCCATAATTCTTGTAGACATGTTTTTCTTTTTTACTGCAGGATCAGAGGAATCCATTTCTAAATTAATTTTATCATTAGGATATAAAGGCGTTAAGTTATCAAAGTTAATTTTGTTTCTTATCTTATCCGGACTTTCAAAGTTTATAGTTGTAACCTTTAATAGTGCGAAATAGCGTTCATTATCCTTAGGTTGTCTAATTTCGCCTTCCACAGTGTCTCCATTTCTTAGGCCAAATTTTCTTATTTGACTAGGGCTTACATATATATCATCTGGACCTGGTAAATAATTAGATTCTGGTGCTCTTAAAAANCCAAAACCATCTTGCANTATNTCNATTACNCCATCNCCNTGTATNGANGNTCCCTTATCNGCAACNGATTTTAATATNCTNAACATAATATCTTGCCTTCTCATATTNGCNGCNTTTTCAATNTTGTGNTCAGCNGCTAATTCCAAAAGNTCNTGNGTTTTCTTTTTTTTTAAATCTTGTAAATGCATGATAATTGAGATAATTAGTGAAGTGTTAAAATAAATTATAATAAATTAATATATAAGTCAATAAACTAGTGTAAATTTATGGTTATTAAAAAAACTAATTCTCATCCTAATATAGCTTATGGTAAAGATGCAGTACTATTAATTAATCTTGGCACCCCCTCTTCTACTTCAGTAAAAGATATTAAAAAATATTTAAAAGAGTTTTTATCTGATAATAGAATAATAGAAGTTAATAAAATTTTATGGTGGTTCATATTAAATTTTGTGATTCTTAATGTTAGACCTGCTAAAACAGCAAAAACTTACAAAGAAATTTGGATGAAAGATATAGATCAGTCACCATTAAGATACTATACAATTAAACAAAAAGTTAAATTATCAAAAAAATTTAGTAATAAAGCTCTTATAATTGAATATGCTATGAGATATGGAGAACCTAATATCCCCAGTAAAATATTAGATCTTAAAAACAGAGGTTGTGAAAATATAATAATCCTTCCTTTATACCCTCAATATTCTTCTGCTACTATTGGATCCGTTTGTGATTCTGTTTTCAAGACCTTACTAAAAATGAGGTGGCAACCTAGTATACAAATTATACCTCATTATGAATCACATCCTTTATATATTGCGGCTTTAAAAAAAAGTTTAGACAAAAGTATTGCTACTATAAAATGGAAACCACAAATTATAATTGCTTCTTATCATGGGATCCCAAAAAGGTATTTTTTAAAAGGTGATCCTTATCATTGCCATTGTCATAAAACCACCAGATTACTAAAAGAGAAGTTAAATAAAAAAATTCCTTTTTTAACTACTTTTCAGTCACGTTTTGGACCAGAAGAATGGTTGACACCTTACACGGAGAATACTTTAATAGAATTAGCAAAATCTAATACTAAAAATGTTTTGATTATATGTCCTGGTTTTTCTTCTGACTGTATAGAAACTTTAGAAGAGATAAATTTAAGAGCAAAAGAGGTTTTTCTTGAAAATGGAGGTGAAAATTTTTTAATGGTTCCATGTCTTAATGATAATGATGAACATATAAACCTTCTAACTAACTTGATAAAAAGATACTATCATGGATAATCTTTATCTATTAATAAAGTCACTACATATTATTTCTTTTACTGCTTGGATGGCTGGTATGTTCTATTTACCAAGGATTTTTGTTTATCATAGTGAGAAAAAATTAAACGTTAATACTTATAATAAATTTCTTATTATGGAGAAGAAATTAATTAGAATAATTATGACTCCTGCTATGATAATTACTTGGATTTTAGGTCTATTGTTAATATCTTTTAATAATAATTTGATTGAACCTTGGCTGTTAATTAAAATACTTTTTGTGCTCATGATGTCTGCTGGACATGGTTTCTTTGTATATTGTTTTAAACAGTTTTATAATAAAAAAAATAAATTTAATGATAAGTTTTATAGAGTGATAAATGAAGTTCCTACTTTTTTATTAATAGTAATAGTTTTATTAGTAGTCTTTAGACCTACTTTTTAAAATTTCTAACAGTCTCAATCAATCTTAAAACATTTTTTACTGGTGTTTGTGGTAATACACCGTGACCAAGGTTAAATATAAAAAACTTGTCTTTCATAATGTTTAAAATATTATTTATTTCTTCTACCATAATTTTTCCACCTTCTACTAAAAGAAAAGGATCTAAATTTCCTTGAAAACAGAAATCTTTTTTAAAATATTTTGTTTCTCTTTTTAAATTAACGTTAGAATTTANACTAAGACAATTTATGTACTCTTCTATATTATTGTCATCAAATTGAAAGTTTTTTGTATAGTATATTATTGGAATATTAGGGTGCTTTTTTTTAATTCCTTTTGATATTTTTTTCATTTGTTGTATAGAATATTTTTTGTTCATATTATAATCCATTTGATAAGAGTGAGTATCAAATATTTGTATAAGATCCACTCCTGCTTCAATTTGATTTACTAGATGTTTTATAATTAAGTCAGAAAATAAATTTATTATAAGATCCATTTTTTCAGGATTTTTATAACTGAAACTTTTTATTATTGATAAATCTTTAGTTAAATAACCTTCTATAAAATATGTTGCTAAAGTCCAGGGTGCTGCCGCAAAGCCAATTAATGGTTTATTAATTAATTCTTTTTTTACATTTTTTATAGCATTATAACATGGATTAACTTTTTCTAAATCCAAATCTTTAGGTAATAATTTTATATTTTTAATTGCTTTTAAATTGTCTACAACTGGTCCTTTGCCCTGAATAAAATCAACCCTTATATTTATAGCATCTAAAATTAATAATATGTCTGAAAAAATAATAGCAGCATCAAAATCAAATTTNTTTATTGGTTGAAGTGTAATTTCAATTAAAGCTTCTTCATTTTTACACATTTCTATAAAGCTATTAAATTTATTCTTTATAGTATGATACTCATTCATATATCTTCCTGCTTGTCTCATTAACCATACAGGAACTTTTTCAGTTTTTTTAAAGTTTAAATTATTTAATAATAGATTATTCATATAATAAATAAATATATATATAATTAGTAGTAGTAATGAATATAATTACAAGGATAAAATATATCAACATCGTTATTAACATTCTAACGATATATTAGTCACTGTAACAGTTACCAGTTCTTATTTATCCACAATAATATGATAATTATAATTATTTATTAAATTGTTAATAAATCAATAAATATTAAAAAATTCTGATATATTTTAATATAAATAAGATTTATACTTAATATGTTAAATAATAATCCACATATTTATTTAATTTCTGATTCAACAGGAGAAACGGTATCTATAGTAGCGAGATCGGTTTATGCTAGGTTTGAAAACATTAATTTTAATGAAAGTCGATGGGCTTTAATAAGAACGAATAAGCAAATTGATAATATTATTAAGTTAGTTAAAGATAAACCAGGGATGATATTATATACGATGATAAATAAAAAATTAGAAGAATATTTACAACAAAAGTGTACAGACATTAAAGTTAAAGCCCATCCTATATTAGATAGTACGATAACAGCTTTAAAAAAAGGTTTTGAATTAAAAACTGAAAATAAGCAGAAACCAGGTAAACAACATAGTTTATCTGATGATTATTTTGAAAGAATAGAAGCTTTGCAATACGCCATAGCTAATGATGATGGACAAATTATGGAACAAAACGAAGCTGATATAATTCTATTTGGCGTTTCAAGAACCTCAAAAACACCAACTTCTATATATCTTGCTAACAAAGGAATAAAAGTAGCTAATATTCCTTTTGTTTTGAATCAAAAACCAAACTTATCTACAATATCAAAAAATACATTAGTAGTAGGTTTGTTTGCAAGCCCGGAAAGATTACAACAAATAAGACTTTCTAGATTAAAGTCATTAAAAGAAAAAAATAAAACTAAATATGTAGAAATGGAATTCTTAAAAAAAGAGGTTAAAGAGGCAAAAACTATTTGCATTAAAAATAGTTGGGTTACTATCGATGTAACTAAGAAATCTATTGAGGAGATAGCGGCCACAGTTCTGGAGTACTATAAAATCTTTAAGAAAAAAAAAATATGATTAACAATGAAAGCTTTAGAGCGTTAGGAATTATAGGTAATCCTTTAAAACAATCCCTTTCTCCATATTTACATAATTATTGGATTAGACAATATAAAATATCTTCATATTATTTACCTTTATCAATTAAAAGAATCACTCATATAAAAAGATCATTGAAAACATTAAACTTTTTAGGTTTAAATGTAACCATTCCATATAAAAAAAAAATCATTCAACAATTAGATTCAATAGACAAAAGTGCTAAAGTTATTAATGCAGTTAATACATTATTATATAAAAATAATAATATTAAGGGATATAATACAGATATAATAGGGTTTAAAAAAGGATTAATTAATAAAAAATGGGATAAAGAAAGACCAGTAATAATTTTTGGTGCTGGAGGAGCAGCTGAAGCTATAGTTTACTTTTTAAAATCAGAGAATATAAAAGATATAACAATAATAAATAGAACAAAAAATAATGCAGAAAAAATTATTAAAAGATATGAAAGTATTAAATTTAAGCACAAGGCAGAAGAGTATATTAAAGAGGCAGGTTTAATTATTAATACTACCAGTTTAGGTATGATAGGTTACCCTGATCTAAATCTTAAGTTAAATAAAGTAAACAAAGAAGCTATAATATACGATATAGTGTATAACCCAGTTAATACAAATTTAATAAAAGAAGCGAAAAAAAATAAATTAACTACAATCACTGGGCTAGAAATGTTTATAGAGCAAGCAAGAGAAAGTTTTTCTATATGGTTTAATATTCAACCAAAAGTGAACGATAAGTTGATTACAAACATAAAGAGAAGTATAAATAGATAATGTTTATATTAGGGATTACTGGTTCAGTTGGAATGGGTAAAACAGAAGCTAGTAAATATTTTTTAAAAAATAACATAGAAGTCTTTGATTGCGATAAAAAAATTGCATCCTTTTACAATAAAAAAGAAATTATCGAAAAGATAAAAGTTTCTTTTCCTAGCATAATAAAAAAAAAGAAAATAGATAAAATAGGGCTTGCAAAAATAGTATTCAGCGACAAGCAAAAATTACAATTTTTAGAAAATTTGCTGTATAAAAAACTCAAACAAGAACAATCTTTTTGGCTAAGAAAGAAAATAAGAGAAAAAAAGAAAATAGTTGCTTTTGATGTACCTTTATTATTTGAAAAAGATAATTTAAGAAAGTATGATTTAGCGATTTTAGTTTCTTGTTCTAAGGAAATACAAAAAAGAAGAGTGTTAAGAAGAAAAGGATGGAATGAAAGTAGACTAGACAAAACAATAAAACAGCAACTTTCTGATCATAAAAAGAGGGAGTTAGCTGATATTATTATTAATACTGACAGAGGAAAGAAATACCTATTATATACTATTATTACAATAATTAAATTAATAAAGACTAAAAAAGTAAGAAAAATTAATGAAATATTAAAGGAATTTTAATATGAGAAGTGTTGCATTAGATATAGAAACTACAGGGCTTAATTTTTTAGAAGGGCATAAAATAGTTGAGATAGGATGTGTAGAGTTGTTAAATAATTTTCCATCAGGACAAAAATGGCAAAGATACGTAAATCCAGAAAGAACTATGCCTGAAGAAGCTTTTAAGATTCATGGGTTGTCAGATGATTTTCTTTCAGACAAGCCTAAATTTTCAGATATCATAGAAAGCTTACTCGATTTTATCAAAGATTCAGAATTAATAATCCATAATTCCAGGTTTGATCTTCCATTTATTAATTATGAAATAGAAAGTATTAAGAACGAATTAATTAATCCGGTTAAAAATAAAATAGTAGACACGCTAGGTTTAGCAAAAAAAATTCATCCTGGGCAATCTGTTAGTTTAGATGCGTTAAGAAAAAGATATAATATTAACATTGAAAGAAAAAATCATGGTGCGTTATTAGATGCAGAGATATTGGCTGAAGTTTTTCTAGAAATGAATGGGGGAAGACAGCAATTTATGAATTTAATCAGTAACACAGAAAAACAGGAAATTAAAACAGAATTAACAAGACAAAAGTATTCAAAGAAAATATATGAAATAACAGAGCAAGAAAAAAAGAGTCATAAAGAATTGTTAAAATTTATAAAAAATTAATAATCAAGTATTGTAATACTTATAGATCAAGTATATGTATATATATAAAGGAGAAAAATTCTGTATATAGATATAATATTATTTGCTGTAATAGCAGCTGTCTTAGCAACTAATTTATATAGAGTTCTAGGCAAAAAAACTATTGTTGACAAGACTGTTTTTAAAGAGAAAGCAATAGATAATGACATGAATGATAATATTTTTTCTGATGAAGTTAAAGAATATTCTCAAAAACAGATTTTAGAATTAGATAAAAATTTTGATTTTAGAAGTTTTATACAAGCTGCTAAAGAAGCATTTAAAATTATAGTTGAATCTTTCAATAATAAAAGTCTTACAAATGTAAAAAACTTAATTAGTGAAGAAGTCTATGATAAATTTAAAAATTCTATGGACATTAAAAATAATAGTAAAAACTCTTTTAGAGTTATTTCTGTGCAAGCAAACATATTAAATATTACTGTAAAAAATAAATTTGCAAAAATTAAGGTAGAGTTTTTGTCTAATCAAGAAAGCAAAGTATCAGAGAAATCTAATCGCTTAGATAATATAAAAGATATTTGGACTTTTGAAAAAAATATGAGTATAAAAAGTCCAATTTGGAAATTAGTTGAAGTAGGTATAAAATGAAAATAGTATTTTTAGTATTGTTTTTTTTTTACCAGTTGTCATTTTAGACAAAATTTAAAAGAGGTAAATGATTTAGACCTTTGGAAAAACTTTATATCTAAAGAAGAGCTTATTATTAACGCATATATGTCATATAAACATACTTGTGTAAAATTAATTAGAAAAAATAAAAATAAATGTTTGTTAATAACAAATAGCAACACGCCGTCTTTTGAAGAGGCAAAAAATTTCTTTATAGGTAATTTTTACTATAATATAGAAACACTATATATCAGAAACGGTATAATGACGGGTTATTATGAACCTGAAGTTAATGCTTATAATTATAAAAAAAATCAATCATATCCAATTTATAAGATTAATAAACAGAAATATGGAGATTCTATTTTTAAGAGTCCAAGAAATAAAATAAATAAAGGCATATTAAAAAACAAAGAATTAGAAATAGCATGGATTGAAAATGAAATAGAAGCTTTCTTCCTTCATATTCAAGGTTCAGGTAGGTTAAGGTTTCCAAATGGCAAATTAATAAAAATTAAGTATTCAGGAAGCAATGAAAAACCGTATACGGCAATAGGTAAAATATTAGTAGATAAAAAAAAAATAAAGCAAGAGAATATATCAATGTTCACAATAAAAAAATGGTTATACAAAAATCCTGAAAAAGCCAGAGAGGTAATGGAAAAAAATGAAAGATATATATATTTTGAAGAATATACAGGGGAAATTAAAGGCAGTGCAGGAATAAAACTAGAACCCATGGTTAGCGTAGCTGTTGATAGAAATTATTATGATTTAGGAGACATTTTGTTAATAACTGAAGTTGACACAAAAAAAAGTTTTTTAGGGATAGCTCATGATACCGGAAGTGCTATAAAGGGTAAAAATAGAATAGATTTATTTACAGGTTTTGGAAAAAATGCAGAAAGATTAGCGGCAGGATTAAATAAGAAAGTAACAGTACATAAGCTAAAACCATTATTGTATTAAACTTCTAAATTTGACTATCTTAAAAAGGAATGCAAAGATAAATTATGAAAAAAATATTAGAGATTAATGATTTAAAAATGATAGCAAAGAAAAATTTGCCAAAAATGTTCTATGATTATGTTGATTCTGGTTCTTATACGGAAAGCACTTATCGAGATAATGAAAATGATTTTAATAAAATTAAAATTAGGCAGCGCGTAGGAAGAGATATTAGTAGCTCAAAATTAGAAAAAACTATTTTAGGAAAAAAATATAAATTACCGTTTGGCTTTTCACCTTGCGGCATGGGAGGAATGCTTTACCCAGATGGAGAAATATTAGTAGCCAAAGCATGTGAAGAAAATAATATTCCTTATATATTATCAACTATGAGCATTTGTTCAATAGAGCAAGTTGCAAAAGAAACCAACAATCCATTTTGGTTTCAATTATACGTAATGAAGGATAAAAATTTTGTTGAAAATATAATTAAAAGAGCGAGTGACGCAAAATGTTATGCCTTAGTTTTAACTTTGGATTTACCTATATTAGCTCAAAGGCATAAAGATATTAGAAATGAATTATCGGCACCACCTAGGCTAACATTAAATAATATTTTACAAATAATACAAAAGCCAAAATGGTGTTTTAAAATGTTAAGCACCTCAAATAGAAGTTTTGGAAATATATTAGGACATGTAAAAGGAGTAGACGATTTATCTTCTATTGTTAAATGGACGGACGGACAGTTTGACGCAGGTCTTTCTTGGGACTATGTTAAATGGATTAGGCGGCTATGGAAAGGACCTCTTATTCTAAAAGGTATATTAGATGAAGGAGATGTAAAAATTGCAAACAACCTTGATATACAAGGTATTATTATTTCTAACCATGGCGGCAGACAATTAGATGGCACTTTGTCATCTATAATGGCTTTAAAAAATTTAAAAAACAAGGTAAACTCCAATATAGAAATTTTTTTTGACGGCGGAGTTAGATCAGGAAAAGATATAGTAAAGGCATTATCTCTAGGAGCTAAAGGAATTTTTATGGGGCGGCCTTATTTATATGGATTAGGGGCTTTTGGGCAAAAAGGAGTTGAAAAAGTCATAGAAATTTTAATTAAAGAGCTCAATACAACATTATTATTAGCAGGTGAAACTGATGTTAATAATCTAGATCAGGATAATTTATATTAAATGCATACAAAAAACAGAAAACTTAATAAAGAGGAGCTTGAGTTGTGGAAGCTTGTAACCAAAAATGACAAAATTTTGGGCAATTATACAAAAAATGTAGAAAAGGATAATTTATTTAATAAAAAAGAAGTGCTTCCTATAAAAAAAGAAAAAAATGAAACATTAGAAGCAAGAAAAAATAATTTTCTATCCCAAAATATTCAAATTAACAATAGAATGAAAGTCAAATTAGAAAGAGGGATTATAAGACCAGAAACTAGATTAGATCTTCATGGTAAAACACTAATAGAAGCAAAGCAAGTCCTTATAACCTTTATTAAAACTTGTGTAGAAAGTAATATTAGATGTGTTTTAATAATAACAGGAAAGAAAAAAACATTGCATGGCTCAAAAGGATTAATTAGAGAAAACCTGCCTATATGGTTAAAAGATAAAGGGATGTATAACTATGTTTTATTTCATTGTTATGCTACAAAAAGAGACGGAGACGACGGAGCTAGATATATTCTATTAAGAAAAAAACATAGGGTGTTTAATGGTTAGAAAGGCAAAATTAGAGAGAGTTACTAAAGAGACGGATATAAAAGTAAAAGTAAATATTGATGGAAATAATAATTATAAAATAAAATCAGGAATAGGGTTTTTAGATCACATGCTTGAGCAATTATCAAAACATAGTTTCATAGATATAGATCTAAATGCTAAGGGAGATTTACATATTGATTTTCATCATACCACTGAAGATACAGGGTATGCTATTGGCAAAGCTATAGATGAAGCAATAGGAGATAGAAGAGGTATAAGTAGATTTGCTCATGCATATGTTCCTATGGATGAAACTTTAACCAGAGTAGTGATAGATTTTTCTGGTAGACCTTATTTAATATGGAAAGTTTTTTTTACGCAAAATAAATTAGGAGATATGGATACGGAGTTATTTAAAGAATGGTTTCAAGCGTTTACTCAAGCAGTAGGAGCAAACATTCATGTTGAGAATATTTATGGTGTTAATAATCATCATATAATAGAATCTTGTTTTAAGGGGTTAGCTATAGCCTTAAAAAAAGCTCTTTTAATAAACTCACATAATAGTGTCCCTTCAACAAAAGGAAAAATTTTAAATGATGGAAAAAAATGAACATTTCTATTATAGATTACAACTCTGGCAATCTAGCATCATTAAAAAATTCTTTAGAAAGTGCTATAAAAAATAAAAATAAAAATTTCAAAATAAAAATTACAGACAAACCTGAAGAAATAATTAAATCGGATAAGGTAATTTTGCCTGGAGTAGGAGATTTTTTTAATTGCAAAGAACAATTACTTAAAATTAGTGGAATGCTTGAAGCTATAAATTTTTATATCAAAGAAAAAGCAAAACCTTTTTTAGGTATTTGTATAGGAATGCAACTTATGGCAAAAGTTAGCTATGAAAGAAATAAAAATAAAGGCTTAGAGTTAATAGACTCCGAAGTTATTCTAATAAAAAGTAATTATAAAAAATTAAGAGTGCCACATATGGGCTGGAATAATGTTTTTTTAGAAAATAAAAAAAATTATAAAGACTTTTCATCTCTTGATAATAATGATTTTTACTTTGTACATAGTTATCATATGAAATGTAAAAACCATAATGAAATTTTAGCTTACACTACGTATGGAGAAAAAATAGTTTCAGCGATACTAAAAGATAATTTAATAGGTGTTCAATTTCACCCCGAAAAAAGTCAAGAGAAGGGAAAAAAATTTTTAGAAGAATTTCTTGATTGGGATCCAAAATGATAGAAGTAAAGAAAATTAAAGAGTTTGAAATAGGAGAAATTGAGGAATTAACTTCTGCCACTATGGATGCTATTCAAGAAGGAATAGGGTTTGGATGGATTAAAAAACCCGCAAAAAAAAAAGTTATTGAATATTGGAAAGGAGTTATTTTGGTTCCGAATAGATGGCTTTTTGTTGGCAAATACAAAGGAGTAATTTCTGGTTCTATACAAGTTGTTACTTTGTCTTCAACGAATGAGGCTGCTATATTTAGAGTTTTTATAGACACTCATTTTGTAGCAAGATGGGCTAGGGGTCATGGTCTAGCTAAGCTTTTATTAGAAGCAGCTCAAAAAGAATGTAAAAAAAATAAATATACACATGTAATATTAGATGTGAGAGAAACACAAAAAAGAGCCATAAATTTATATGAACAATTGGGCTTTAAACTTTGGGGGAAATTACCTGTTTATCATAAATTATTAGATGAAACGATGGTTTCGGGAAACTTTTATTTCAAGGAACTGAAAAATCCATGATTGTTTACCCTGCTATAGATATATCTAAAGGTGAAATTGTAAGACTTACTAAAGGAAATTTTAGTAAAAAGAAAATTTATAATACAAGCTTTAGCAAGCAAGTCAAAAGCTTTCAAAGTAATGGTGCTGACTGGATACACGTTATAGATTTGGATGGAGCATTATCAGGAGAAAATAAAAATGAAGATTCAATTAAAAAAGTATTAGAAAACACCGAATGTAAAGTTCAATTAGGAGGAGGCATAAGAACATTAAAGGATATAGAAAAGTGGCTTTTGTTGGGAGTTAATAGGGTAATAATAGGAACTTCAGCAATTACCGATGCTTGTTTAGTTAAAGAGGCTGTTAAAACATTTCCTAATAAAATAGCAGTAGGACTTGATCTTTTGGATGACTTTGTTGCTATAAAAGGATGGACCGAAGTAGTAAAAGAACAAAAATCTGAATACTTTTTTAAGAAATTTTCGGATCTTGGAGTAGAGACTATAATATACACTGATATTAATAATGATGGAGTTTTAAAGGGACCAAATTTTAGTAATATTTTAAAATTTAAAAATATGATAGAAGTTCCTTTAATAGCGTCAGGTGGGGTGTCTAGTTTTCAAGATATTAAAAAATTGTATTCTTTTAATATTGACGGAGTTATAGTAGGGAAAGCTATTTATGATAATAAAGTAAAACTTAATGAAATATTCAGTTTAAAAAAAAATGCTTAAAATTAGAGTAATACCTTGTTTAGATGTTAAAGAAGGCAGAGTAGTTAAAGGAATAAACTTTGTTGATCTTAAAGATGCAGGTGATCCAGTTGAGCAGGCTAAAATTTATGATGATCAAGGAGCAGACGAGTTATGCTTTTTAGACATAACAGCAAGTATAGAAAAAAGGGACATTTTATTCGATATAATTCATAAGACAGCTAAAAAGTGTTTCATGCCTCTTACTGTAGGTGGGGGTGTAAGAAAAGTAGAAGATGTAAGAAAGTTACTTTATTCAGGTGCTGATAAAGTCTCAATTAATTCCTCTGCCATATATGAACCTGACTTGATAAAACAGTCGTCAAATAGGTTTGGCAAACAGTGTGTAGTTATAGCTATTGATGCAAAAAAAACTGAAAATATAAACTGCAAAAGTGGTTATGAAGTATTTTCCCATGGAGGAACAATAAACACTAATTTAGATGCTGTTGAATGGGCCAAACAGTGTGCTGATTTAGGGGCAGGTGAAATATTATTAACATCTATGGACAATGATGGAACAAAAAAGGGTTTTAATATTGAGTTAATTAATAAAGTCACCAAAAATATAAATATACCAGTTATTGCTTCTGGTGGAGTAGGAGAATTAAAACATTTTACGGAAGGTGCTTGTAAAACTGATGCATCTGGATTGTTAGCTGCTTCAGTTTTCCATTATGGAGATTTTACTATAAATGAAGTTAAAAAAGAATTAAATAACAATGGAGTAGCCGTAAGAATATGACTGACAATGAAAATAAATTATGTAAAATTTTAGCTTATTTAGAAAAGATAATTAAAGATAAAAAAAGTTCTAAAGGTAAATCTTATACAGCTGAGCTTTTATCTCAAGGCACAGACAGGATCTCTCAAAAAGTAGGAGAAGAAGCCATAGAAGTTGTTATAGCTTCAAATAATAAAAAAAAGAAACAAGTCATATATGAAAGTGCAGACTTAATTTTTCATTTATTAGTTTTATGGAAAAAACTCGGAATTAAAAATAACGATATAGCAGAGGAATTATTGAGAAGAAAAAAATGATAAATGAAGAATATGACAAAAATAATATTTTTGCAAAAATTTTAAGAAAAGAGGCTAAAGCAGACATTATTTTTGAAAACGAGTATATCCTCTGCTTTAGAGATATTTTCGCTATAGCACCAGTTCATATTTTGATAATACCAAAGAGACACTTTAAGGATATATTTGATTTCTCAAAAAATGCTAGCTCTGAAGAAAAAGTCGCTATATTTGATGGGTTTGAAAATATTATAAAGATATTTAAGTTAGACCAAGATGGTTGTAGATTAATAAGTAATTTTGGAGATCACGGTGGACAAGAAGTTCCGCATTTACACTTTCATTTATTGGGAGGAAAAGGTTTAGGCCCTATGAGGTCTTAGTTTCAAAGCTTCATCCCAATATATTGATGATATATTTACTTTATCTAAAAAGTCTATTTCTCTTATGCATGTAGGAGAAGTAACATTAATTTCAGTTATGAATCCATCAATGATGTCTATACCAATGAAAAATAATCCTTTTTCTTTAACTTTATGTTTAATCTCATGGCATATAAATTTTTCTCTTTTTGTAAGCTTTGTTTTTTTAGCCAAGCCTCCTATATGCAAGTTAGCTCTAATTTCATTATTAGCAGGCACTCTGTTTAAAGCTCCAACAGGTTCACCATTAATTAGCAAAATTCTTTTATCTCCATACTTAACTCTTTTTATAAACTTTTGTAATATCACATGTTCTCTTTTTGATAGAAGATTTTCTATTATAATATTTAGATTAGGGTCTTTTTCACTAAGATAAAAAACATTGGACCCACCATTGCCGTATAATGGTTTAATCACAACTTTTTTAAATTTTTTTATGAATTTTAATATACTACTTATTTGTCTACTTATTAGTGTAGGAGGCATTAAATTAAAAAAGTCCATAACAAAAATTTTTTCAGGACAATCTCTTATTGCTTGGGGGTTATTTAAAACAATACAAGACTTTGATAGTTTTTCTAACAAATACGTAGTTGTAATATACTGCATGTCAAAAGGAGGATCCTGCCTAACTAAAATGAAGTCATAATTATTTAAATCTATAGTATTAAATTTTTCTAATGTTAAGAATTTTTCTTTATTGATATTTACTCTTAAAATTTTGGCAGCGAAGGCTTTCAATTTATTGTTTTCTAAATAAAGGTTATCAACTTTGTATATAAATACTGAAAACTTCCTTTTTAATGCCTCTTGTATTAAAGCTAGTGTGCTGTCTGTGTCTTTATTAATTGCATTGAGTCTATCCATTTGAACAGCTACTTTTATTTTTTTATTAGGCTGCATAATTTAGAGATCTTTTAAGTCAATTAAATTAATAATTTTTTTAACACCTGCAATATTTGAAGCATGCTCTATTACTTTATTAAGTTCTTGATTATTCTGAGCTATTCCAACAATATAAAGAATTCGATTTTCTGTAGTAACGCTAAAATTTACTTCAGAGATATCTTTATCTGTTAGAAGTTTAGCTCTAAACTCTAAAGAAATTCTTGTGTCTTTCACATAATCAATTAAATCATTTTTTCCTATAGTAATATAATTTGCCACTTCTCTAACATTTTTAGTTTGCCAAGATATAGCATAAGCTTTTTCTTTCATATCTTCTTGATCTACCGTACCAACTAGTAATACTTTGCTTTCGTAAACAATTACTCTCACTTTTGAAAACAGTTTTTCGTAGTTATTTGAAAACATAGCTTCTTCTATTTTAGCTTTAATTAATATATCTATGGCAGCTTGTTTAGCCGATCTTTCTTGAACTATTATCATACTTGAAGATGTTGCTCCACCAATTATTACTTGAGAACATGACGATGAAAGGCATAGGACACATAAAATTATAATTAATTTGAATATTTTATTTTTTAAAAAATTTATCATTTAATAGACCCATACATCTCTTATATAAAATTTCTCTGCTTTGTGAAGAATTTTTAGATAGCATAGCAGAAACTTGAGATGGTTTTAACTTATTTAATTCTTTAATTATTTCTTTGTCAGTATAAATTTTTTTGGTAGTAATATATAGTTCTGCTACTATAGTTAATTCACCTTTTAATGTTTTATTATTTTCAATAAAGTCTTCGATATTATCTTGGGTAATGAAAAATATTTCTTCATACATTTTAGTAATTTCTTTAATAATTGCTAATTTAAAATTTTTAAACTGTTTTTTTATGGTATTTAAGAAAAAATTTAATTTGCTTGGCTTTTCATAAATTATTATAGAATAATTTAGCTGAGCGTAATTTCTTAGAGTTGCAATATAGTTATTTTTATTTTTAGGAAGAAAACCTAAAAAGCAGAATTTATCTGTTTTAAGCCCTGATAAAGAAATACAAGCTATTGCAGAGCATGGGCCAGGCAAAGAAAAGACATTGCATTTATTTTTTCTTATAAAATTTATTAATTTATAACCAGGGTCTGATATTAAAGGTGTTCCTGCATCCGAAACAAAAGAAATTATCTTATTTTTATTTAATTCACTAACAATAGCGGTTAATTTTTTTTTATTACTATGATCATTATAAGTTAACCATTTTTTATTATTTATTTTTAAACCTAGATGAGTAAAAAGTTTTTTTGTAACCCTAGTGTCTTCACATATTATTGCATTAGATATATCAAGTGTTTTTATTGCTCTAATAGTAATATCACTTATATTACCGATAGGTGTAGCTATTATATATAATCCTTTTTCTATATTTATTTCTTTAGAAAAAATATTTAATAAGACTTCTTCAGACATCTATTTTTAATTACTTTTTTATAAATTATAATATAATAATAACATGATTTTCGTTATTAGAATTTTTTTTATTTTTATTGTGTTTATTCTTTTATCTTCTTGTCATGAGAAAGACTACGACATTATAGAGGAAGCAAAGAACTTGATTTTAAAAGACAAAGAAAAAAATAAAATAAAGACTAAGAATAATAATGGTTCTAAAAAAATTATTACGAAGAAAATAGAAAAAAAAACAGAAAGAATAATTGATAATAATAAAGACAATCTAAAAAACAAAAATTTTAAGAAAATTGAAAAACCTTCCGATAAAAAAAATATTCAAAAAGAACAGAAAAATTCCAGAGTTTTAAAAAATTTAAAAAATAATGACATAGATGAAAAAAAAATAGAGAATTTAAAGAAATTTAAAAAATCTTATGGTAAGGCTGAAAATGGTTTTAGTAATACAATAAAGGTAGGTGTAATGCTTCCTCTTTCTGGGGTGCGACAAGATGTAGGTAATTTAATCTTAAATGCGATAGAGATGGCAATTTTTCAAACAGAAGATAATAAGCTAGAGCTAATAATTAAAGATACAGAAGCTAAGCCTGAAAAAGCTAAAAGTGTATTTTTTGAATTAATAAACGAAGGAGTAAGTATTGTAATAGGTCCTCTGTTTTCAAAATCTTTGGCAGCAATACAAAGTTCAGTTCAGGCAAGTAAAGTTAATGTTTTTGCTTTAACAAACAATATAAATTTAGCTAAACAAGGGATATGGGTTTTTGGCGTTGACCCACAAGCTCAAACAAAAAAAGTACTTGAATTTGCATTAGAAAAAGGTTCAAAAAAAATTGCAGCGTTGTTGCCTAAAAATGCTTATGGTTTGCTATTATTTGATACAATATCAAAGTTCTCTAAAGAAAATCTAATAGAAATTAAAGAAGTTGAATTCTACGAATTTTCTATTGAAAACCAAAGAAAAGCTTCACAAAAAATTTCTAAAGGGTTTGATCAATATCAAGAAAAATTAAACCAATTAAAAGAACAAGAAGATAATTCAACAATTGATAAAAATAAATTATTGATAGAGAAACCATTTGACAGTGTCTTCATAGCTGCTGCAGGTCAGAATTTAACAATCTTATCTTCTCAGCTACAATATAATAATGTAGATCCAAAACTCGTACAATATTTAGGAATATCTTCTTGGGAGAACAATAGTATTTTGACTGAACCTGCATTAGAGGGAGGGGTTTTTGTTACTACTAGTCAGTTATATCAAGATAAAATTAAACTTATATATAAGAATTCGTTCAATAAAGAGATGCCAAATATTGCTATGATTGCATACGATATTGTAGCTTTATTGGATTCTTTAGAGTACACAGAAAACATTATAAATATTAATAATTTAATAAATGAAGAGGGTTATATTGGCTTAAGAGGGTTATTTAGATTAAAAAATAATGGAATAGTAGAAAGAACTTTTCAATTAAAGCAGGTTAAAAATAAAAGGTTTTCTACTTTCAAAAAAGCTATTACCCAATTTTCAAACTTTTGATTGTTTAAGTAAAGTACTTTTTGAATATGCTATGGTTCAATAGTTTATCTAAAGCTTTTTTTCTGTGACTGAATGAACTTTTTAATGATGGACTAATTTGTGCTAAAGTTTTTTTTTGGTTTAAAGGTATGAAAATAGGGTCATAACCAAAACCATTTTTACCTCTAGGGGGCAATGTAAGTTTTCCCTTAAGAGACCCTGTAAATATGTACTCGTTTTTTTTTCTATCAATTAAAACTAGAACACAAATAAATTTAGCACATTGCTCATTAATATCTAAGCCTTTTTCTGCTAAGCTATTTTTAATTTTCTGAAAAGCATTTTGATAGTTGTTTTTATTAGCCCATCTAGCAGAAAAAACTCCTGGTTGACCGTTTAAGCTATCGACACAGATGCCGCTATCATCAGCTAATGTAGCAAAAGAATGTGAAATTAATTTCGAAGCAAAGCGAGCTTTAATCAAAGCATTTTCTTCAAATGAAGCCCCATTTTCTATTGGCGCTACTTTGGTAAATTTTTTTAAGGACAAAATTTTAATTTCAGTTTTTTTGAATATTCTTTTAAACTCACTAAATTTATTTTGATTATGAGTAGCAATTAGGATATTAATTTACTTACTCCTTAATATTAGATTGAATGGTATAAATATCATTAATTGATCGCTTTGCTAGATTATACATAGAAGTAAAATTTTTTTCTGATATAACATTTTTTTCTCCGGTACATTGTATTTCTATTATATTTCCAAGGCTATCAAAAACAAAGTTAGCATCAGCTTCAGCAGAGGAGTCCTCATCGTAATCTAAATCAAGAAAAGGCTTCCCAGAAATAATACCGCAAGATATAGCTGATACTCCATATTTTATAGGGTTGTTTAGTAGTAACTTTTTATCTAATAGTTTTTTAATTGCAAAGTTCAGAGCTATCCAAGAGCCATTAATAGAGGTTGTTCTAGTTCCTCCATCTGCTGATAAAACATCGCAATCAATTTTGATTAGTTTATCAGATAAAAATGATAAATTTAGGCAATTTCTTAAACTTCTTCCAATTAGTCTTTGAATTTCCTGGGTTCTTCCTGAAAGTTTTCCTTTTATAGCTTCTCTCTCATTTCTAGAATTAGTGGCTGTAGGTAACATAGAATACTCTGCTGTTAACCATCCTTGGCCTTTTCCCTTTAACCATCTTGGTACTTTTTCTTCTACTGTTACACTACATACAACTTTAGTGTTACCAAATTCAATAAGACATGAAGAAAAAGCATTCTTCATAAAATCTACTTCAACTTTTATATTTCTTAATTCATTATATTTTCTATTACTTCTCATAATATTATACTGTTGTTATAATAATAAATTAAATTATTAGAATTAAAAGATTAAAAGTATGAAAAATAAAATTAAACCTATTTCTGAAATAGGTAGCAGAGCTAAAGTTATTTTGACGGAAGTAATAGAGGTTTATTTGAGTCAGGGACATCCTGTATCTTCAAAATTAATTTCAGAAAAATTAAATTCACCTTTATCTCCATCAAGTATCAGATCAGTCATGGCTAGATTAGAAGAGCAGGGATACTTGCATTCCCCTCATACATCATCTGGAAGGATTCCTACTGACAGAGGTTTGAAATTATTTGTAGATGGGTTATTAGAACTTGGTGATTTAACCAGTGATGAAAGAAAAAATATAGAAGCTAGGTGTTCTGTTGCAGGTAAAACATTACTTGAAGTTTTAGATCATTCCTCAAAAGAATTAGCAGGCTTATCAAATTGTACTTCATTAGTTTTTGCTCCAAATAATATAGATAGACCTTTGAAACATATAGAGTTTGTTCCATTAGATCAAGAGAGAGCATTAGTAATTACTATAGATATCAATGGATTAGTTGAAAATAAACTTATGAAGGTTCCTGCAGGAATTACCACCTCTGCATTGATAGAGGCTACAAACTATATAAATTCTAAAGTTTATGGTAAAACACTATCTGAACTTAAATTAAATATTTCTAAAGAATTAGAAAGGCAAAATAAACAAATAGACAAACTTTCTGAACAGCTCGTTTCAGAGGGACTTGCTATAAGAAGCAAAGAAAGAGGAGAAGATCATTTTTTGATAAACCGTAGAGATTTTATTTATGGAAAAGTAGACCAGAAAGAAGAATTATTAAGGCTAGATCAATTATTAAATGAATTACAAAATAAAAAAAATTTTATTAATATTTTAAAAAATACATCAGAAGGTGCAGGGGTACATGTTTTTATAGGATCAAATACACAAATGTTTAATCTATCAGGTTGTTCTATGATTGTAGCTCCCTTAAAACAGAGACTTGAAAATAGCAACGTTACTACTTTAGGTGCAATAGGTGTTATAGGACCATCTAGACTGAATTATTCCAGAATTATTCCTATGGTAGACTTTACAGCAAAGGTATTGAATAAATTTTTAAACTAATCTTGTAGATTAAAATAAATTACCCACATATAATATTAATCAAGGGGAATAAAATGAGCGACAACATAAAGGATGATTCAGTTAATAATGATAAAGATAGCACGCATGATAATTTAAATGAAAATACAGAGCAAGATAATGAAACAGAACAGAACCATTTAGCAGAAGAGGAGCAAAATGAAGGCAGTAATGAAAATAATGGTAAAGAAAATTTAGACTCCATAAAAAAAGAGTTGGAAGTTAATAAAGATAAACTTCTTAGGTCGCTAGCAGAAAATGAAAATATAAGAAAGCAAATTGAAAAAATAAGGTTAGAAACAAATAAATATGGAGTACAGCCTCTAGCTAGAGAAATGTTAAATGTTGTCGACAATTTTAATAGAGCTTTAAGTCTAAAGACTAATAATAGTGAAAAGGTTTTAGAAGAAGGGTTTTCTTTAATTCAAAAAGAAATATTAAATATATTAGAAAAATTTAATGTAAAAAAAATAGAAGCTTTAGGTGAAGATTTTGATGCTAATTATCATCAAGCAATGTTTGAGAAAGAAACTGATGACTTTGAAGAGAGAAAAGTGTGTGAGATCGTACAAGATGGTTACACATTTCATGATAGATTATTAAGACCAGTATTAGTGGGTGTGGCAAAAAAATTAGATAAAAAAGGTGATGATAAACAGGGTAGCACTAATGAGAAAGAAGCTAAAACTAATGAAATTAATAATAATGAAGAATAAAATTAATGAACTTTAAAGAGCACGTATGCTTAGATAGAACTATAATTATAAGTTTTCCAAATGACTGGATAGTAAAAGAAAAAGATAGTAATCTTTTAAAAGTAAATTTTCCAATTGGTCCTTATCCTGTTCTTGATTGTTATATAAATTGTTTTGACAATCCTAAAATAAATTCAGGTGAAAAAATAAATAAATATTTATTAGGTGGAATAGACTCAGTAGATAAAATAGAAAATTTATCGGAAAACATATATATATTAAAACATAAATTTAAATCAGATGGAGACAACTTATTATTATTTAAGCTTATTAATGTAATAAAACCGAGAACATTTAGAGAGGTAAGATTTTCATTAGCATGGCCAGATAATGAAGAAGCTAATAAGGTTGTTGATAATATTTCTAAAGTTTTAGAAATAGTAATTAACAAAATTAAGTTTAGTAAAATTAAAACATCATTCGATGAGATAGGAGTAACTAAAAATAAATTAAGTAATTTAATATTAGAAAAAAATGTATTTTGGGAAAACTTAGAAATATTTTTTCCTAAAAGATGGAAAAAAATTGAAAATAGTTTAGATAAATCAGTTATTATTAATGTTGAAAGAGAAAAGAATTTAAATTTATTTTTTGAATTCTTTGAAATAAAAATTAATAAGGAAAATGAGAACAATAATAAAATAGTGACTAATTTTATAAACGAGATTACTAAAGATGTTTTAGTAGAAGAACAATCCTTAGTAAAAGCTGATGAAAATAATTATCTTTTTTCATTTTATTCTATTGAGAACAACACAGATGAAAGTGTTAAAAATCATATTTGGTATAGAATGTGTATTAAAAGTTCTTACATCAAAATAGTAAGTTTCATATTTACTTATAAAATTGAATTAAAAAATATAGGTATACTTTATTATCACAAGATCAATGATTTAATTAAAAGTGCAGAATTAAATTAACTACTTGTATTTCTATTTTTAGATCCCATATCTAAAAGATTAATAAATAAAGGAGTTAATGTATGAGTAAAGTTATAGGCATAGATTTAGGAACTACGAATTCTTGTGTTGCTGTAATGGAAGGTTCTAATGCTCAAGTCATAGAAAATAGCGAAGGAGCAAGAACAACCCCTTCAATGGTTGGTTTTACAAATGAAGGAGAGACCTTAATAGGACAACCCGCAAAAAGGCAGGCAGTTACAAACCCCACTAATACTCTTTATTCTATTAAAAGGCTCATAGGAAGATCATTTGACGACGATAAAATCGTTAAAGAGATAGAAACAGCTCCTTATTCTATAGTGAAAGCTGATAATGGCGATGCTTGGGTAGAGGTTAATGAAAAAAAATATGCACCAAGTCAAATATCTGCTTACATACTGCAAAAAATGAAAGAGACAGCAGAAAAGCACATTGGTGGTAAAGTTGAAAAAGCAGTTATAACTGTTCCAGCTTATTTTAATGATGCACAAAGACAAGCTACTAAAGATGCAGGTAAAATAGCAGGTCTTGAAGTATTAAGAATTATAAATGAACCTACCGCAGCAGCTTTAGCTTATGGCTTAGATAAAAAACAATCAGGGACAATTGTTGTTTATGACTTAGGTGGGGGAACATTTGATGTATCTATTTTAGAAATAGGTGATGGAGTTTTTGAAGTTAAAGCTACTAATGGAGATACATTTTTAGGAGGAGAAGACTTTGATACTAGGATAGTAGAACACTTAGCTGATACTTTTAAAAAAGAAAATGGTATAGATCTGAAATCAGATAAATTAGCCTTACAAAGATTAAAAGAAGCTGCTGAGAAGGCTAAAATAGAATTGTCTAGTGCTAGCTCAACAGATATAAATTTACCATTCATTACAGCAGATGCTTCTGGCCCAAAGCACTTAACGCTAAAAATGACTAGAGCGGATTTAGAAAAGTTAGTTGATGATTTAATTAAAAGAACAATTGATCCTTGTAGGGCTGCACTTAAAGATGCCGGCCTTGAAGCAAATGAGGTCAGCGAAGTAGTTTTAGTGGGTGGCATGACGAGGATGCCTAAAATTGTAGAAACTGTAAAAGACTTTTTTGGAAAAGAACCAAATAAAGGAGTTAATCCAGATGAGGTTGTTGGCATAGGTGCTGCTATTCAAGGAGCAGTTTTATCTGGAGATGTTAAAGATGTTTTACTATTAGATGTTACTCCTTTATCTCTGGGAATAGAAACACTTGGAGGTGTCTTCACAAAATTAATAGATAGAAATACTACCATTCCAACAAGAAAAAGTCAGACATTTTCAACAGCAGATGACAATCAGCCCGCTGTTACAATAAGAGTATTTCAAGGAGAGAGAGAAATGGCAAAAGATAATAAAGCACTAGGTCAATTTGATTTAGTTGGTATTCCACCAGCTCCAAGAGGTGTTCCTCAAATAGAAGTTACTTTTGACATAGATGCTAATGGTATAGTAAATGTTTCAGCTAAAGATAAAGGCACTGGTAAAGAACAACAAATACAAATTCAAGCATCTGGTGGTTTATCTGATAATGATATTGAGAAAATGGTTGATGAAGCTAAAACCTATGCTGAAGAAGATAAGACTAAGAAAGAAGCTGTAGAAACTAGAAATCAGGCTGATAGTATGGTATATTCTACAGAAAAAAGCCTTAAAGAACACGGTGATAAATTAGATTCTAAGGATAAAGACAATATACAAAAATCAATAGATGAATTAAAAAATACACTAAAAGATGATAATGCTAGTGCAGAAAGCCTTAAAGAAAAGCTAGATACATTAAACACAGCTGCAATGAAACTGGGAGAGATTATGTATAAACAAAATCAGCAAGGAGCAGCAGATGGACAATCTCAGGAGGACACCTCATCTAAGAAAGATACTAATACTAAAGATAAAAAAGATGACAAAGAAGATATAGTAGATGCAGATTTTGAGGAAGTAAAAGAAGATAAAGAGAAAAAAAGTAATTAAAGTAATCTTGGATATTTAAATGAGGGATTACTATGATATTTTGGGAGTAAGTAAGAATGCTGATGAAACCACTTTAAAAAAAGCCTATAGAGATTTGGCAATGAAGTATCATCCAGATAGAAACCCAGATAATCAAGATGCAGCCGATAAATTTAAAGAAGCTAGTCAGGCTTATGAAGTGCTTAAAGACAGAGAAAAAAGATCTGCATATGATCAGTTTGGTCATGCAGCTTTCGAGTCCGGAGCAGGTGGAGCAGGAGGGGCAGGCGGTTTCTCTGGTTTTCAGGGGGCAGGTGGATTTTCTGATATTTTTGATGACTTATTTAGCGAATTTACTGGTGGAGGCAGATCACAAAGAAGTGATAATAGAGGTTCTGACTTAAAATATAATTTACAAATAAACCTTGAAGAAGCTTATTCAGGTTTGGAAAAGACAATTAAAATAAAGGCGCCAGCTAAGTGTACTTATTGTGATGGAACGGGAGCAGAAGGAGGTAGCTCAAATATTCAAACTTGTCCAACTTGTGGAGGAAGTGGAAAGGTAAGAAGTAGTCAAGGTTTTTTTACAATAGAAAGAACTTGTAATACATGTAATGGTACTGGAAGAATAATTGCTAATCCTTGTAGACATTGTTCAGGAACAGGGGTTATCAATAAAGAAAAGTCATTATCAGTAAAAATACCATCCGGAGTTGATGAAGGAACTCGTATAAGAGTTGCAGGTGAAGGAGAAGTCGGTAAGAACGGAGGTACTGCTGGAGATTTATATTTATATATTAGTATGATTGAAAATAATGTTTTTAATAGAGAAGGAGAACATCTGTTTATAAGTGCTCCTATTGATTTTTATACTGCTACTAATGGAGGAAGTATAGAAGTTCCTTCTCCAGGTGGTGGTAAAATAAGAATTAGTGTATCAGCAGGTACTCAAAATGGTAAAAGATTTCGATTAAAAGGTAAAGGTATGCCAGTGCTTCAAGGTCGTGGTTATGGAGATTTATATATTGAGGCTGAAGTGGAGACTCCTGTGAATTTATCAAATAAACAAAAAAAGATGCTAGCAGAGTTTTATGATTCTTTATCTGACTCTAACAGTCCTAAATCAAGTAAATTTAAAAAATTTATAGAAAAGAATTATTGATCAATGAAAAAAAGTTCAAAGATTAAAATTGGTATTGTAGGTATTTCAGGAAGAATGGGTAAATCAATTGCAATGGCAATTCAAAAAAGCCCTGACGTCATGCTCACTGCAGGTTGTGAACATAAAAAACATAAAGATATAGGAAAGGATATTGGAATAGTCACAGGTAATAAACCTATTGGAGTATTAGTTGAATCTGATCATAAAGAATTTTGTAAGAATATTGATGTTATAATTGAGTTTGGCCTTGAAAAAGCCACAAAAGAATATTTAGCAGTAGCAAAGAAAAATAAAATAGCTTTTATATCTGGAAGTACAGCATTAAGCAAAAAAATATTACAAGAAATGCACTTAGCCGCAAAGTATATTCCTATTTTTTGGGCTCCTAATATGAGTTTAGGAGCTAATCTTATAACTTTATTATCTCAAATGACTTCAAAAAAATTAGGTAAAGATTTCGATATAGATATAACAGATTTACATCATAAACATAAAAAAGATACACCTTCTGGAACAGCTAAGTTCATAAAACAAGAAATACAAGACTCATTAAAAAAAATAAAAGTAAAAAAAAATATAAATATTTCAGCACTTAGATCAGGTGATTCAACAGGAGAACATAGCATTATTTTTTCTGGTGAAGGTGAAAGAATTATTATTAAGCATATATCTTCATCACGTGATATCTTTGCAAAGGGAGCTGTGAGAGTAGCTGCTTGGATTTATAAAAAAAGGCCAGGATTTTATAATATGAGTGATTTTTTAAAAATTTAAAGATAGCTCTTTTTCTCTAATTATAAGAGCTTTTTTGATTTCTTTGGCAAGTTTTTTTAACTCAATTATGTTTAAGTAGTTTCCAATAATTTGTGATTTGCCTTTTGATATAATTTCTAAATGACCACTGTTATTATGACATTTGACCTTTAGACGAAGCCATGAAGGTTCTATTTTTATAGTCCTTTCATTTCCTTTAAAGTTTATTTTTTTAATAAGAAGCTTTTCATTTAAAATAATTCGCTCATATTTTTTTGAACTATTATAATTAATTTTAAAGGCTAATAGTATTATGAGTAAGTCTACAAAAAGAAATACACCAACTGGCCATGCTCCATTATTTATAAAGTAAAATGATATTAAAAAGCTCAATAAAGTAAAAATTAATGCTAAAAGTATTAAACTTGTTAGAGTAAGAGACCGATTGGGATATAAAACTAAATCCAAATATTTTCTATTTTTTACCATACTTATAATATAGCTTAAAAAAATTATTTTTTAATAGAATAATTTTTATTTAGGCTGTCAACTAAAGAGGTCATCATAATAATTGTTAACATAGGAGCTATTAAATTTAAAATAGGAACTATAAATAAAAACGCGCTAAAAACACCAGCAATATTTAATATTAAAAAATTTTTTTTTCTAAAAAGAGAAATTTTTTCATAGGTAAATATTTTTAATGCTACTATTTCATAATATTCTTTTCCTATAATATAGCCTGAGGCTAGAAATTGAAGGAATATGACTAAATATATATTTGATATCAATGTCCATTTTAATAATAAAACTAATATAAAACTAAGAGTTGAAAGTCCAAGTATTCTTATACCTGTAATAATGCCAGAAATATGACTTGAGTTGTCTTTATATTTATTTCCTAAAAGCAAATTTACTTTATGTGATATTGGATCTAGGTAGAAACCACTAATAATAGTAGACAATGGAGGATAAAGTAATATAAAGAGTGTTGAAATTATAAAAATCCATATTGAATTTAATAAGTCATTAAAAACTCCCCAAAAAATTACTTTTATCCATTGTATTGATGGAAATGCATTCCAAAATGCAAAAAGGACGCAAGACAAGATTACAAATGATAACAATAAAGAAATAATAGACAGTTTAAGAATGCTTTTATGAAATAAAGCCTTAATAGAAAAAATAATTGTTTCTTTATAATCAAATATGTTCATTATTTATGTTTATAGGTACCATATCAGAAATATTTATATTTTCTTCTAAAGACTTAGCAAAGTTAATTAGTTTTTGTTCTTGATACGGAGGTGCAACAATTTGAATTCCAAATGGAGCATTATCTTTAGAAAAACTTGTAGCTATAGCTATACTAGGACAACTAGTAAGAGAAATAGAAGCAGCTATCATTAACCATGAGACATAATTATCAAAGGTTGTATCTTCAACTTTTTTTACCCACTTTTCCTGAGAATTAAAAGGAGGTACTATAGCACTAGGAACTATTAGTAAATCAAATTTATCAAAAAATTTCATGGTATTGCTATAGATATTTGCCCTAATTTTTTCTGCTTCACGCAAATTATCAATAGTTATAGTCTCTGCTTTATTAATATTCCAAATAACCTCTTCTTTAATAAGGTTTTTATCTTTTTTTAACAATGACTTATAAGTGCAGTAAAATATATAACTCCTTAATGTTTGAAAACAATACTCTGACTTACTCATATCAGGATAAGTATTATTTATATCATGACCTAAATTTTGCACTAATTTTAGAGTATTTTGCATCATACCTCTTACTTCTTTATCACAAGGAAATACTCCAAAGTCATCAGTAAATCCTATAAGATATTTGGTATCTTCTCTTTTTAATAAATTTTTGTAATAAGAATCTTTTGTACCTTTAAAGGATAGAGGATCATTTTTATTATGGTCTACCATAGCATCAAGAAAGATAGATAAATCTTCTACGTTTCTTGCCATGGGGCCATCTACGGATAAATTAAAAAATGGAAAACTAGAAGGTCCATGAGCGATTAAGCCTGATGTTGGCCTTAGTCCTACGACTCCACACCAGCTAGCAGGATTTCTTAAACTACCACCTAGGTCTGATCCTGAAGCAAACCAACTCATTCCTGTAGCTAAAGCCGCAGCAGATCCTCCTGAACTTCCACCAGCAGACAATGATGTATTCCAAGGATTTTTGGTAAGGCCAAACACATTATTATAAGTATGAGAGCCTGCAGCAAACTCTGGAATATTTGTTTTACCAATAATTAAACCACCATTCTTTTCAATGGTTTGTACTATAATATCTGAATTTTTAGGAATATTATCTGAATATAATTTAGAACCATAAGTAGTTCTCATATTTTGTACGTCATTCATGTCTTTAATAAGTACAGGCATACCTTTTAAAGTATTATTAGTGTTATTATTAAAGCTATTAATTAATTCTTCTTTTTCCTCTTCATTTATGAGAGTTACAATAGCATTAATATCAGGATTAATTTCTTTTATTCTATCTAAAGAAGAATCAACAACCTCTTCTATTGTAATTTCTTTTTTATCTAGCAGAGATATAACCTCACTAGCATTTTTTTTCCAAAGATTTTTTGTATCAATATTCATTTTAAAAAAGCCACTCTTTCATATATGATTGTATATCAAAAAAAGGGAGCAAGGAATGCAAAAATATAATTACGATGTCTTAGGTATAGGTAATGCTGTTACAGATATTTTTGTTGAGGTTGAAGAATCTTTTTTAAAAAAAAATAATTTAGTAGAAGGCACCATGAAGTTAGTAGATGAAGATTTTATTATGGAATTATTAAAAGATTTAAATATTTCTAAAACTTATGCTGGAGGGTCAGTTGCTAATACTTTATCTACTATTTCTAAACTAGGGGGAAAGTGTGCTTTTGTAGGAAGTAGAAAAAATGATAAGTATGGCAAGCTTTTTAGTAAAAGTATGGAGCAAGAGAAAATTGATTTATTAAATAAAGAAAATGAGGAAGGGAAAGCATCTTCACTCTGCTTAGTTCTAGTCACACCTAATGGAGAAAGAACTATGTGTACGTATTTAGGCGCCTCAACAAGTTTAAATAATGAAAATTTAGAATTAAGTAGTTTGACTAAATCAAATATAATTTATTTAGAAGGCTATTTATTTGATTTGCCTGAAGCCAAAGATATTTTTTATGAGGTAGTAGATAAAGCTAAGGAATATAATTATCAAGTAGCTTTAAGTTTATCTGATCCCTTTTGTGTAGAGAGGCACAGAAAAGATTTTATAAAATTAATAAATAAAAAATTAAATATATTATTTGCGAATGAAAATGAAATTGAGACATTATATGAATGTGATAAAAATGAAGCATTAGAAAAGGCAGGGGAAAATATAAATGTAGCATTAGCTACGCTGGGAGAAGAAGGTTCATTAATGTACAATAATAATGAATTTATAAAATCAGAAGCATTTAAAGTTAATGCAATTGATACTACTGGTGCAGGAGATAATTATGCAGCTGGTTTTTTATATATGTATGGTATAGATGCACCATTAATTGACTGTATGAATGCTGGCTCTTTATGTGCTTCCGAAACTATAAAGTTTTTAGGAGCAAGACCAACATCTAATTTAAAGAACCTTTTAATTGAAAATAAAATTATAAAAAATTAGCACTTTGATAAACGACTTTAAAAATTGTTTTAAAAAAAGATTGCTAATATTTTTGCCTGTTGGTTTTTTTTCAGGATTACCATTACTATTAACTTCAGCTACTTTAGGAACTTGGTTAGCAGATCTAGGGGTAAACAAAACAACTATAGGTTTATTTGCTTTAGTAGGCATGCCCTATGCTCTTAAGTTTTTATGGGCACCTTTTTTAGACATAAAAATTTTCAAATCTTTTTCAAATAGAATAGGTATTAGAAGAGTTTGGATTATAATCATGCAAATATTAATTTGTATCAATATATTTATTATAGGAAATATCAATCCAGTAGAAGATACAAAAATCCTAGCTTTTACTGCATTAACATTAGCATTTTTTTCAGCATCTCATGATGTAGCTATAGATGCGTGGAGAATAGAAATACATAAGAAAAGCGAATATGGTTTAGGGGCTGCTATGTATGTGACAGGTTATAGAATAGCCTTATTAGTTGCAGGTGCCGGAGCTTTAATAATAGCTGAAATATTTTCTTGGAAAATTTCTTTTATTAGTTTATCAGCTTTGTTTCCTTTAGGAATCTTATTAATAAGTTTTTGTAATATTAAAACAAATGCAGACGATCTAGATACAGCAAATATTAATTATAAAAATTTTTTAAAAGATAGGGTAATACAACCTTTTAAAGATTTCATGAATAAAA
>NHDP01000015.1 GCA_002170595.1 Alphaproteobacteria bacterium TMED62
AACAATACCTGCTTTACATTGCTCTATAACTAATTTTGGATTAGATACTATAAAAAGTGGTGCGCCTATAACTGGTAGCTGTAATTTATTTTTTAATTCCATATTATTCATAATATATTATTATATAATTTAATAATAATTTACAATACTTTTCGAGGAACATATGAATAAAGATATTTTAATAGAAAATAAAGACAATATTCTAGATATAAAATTTAATAGACCAGAAAGCAGAAATGCTATAACTCGAGAAATGTTTGAACATTTATTAACAGTTTTAGAAAAATGCAAAGAAGACCATGAACTAAGAGCCATTTTTTTAAGTGGTGAAGGAGATGCTTTTTCTGCAGGTGGAGATGTTAAAGACATGGCATCAAAAGAAGATAATAGCAGTTTAGAAGAGAAAACTAATTCTCTAAGACGAATTATGGGGGTATCTGAATTACTATATACACTTCCTATTCCTACAATTTCTATTATTAATGGGGCTGCAGCAGGTGCTGGTTTTGCAATTGCATTAGCTTGTGATATGAGAATAGCAACTGAAAATGCTAAATTTGTAACTGCTTTTTCAAAAATTGCTTTTTCAGGTGATTTCGGAGGTAGCTATTTCTTAACTAAAATAATAGGATCTGCAAAAGCTAGAGAACTTTTTTATTTATCTGAGTCTATAGACGGAAAAAAAGCTAATGATTTAGGAATTGTCAACAGTTTAGTTAAT
Organism: Alphaproteobacteria bacterium TMED62; assembly: GCA_002170595.1. Lineage (GTDB taxonomy): Bacteria > Pseudomonadota > Alphaproteobacteria > TMED109 > TMED109 > TMED131. The sequence continues at coordinate 722 of NHDP01000015.1, forward strand.
AGTACTGAAATCAATGACTATACAAAAAATTTAAAAAATAAATTTAGAAATTTAGCACCAATAGCTATAAAATATATGAAAAAAAATCTTAATATTGCTGAAATAGGAGATTTAAATTTATCACTAAACCAAGAAGCTCTGCATATGATGATTTGTAGTGAAACTGAAGATCACAAAAATGCAGCAAAAGCATTTGTTAATAAAGAAAAAGTAGTTTTTAAGGGAAAATAACTATTTCTTTACCTTTATTTTTTTAATAGCATTTTTATGATCTTTATGATTATGACTTATACCTTGAAATAATGCACAAAAATCTAAAAATTCACTTAAAGGTAATTTAGATCCCATTTTTAGTAACCTTTTTGTGTAACGTATAGTATTTTTTGGTTTTTTTGCTATATCTGTTGCTAATTTAGTAGCTTCTTTAAGAAGTTGATCCGCTTCAACTTTTTTTAATATTAATCCTAAGTTCAATGCTTCGTCAGCAGACACTTGTCTTCCTGTTAGAGTTAATTCTGCTGCTTTTTGATAACCTATTAATCTTTGCAAAAAATAAGCTCCTCCATCACCAGGAATAATCCCCAAATTAATAAAGTTTTCTGCAAGATATGCTTTATTTGACATTATTCTAAAGTCACACATGCAAGCTAAATCAAAACCTGCTCCAATCGCTGGACCATTTATGGCTGCAATTGTAGGAATTTCTATTTTTTCCATATTAATAGGTATTTTTTGTATTCCATTTCGGTATTTTTTTTCTACTTCTTCTACAGGACCAGAAAACGAACTATTTTTTTTTAACATCTCTTTAATATTACCCCCTGAAGAAAATGCCTTTCCTTCACCTGTTATTATTAAAACTGAGATGTTACTATTTTTATTTACGTAGTTTATAGTATTTATAATATCGTCTATCAGATAAGAACCAGTTAATGCATTTCTTATATCATTTCTACAAAATGTAAGTATTGCTATTCTATTAGTAATACTTAGTTTAGAATCAATCAAATTTAAATTTTTAATCATATATTTAAGGAGGATATTACTATCCTCCTTTATTAAAAGTTATTTAATTATAGGCACTCTCAGAATGACTACTTCTGTCAAGGCCTGCTTCTTCTTCATCTCTTGATACTCTAATGCCAATAGTATTTTTAAGAATTATTAAAATAATAAATGAAACTATTCCTGACCAAATAGCAACTGCAATACTTGCTAAAATTTGTATATTTAATTGTTCTAATATTCCTACTTCAGAAAGCCCTAAACCTCCTAATGATTTTGACCCTAAAGGTGCCAAAAGTAAAGTACCCAATAAGCCACCTATTCCATGAACAGCAAACACATCTAAAGTATCATCAATTTTTAAAAAATTCTTAACAAAACCTACCATGTAATAACATATTATAGCTGCTAATATTCCTATTACAAGTGCACCACTTGGTCCTACAAAACCAGATGCAGGAGTAATAGTTGCTAGTCCAGCAATACAACCTGTTGCAACTCCTACTAAGGTTGGTTTGCCATGCTTAACCCACTCAATAGCCATCCATACCAAAGCTGCAGTAGATGCAGATATATGTGTAACTGTCATAGCCATACCAGCATTACCATCTGCAGCTAATGCACTACCTCCATTAAATCCAAACCAGCCTATCCATAGCATAGATGTTCCTATCATTGCTAAAGGAGGACTATGAGGTACTAATTGTTTCTTACTATTTCTTGGTCCTAACAAATAGGCAAATACAAGAGCAGCAACCCCACAATTCAGATGAACTACTAAACCTCCTGCAAAATCTTGTACTCCCATTTTAGCTAACCAGCCTCCTCCCCATATCCAATGAGTAATAGGAGCATAAGCCACAAGTAACCAAATACAGCTAAATATTAAAACAGCTAAAAATTTTGCCCTTTCTACAAATGCTCCAACTATTAGTGCGGGGGTTATAATAGCAAAAGTCATTTGAAACATAAAAAAAACAGATTCAGGCAAGCCTGCAAATTCAGAATCTGCGCTTACATTACTTAAAAAAGCTTTAGACAAATTTCCAAAATACTCACCAGTTTCAGTAAAAGCTATACTATAACCTGCAATAAACCATGTGATAGACATCAAACATGCCACTGCAAAGCATTGTATTAGAACTGATATCAAATTTTTAGAGTAAACCAAACCTCCATAGAAAAGTGCTAGTCCTGGTAAAGTCATAAACAACACAAGAGCTGTAGATGTTAAAATCCAAGCTGTATTACCTTCAATCATAATAAACTCCCTTTTATTATATATTTATTCTACTTTATGAGAGAAATGCTAGTAATGTTGGGCATTATGCTAACTAAACATATTGCGTTCCTTCAGCTACAAGCTTACTTCCGACCATAAGGCTGAACGTACAAAAATGTTATACTATTGTTATTAATAGTCAACAGGACAAATTTTAATCTAATTTTTTAAAATTATCTTTTATATAACTTTTAAAGTAATCTTTGAATGGTAGAAAATGTTGGTTCATAATTTTAAATGTATCTCTATCAATTTTTACTACTTTTGAATCCTCTAATGCAATAATAGTTCCTGTTCTTCTTGATCCAGATAATAATACTCTAGCTCCAAAATGATCATTTTCTTTATAGTATTTTGTAAACTGTTTACCTGAACTTGTTTTAATAAAAGTATTTTTAAATGAACCCTGAATAACAATATAAAAACCATCTGCAATCATACCTTCTTTAAAAACAACATCTCCTTTTTTAAAATTTTGATAAGCTACAGCATTGTTTTTTAAAGCCCTTGTCATAACGGCATTTCTAGGAACAAGAAATTCTACTATCCAACCTGTTAACACTCTAATTTTTGTCGCAAAAGTTGGTAAAAAAGATAAATAGAAAGCTCGCCATATTAACCATGCTATAAAACCTTTTACAGTAATAAAAAATATTTTACCTACACCATCTCTAGAACCTAAAGAAGCTAAAGATCCTTTTGAAGTATAATGAAAATTTGCAAGATGATTACCTACTATTTTTGCTTTAATATTTTTTGCTAAAAGTCTTCCTTGTCTTACAGCAAATTGAGCATTTGGTGGAGCATATGCCACTTTTTTTTGCTTATATAGCATATTTTTTGGATCATTATTTGGAATAAGTGCTGCATCACCAACAGCCCATATATTTTTATAACCTTCTACTTGCAAAGTACTATTTGTAACTATTTTTCCATGTTGTAAATTTAAATTACTATCTTTTATTAATTTGGAAACTGTAGAACCAATTGTAGAAATTACAGTATGGGAGGCAATAGACTTATTATTACTTAGGAATACTTGGTATTGGGTAACTTCTTTCAGAGCAGTATCTAAGTGAACATTTATGTTGTTTTTTAAAAATTTTTTAAGAGTATAAGCTCCAACTTTTTTATCCATATCTGGAAGTAATTGATCTGCAAATTCTACTATATGAAACTTTAAATCTTCTTTTTTAATTGAATTATAATAGGGTATTAGTCGATCTATCATTTCTTTTATTTCTCCAATAGTTTCAACACCAGAAAAACCTCCACCTATAACAACTATATTTAAAAGTCTTTTTTTAAGCTCTTTATTAGAAGTAACATCTGCTAATTCTAAACAACCAAGAATATGGTTTCTTAAATCATAAGCGTCCTGTAAGCTTCTCATTGTAAAAGCATGATCCTTAAGACCCTTAACAATATCTAAATTGCTAACCTGACCTAAAGCAATTACTAAATGGTCATATGAAATATAGTGTGTACTCTTTTTAAAACCTTGTAATATGGAAATTTTTTTATTATCAAAATCAAGACCAGATATTTCTGCATTTCTATATTTTATTCCTTTTAACATCTGACGAATAGGTGTTACTGCATCTGAACTATATATAGTCCCAGAAGCAACTTCAGGTAAAAGCGGTTGAAAAATGAAATAATTATTATCACTAATTAATTCAATTTCGTAATTTTCTAGGTTGTGCTTTTGTAAATTTTTAGCAGTGTAAATACCTGCAAANCCTCCACCTAATATTAAAATTTTTTTCATAAAATTAAACTAGCCTAATAATTATTTGAGGTATAGCGTTATTTTTTTTTAAAATTTATTTCCATATCATCCCAAACATCCAATGCTTGATATTTGCGAACAAATCCTAATCCTTTAATAGCATCTGAAGATAATATAGTTGATGATGTAATAATATCTACTACAGATGGGGTATTTTTTAAAGCTTCACTAAGAGAGTTTTCTAATTTTTCAGGGTCTTCAACACGAACACCGTAAGCTCCTAAAGATCTTGCTAATGCCGCATAATCACAATGAGGCAAACTTGTAGCATACACTCTATTTCCATAATTAAGCCTTTGATCATGTTTTTCTATATTCCAACCTCCATTATTAGAAATTATTACACAAATATCAGATTTATTTTTTACTGCAGTATCAATTTCCATTGCATTAAATCCAAATGAGCCATCACCTGTAACACATATTATTTTTTTTCTCTTAAATACTTTTGATGCTGCTATGGCATAAGGTATACCAACTCCTAGACAACCAAATACTCCTGAGTCCAAATAATATTTAGAATGCAAACCTACTCTAGCAAAGCTTAATATATCTCCTCCATCAGCTATTCCTACAAAATCATGATCTATGATATTTTTTAAACATTCAAATATTAATTTAGGATTAATCTTATTATCATCTCCTGTTTTTTTTACTTTTTTTCTTGATACTTTATTTATTTTTTTTAGATGGAAGTTTTTAATATTATTAATCCAGGATTTATCAAAGTTAGTTTTATGAAGTTTATTATGGATCAGTTCAATAGTTTCTCCAGGATTTGATAATATTTCTGGAAAGCCCCTTCTATTATCGATTAACTCTGATACAGATCCAGAAATTCTAATAAACTTTGCTTCTTTAAATATAGCAGGAGATCCAAAAGCAAGTTGATAGTCCAACTTTCTACCTAATAATATAACTAAATCTGCTTCAGCCATTGCTTTACTTCTTGCTGCAAATATATAATTAGGATTAGAATGAGGTATCAGCCCTCTACTATCTTGAGTATCTAAGTATGGTATATTAAATTTATTAATAAATTTTAATATTTGTTGACTACTATTTAAAGCACCTCTTCCTGTTATAACTAAGGGTTTTTTTGAATTTTTAATAGTATCTATGGCTTTATCAATATCACTAGAATTTGGATAAATATTATATGGTTTCTTTTCTACCATCCAATCTTCTAAAATTAATTTCTTATCTACACTTTCTCTCAAAATATCTGTAGGAACTTCAAAATAACTAGGTCCAGGATTGCCCATATTTCCCATGGCGCATGAAAAAGCTAAATCTAATTCTCTAATTACTTGTTCAGCTACCCTTGCAGTTCTACAATAATTTGTTACAGGTTTTAAAATATCTACATGTGGAATATCTTGCAACGGACCCATATTATTTTGAGGAATTGGTGTACAACCACCAATTAATAAAACAGGTACATTAGATAAAAAAGCATTTGCTATTCCAGTAACCGTGTTAGTGACCCCTGGTCCAGCCGTAACCATAGCTACTCCTACATTACCAGTAAAATATGAATATGCTTGTGCCATGTGAACTGCTGCTTTTTCATCTCTAACATCAATTATTTTAATACCTAATTTATAACAGTTATCCCAAATAGGCTGAATATGTCCACCTTGTAAACCGAAAATATATTCTACCTTTCTATTGAGCAAAAACTTTGCTATCCAAGCTGCACAGGAGTTTTTATCAGTATTTAAATCTCTTATCATTCATTATAACTAATTAAATTATAAACTTTCTCTTTTAAATTCTTATGTAATATCTTGCCACTAGCATTTCTTGGCATATCATTATTGTCAATAAAAAATACTCTTTTTGGACATTTATATCTTGCTAATCTTTTTTTTGACCATTCAATTAAATTAAATTCTGATATTTCAAAACCCTGATGCAGAACGACAAAAGCACAAACAATTTCACCCCACTTTTTATCAGGATAACCAACTATAGCAACATCTTTAATGAAATTATGATTACCTAAAATATTTTCTACTTCAGAAGGATAAATATTTTCACCCCCAGAAATAATCATATTTGTTTTCCTATCTACTAAAACTATATAACCATTTTTATCCCTAAAAGCTAAATCTCCTACAGATACAAAATCTTTAAAAAAAGCATCATCCGTTTTTTTCTTATTTTTCCAATAACCTAAAAAATTATAAGGAGTAGATGCATATAGCTCTCCAATAGTACCGTCAGAAACTTCTTCTAGTTTTTCATTCATTATTTTTATTGCTTTACTACCTATACACTCTTTACCCACAGTACCTAAATTGGAAAATTGTTCATCCGGATGCAACATTGTGACCCAACCTGACTCACTAGAGCCGTAAAGTTCAAAAAGATTTGCTGATTTAAAGAATTTTAATATAGATTTTTTAGTATCTTTTCTTACAGGAGCAGAAGAAATCATAAAATTAAATTCTCTATTTATAATATTGTTTTTATTAATTTTTTTTAAATAATCTAAAATGATAATAAAATGAGTGGGTACTAAAGAAGTAAAAGTACATTTGAATTTATTTAATACATAAAAAAAATATTTACTGTCAAAACTTTTTTTTGAGTATATGAATACACTAGCTCCAGAAAAAATATAAGCACAAAAGAAGTTAAATGAGTTAGCGTGGAATAAAGGCATGACTAATAAAGCTTTATCACTTTTCTTTATTTTTAGTTCTATAGAAGTAATAGCAGATAAGTAATAATAGCCATTATGATCTCTAATTACACCTTTGGGCATACCAGTAGTACCTGAAGTATACATTATTGACCATCTGTCTGTCTTGATACTTTTTTTTAACCTATATAATTTGTTTGCTTTAAGAGTAGTAATTACATTGTGATAAAATTTTGAGTCTATACATAATGTAATATTTTTATTAATAAAAAATTTTTTAACTAAGTGGTTTTTAATTTTTAAAAAAGACTTATCAAATAAAAAAAATTTAGGATTAGCATCTTTTATGATATCCAATATTTCTTCTTTAGATAGTCTATAATTTATAGGCATTACAATTACCCCTAACTTAGCTGTTGCATATAAAATTTCAGCAAATTCTACTCTATTATAGGCTAAAAATGCTACTCTATCTCCTTTAACTATTTTTTGTTTATTTAAAAAGGCAGCTAGATTATAACCATTACGTTGTAGGTCATAATAACTCAAAAATCTTCTATCATCAGCTATTACAATTTTTTTAGGATTTACTCTTGAAAAAGAGTCTATTATATCATCAAAAGTTAACATAAGATGTATTAATATATTTTAAAAAAAAGAAAGATGCAAAAAAAAAAGGAATTATTATGAAAAGCAGTCAATATGATAAAGGCATAAAAAAAAGAAAAAAAGTTTTAGGCATTAAATATGTAAATAAAACGATTAAAAATAAAAACATATTTAATGAAGACTTTCAAAATTATATTATTATAAACTGTTGGGATAAAGTTTGGAATAATAAATTTTTATCAGACAAACAAAAAAGCTTTAATACACTATGTATCTTAGCAGCTACAAACAAATGGGAAGAATTTAAACTGCATTTAGAAGGAGCTTTAAATAATAATTGCAATTTAAATGAATTAAAAGAACTGTTTTTACAAATATCCTTATATTGCGGAGTTCCTACTGGTAATGAATGTTTCAAACATTCATTAAGTTTTTTTAAAGAAAAAAAAATTAATATTTATAAAGAAATGAAAGAAAGCTAAAAAGTTTTTTCAAGCTTCTTACCCAATTTCCTTATTAAAATATCAGTTGAATTAACACATCTTAAGAAAATGTTGTTCGTATTAATGTTTAATTTTTTTCCTAAATATTTTTCTAAGATATCTAGTAAATGTATCTTATCATTTAATGCCTTCTCTACCAATCTAGGATAAATTTTTTCTAATTTTGAATAAGGATAAACCTTTAGTAATTCTATAAAAAAGTAATCACTCATTATAACACCATAAGTATTATCAATATTATTATTAATAGCTTTTTTATTTACTTTTATTACAGAAAGACATTTATTAAAATGATCTATAGAAGCACTTGTAAATCTGAGCATGCTATATAACGCATGCCATTCTATCATCAAGGAAACACCATCTCTTTCATTTTTATGTATTAAAGATTCATGTAAAACTGACAATTGATTATAATTTAATTTAGCTAGTGAAACTAACAACTCTGCAATTACAGGGTTATTTTTATGTGGCATAGATGAAGACGAGCCTGACTTACTAAAAATAATTTCAGATATTTCGTCTTGGGACAATACCAACATATCATTAGCTATTTTTGCTATAGAGCCAGTTGTCATAGCTAAAGTATTACAAAATTCTACAATTCTGTCTCTTTGATTGTGCCAACTGCCTTCGTCAAAGTCTAGATTTAAGAGATTAGAAACTTTTTTTTTTAATAACACACCTTTTTCGTTGAATAAAGAAAGATTTCCAACAGGCCCTCCTAATTGAATAGACAGTAGTCCATTATTATAACAATTTTTAAGTCTTTCTGTATTTCTCAATATAGGAAATAACCAATTAGCAACTTTAAATCCAAAAGTAGTAAGTGTGGCAGTTTTATTTCTAGTTCTACCGACAGCATATGTTTTTTTGTTATTAATAGCTAGGTTATGTAATTTATAAGAAATTTTTTTTAAATTATTAACAAATAAATTTCTCGTATCTTTGATTTGTAATATTAAAGCAGTATCAATTGAATCTTGACTGGTAGCTCCATAGTGTAGAAAAGGAATATAGTTTTTATTAATATTTTTTTTTATTTGATTAAGTAGATTAATTGTAATTACACCTGAATACTCCAAATCATATTGAAGATCATATGTATCATAATTGGTAGACTTAATAGCTTTGTTAATATTTTGATAAGCCTTATATGGTAAATATTCTAATTCATAATTAGCTTTAGCTAGCATTTTTTCAAAAATTAAAATTTTTTTAATAAATGACTCATCAGAAAGAATCTGATCTATATTTTTTTCAGAATATAATTTTTTATATATATTTGAGTTTTCTTGACTAAGCATGATAAGTATTAATCAATGTAAAAAAATATTGATTCCTTTGTACCATTTAAATGTAAATCATGCTTATAAAATTTAATATCATTCTCAAATTTTATTAATTTAGCTATCATAAAATGTCTTCTATCAATAGGTAATTTTTTAAAAAAAATATCTTTCTTAAAGAAATTTAAATCATTAAAATAAATTACTGTATGCAAATGATTTAATAACCCTCTAGAAAAGATTGTTAAATATAGATAAGTATTAAATTTATATTCATTTAGATTAATAAGGAAAGCTTTTTTTTTAATATCATATTTAATTCTATTAAATAGTAAAAAGATTTTTTTATTATTTTTTTTATAAAATAGCCAATATTCTATAAAAGCATCTTTTACTATTCTATTTTTTTTATCTTTAATATTTAAATTTAAGCTTATTCTGTTTTTAATTTTATTTTTTTTTATAGAGGAAATGTTTTTATTAAAATCAAATTTTAAATAATTTTGAAAAAATGGGCCTACTGTTTGTGAAGGTGTTTTAAAAAGTTTTTTTTTATAAAGTGACATTATAATATTATATCAAAGTTAAAAGTTAAATAATTTGAGATTTTATTTTTTTTATTGTCATATTTAGCAATAACCTTATTTCTGTGTTCCTTGGGAATAGAATTGTATATAGGGTCATCATTAAGTAAAAAATCACCAGGAAAATACATTTGAGTACATAACCTTGAAAAAAAATTTAAATCTAAAATGGAAAAATGAATATGTCTCGGCCTCCATGCATTTTTATGATTATTCCATGGATATGCTCCAGGAAGTATTGAAATAAACTTATAATTTCCAATATTATTAGTTTTAGTAACACCATAACCATAAAAATTAGGATCAATAGTTGCATCATGTTTGTCATTTTTATCTCTATATTTTCCAGAAGCATTAGCCTGCCAAATTTCTATGATTATATTTTTTAATGGGACTCCAGAAGTGTCTGTAACATTGCCTTTTATAACAATTTTTTGACCCACGGGTTTTTTATTTTTATTAAAGCAAAGTAAGTTATTATTTATTGTAAAATTTTTGTATAACTTACTTAATAATTGTCTTTTATTTATATCATTTTTTATTTTAATTAATTTTTTTTTAGGGGCTCTATCTGTATTAGATTTATAAGCTTTAAAATAATGTGAAGGATTTGATGTATAATTTTGAGCCATGAATGTAAATATTTTATAATTACTTAATTTCAAACTAAGCATATATATTATTTTATAATTATAATATATAATAAATTTAAATTTATGCATACTAAAGTATTAATAATAGGTGGTGGACCATCAGGACTTCTACTATCTCTAATGCTAAATCAAAATAATATTGATAATATAGTTTTAGAAAAACATACTTCTAATCATGTTGCTAATAGGATTAGAGCTGGAATACTTGAACCTGGTACAGTTAAAATATTAAAAAAGGCAGGTATAGGAAAAAGATTACTTAAGGAAGGAATATCCCATAATGGTTTTAATATAGCCTTCAATAATCATATACATAATATAAATATTAAAAAATTAGTAAATAATAATGTAACAGTTTATGGACAGACAGAGGTTACAAAAGACTTAATGGATAAATTATGCAAGATTAATTCAAATATATATTATGAAGTAAGCAATATAAAATTTCTTGATATAATAAATCCTAAAGTAGAGTTTAAATTTGCTTCAAAAAAAATAATTGTTTCTAGTAAATTTATTGTAGGTTGTGATGGTCATCATGGTATTACAAAAAATCATATACCTAAAAGTATTAAAACTATATATGAGAAAGAGTATAATTGCGCCTGGTTAGGTTTACTTAGTGATACAAAACCAATTTCAAAAGAGCTAATTTACATTAATAATATAAATGGATTTGCATTATGTTCTATGAGATCTAATACTAGAAGTCGATATTATATACAGTGTTCTACAAATGAAAAAGTTAAAAATTGGTCTGATGATAGATTCTGGGATAGTTTATATAAAAAATTACCTGTTAATATTAAAAATAAATTACAAACTGGACCTTCCATTGAAAAAAGTATAGCTAAATTAAGAAGTTACGTTATTGAACCAATGAGCTATAAAAATATATTTCTTGCTGGAGATGCTGCTCACATAGTACCTCCAACTGGAGCTAAAGGCCTGAACCTTGCTGTGAATGATATAAACTTATTAAACGATGCCTTTAAACACTATTTCTATAAAAAATCAGAAATTAAATTAAAAAACTATTCTAAAAACTGTTTGTTAAAAGTTTGGAAAACCCAGATTTTTTCATCATGGTTTACAAATATACTTCATACTTTTTCAGGTGAGGGTGTATTTGAAAAAAAAATTAAAGATAACATATTACAAAATCTTTTTAATTCAGACTCAGAAAAAAAGCAATTAGCAAATAATTATTTGGGAAAATATTAATTTTTTATGAACTTATGAATTTGTCCCAAACTTTCCAAGTTTCCTTACTATAATACTGATGCTTACCATTAACTTTAATGCTAGCTATTTTATTACTAGCATTTAATTTAATGTAAATTAATTTAGCACCATCTATAACTTTTTTTGCCCCTTTATAAGGATAAATATGATCTTTATCTCCACTTAAAGCTATAAAAAACCTAGGAGCAATTAAGCCTATTATATCTTTCGTGTCAAAGTAATTTAAAAAACCAGGTAATATTCCATTACCTGTCCCACATCCTCGTGAGCCAATAGTTTCGCGTATTGGACCAACGGATCCACTTGCAAGTGTTCCTTTTATTCTTTTATCAAGTGCAGCAGCAAATTGAGCTAAAGTTCCACCTGCTGAATGTCCATAAAGGTAAATATTTTTTTTACTTATACTAAATTTATTTTTTTCTGAACAAAGCCAATCTATTACATAAGAGATTTCAGAGGCACCATTTCCTACTAAAGTTTTTCCATACAACAGTAAATGGTTTGCAAAATCAATTGTTCTATTATTATTAGTTTTATTTTTAAGTTTTTTTTCAAGCCTTTCTCCATAACCCGCTTGTTCAAAAGTTACAGCTAAATATCCTTTGTCAGCAGCTTGCTTAGCAATATCTGCACCAATAAAAATTCTTTGATGATCAATTGGAACTTTTGCTTCACCCCAACCTATATGTGCGCCAGAAGTTGAACCTGCTAAAAAAATAAATACCTTAGCCTTATGATTATATGGTTTTTTATAAATTAAATTTATAGGAATATCTGATTTAGGTGAAATTCTCAAATAAATTTTTTTTCTGTAGATACTATTTGAAAGTTTTATTTCATTAAATAATTTTGATGTTTTAGGGGTTTTCCTATTATCTTGATATCCTGATAAATCTACTAGTTTTTTTCTTGCTAACTTTTGCCATATTAAAGGATCTAATCTATTTTTTGAAAAAGATAATTCTAAAGAAGCACTTTTATAAGCCTCAAAAGTAATATTTGACGGATCTAAATATAAGTTACTTGGTAATGGTTGATACGGATCATATTTTGAATTAAATAATTTTTTAATTTTAGAAAGTATAGCATGTAAAACTATCTTAATATTTATTGCCTTAAAAATCATACTATTTTTTTATTGTATTATAAATATTTATTATTCTATACATTTCCCTCAAAACTGGTTTTTCAATTAATTTTCCATCATAAACTATAAGGCCTGTTAAAGACTTTTCAAATAATTTTATTATTTTTTTTGCTTTGTTAACTTCTTTTAATGAAGGAGTAAAAACTTTATTTAAAATTTTTATTTGTTTAGGATGTATTGCACCTTTTCCTGTAAAACCTAAATTTTTAGATTTAACAGACTCTTCCTTCATCTTCTTCATATTATTTAAATCAAGAAATGGAACATCAATCACATCCAATTGTTTTGATGCTGCAGCATGCACTACCCTAGACCTAGCAAATAATAAATTTTCCCAACTATTTTGACATCTTAATTCAGCAGACATATCTACTGCCCCAAAAAATAATGATTCTATCCTATTACAGCTTGCTGCAATTTCAAATGCTTTTTCTAGTCCTAGATTGGTTTCTATAATAGCATGAATCTTAGTATTTAATTTTTTTTCAGTAAACAAATTATCTAAAATAATAAGCTCTTCTGGACTTTTGATTTTAGGTACAAGTAATCCATCTGGCTGATTTTTGCTTTTGAGTAATGCTGCTATATCTAATAACCCACAAGATTCTTTTATACTATTTATTCTAATTAAGACTTCTACTTTGCTATCATATTCTATTGTATTAATTATATCTAATGCTTTTTCCCTGGCTAAATTTTTATCAGATTGAGCAATACCATCTTCTAATTCTAAGCATACAATATCTACTCCTGAATTAATAGCCTTACTAAACATTGTTTTCTTTAAAGGTGGCGTGAATATAAAGCTTCTTCTAGAAAATTTCTTTTTAAAAGCTTTCAATTTTTGTCCTTTGCTTTATGCCAATATTTTTCAAGATTATTTATTAAATCCTTGCTAAAATGACAATATGCCTGATCATGACAGTATACAGACATATATGCTCTAAATTGATTAATACTCTCTTCTCCCAATACAAGTGCTCTTTTATTGTATGAAGCACCTACTAGTCCAGAGTTTTTAAAGTCCTTTACTCTCTTATCAATTACCTTATCCATATCTTCAATATTAATTAATTCATCACAAATTTTTTTTCCATTAATTGAATTAGATTCTATTTTCAAACCATGCTGAATTGCTTGCCTTGCCATTCTATTTCCTACAAATCTCCATAGCCTTAGATTTGCTGCACCTGGAATAATACCTTCTTTTCTAGCTGGTAAGGTCATATAACTATTTTTATCGGCAATAATATGATCCATAACTAATAAGTATTGGCACCCACCTCCTATAGCAAAAGTTTCAAGACCAGCAAACCATATTTTATTTTTATGAGGAAATAATGAATTTTCTAAACTAAAGTTTTTATTAGGGTGTCCTCTTAATACCTTACTAACTGCTCCCATATCTCTAGTTATATACCATAAGAATGGAATTTTTCCTTCATAAAGGTGAGTAAGATTAATACCAGCACCAAAAATATTTTTATTCTTATATTTTGGATGTGAAACTTTAGAACCTCTTAATACACAAATATTATTTTTTTTGCTGCTAATAGCTATATCTATAGCAGCTTCTAGAGATAATAATGTTCTATTGTCCTCAGCATTTAAAAAATCAGGGTTATTTAATGTAACTAAATCATAATCATTAAAACTCTCAACAATTGCACCATTAAAGTCAACTTTACCATTAGTTTCAAATTCTTCTATTTTCTCTTCTGCTATATCTAAAGGTAAAAGCATACTCTTACATAGATGAATACCCTCTTCTTCATTTTGTAATATAGCAGAAAGAAATATTCCTTGTTGTATTTCTAACCCTTCTTTTTCTTTAAGAAATAATTTATTTTCGCTTAGTATATCCTGAGGTGTAGGTAGTAAACTTGGAACAATATTATTAGCTTCAAAGCACAAAGATTCTAGTCTAATGTTTTTTTTAAGATCATTAGTTATTTTTCTATATATATATGAAGAATAGGTATTTAAAAATATTTTTTTCGTAATACAACAAAATTCATTTACATCATGAATACTTTTCTTGTCAATTATTTTCCTTTCTTTAAATAAAATCTTTTCTTGATTAACCTTTCTCCAAAAATTTGAAAATAAAACTTTATCTTGTAAAAAATTTCCGCTTATTATAGGAATAAAATCTTTTAGTTCTTCTGATAAAAAATTGAAATTAAGATTATTAATTTCTTTTTTAAAGTAATCTTCATAAATCATACTTACTAAACCACATTTAATTAATAAAACTTTTTATAAGTATAATTATATACCAATAAAGTGCAAAATTAACTCTCTATTTTTTTTAGATGTTCTATGCTCAAATAAATATATACCTTGCCAAATCCCAAGACACAGTTTGTTATCTAAAATACTTAAAGTAAGATTAGAGTTTGTTAAAGATGCCTTAATGTGCGCGGGCATATCATCTTTACCTTCGGTCGAATGTTTATACTCATCATTAAAAGGCACTGAATTTAAAAAGTAAATTTTTAAGTCTTCAAGTACAGTAGGATCGGCATTCTCTTGAATTAACAATGAAGCACTAGTATGTTGTATACTTATATTAAGTAATCCCTTAGATGCATCAATTTTATGAACCCATGATACTACAGTATCTGTGATTTCATAAAGATTAATACCATTAGTATTAAAGTTTATTTTATCAGAATGTTGTATCATTGATATAAAAACATTAAAATTCTATAATTAGTGAATTTATTAAATAAAATAAGACTAAAAATAGAAAAGATAATATTTTTCAAAGTAATACATTTAAAAATATTCATAACATATACCAATTACATATACTAAAAATAGTCCAGTATTTAAAACTAGTAAAGAATTCTCTTTCCATAAAAATGCTGTTATTGCTAAAATACCATTACCAAACAGAAAAAAAAAATGATGCATATATAGCTCTGGACATAAACTGGCTAATATAGCTCCTATTAAAATAGAAATTGTAGATATCCAAGCTAAGAATTGATATGGTTTTTTTTGACTTTCTTTTAAACTTAACATTTTTTCTATATAAATTTATTATATTCAGCTATTAATTATTAAAATAACAAAGTAAATTAATGAAAGTGAATTAAATAAATAGTGTATGTAGAAAAATAATTTAAATCTATAACGAAATATATATTTGTAGAACTGGGGTAAAACAAATAGTGCCAAACTTAAAATAAGTCTGGCACTAATTTTTTTTAACGGGAGTGTTAAAAAAAACTCTTAGAAGCCTATTGAAAGCATAGTCATGATCCCATCAGCATCTGTTTGAATTTGATCATTAGCTGTTTCTTCTACATCAAAATATAAAAGTCCAACTGTTACACCACCACCTAATGCATAATCTGCAGCATAGGTCATAGTATCAGATGTGTTTTCACGATTATTTGCATCTGTGAAGGAAGTTTCCATTTGACATGCCATCGCCCTAGCATTTCCAAAAGAATATTCTCCACAAATTGAAGTACCTTCATTATTACCAGCTTGTCCACCTTTTACATAACCAGAATTACCAGAATCATTTTTTCTATAATCTGCTGCAAAACTACCATAAGTTAATTTAGCTGAATAAGCAGTTTCATCTAAATCATTATAGTTATTACCAGCAATTTGTCCGGCATTACCAGATGTCATACCATAAACAATTTCTAGTCCTATACCATCCATTTCCATAGCATATTTGCCAAAGAATTGAGTAACATCATTCATAGAGCTCCACTCAGCAAAATCTCCAGTAGCTGTAGGTTGTCCATTAGCAGTATTAGCCAAACCTGTATTTGTTATATTAGGAGCATAACTGGTAGCAAATGAAAAACCATTAAATACATTAGAAGCATAAAATATTTTCATAGAATTTTCTGCGTAATGTGTTTCATTTGCATTACCGTATTTATTAGATCCATCTAGTGTAATGAATGTTTTATAATTTCCACCATCTGGTTCTGCAGTTGGTCCACTAGCAGTCAATCTTGAAAGCATAGCAGCACCTGCGTCAAATCTCTCACCAACACTAACACTCCCAAATCCTCCACTAAAAGTTACAAAATTATTATTAGTAACATTACAGTTATCCGTTTTATCACCTTGACAATCTCTGTTAACAATATTCATTGTTCCAGAAATTTCAATACCACTATCTAAACTTGAAGAATAGCCAGCAGTTATTCTTGAATATGTACCATTGTGAAATCCTGCGTTATCTATACCATGGTTTGTTGTTCCTGTAAGCGTACTTTGATCAGCAGAACCTGCGAAAAATTCTTGATAACCACTTAAGGACATCTCTGCAAAAGCAACTTTGGTAAAGACAAAACATATAACTAATGATAATAATTTATTTAAGTTTTTCATTAATCTCTCCTTTGTTTCCATCTAATTTAAACATATAATAGCTTCTGTATAGGCTAACTAAGTTTTCATAAAAGATTAAAAAAATGTCTTATATTTTATTTATTTCCAATAAAAAAGAAACTAAGTTACTATATTAATAAACCAGACGGTCTAATAACATAAAAATATTAAAAAAATTAATTAAAAAAATGAATTATAAAAAATATTTAGAAAATAATTATGCCAAGAAATTGGCTCAAGCTGAACAAAAAGAATATTACAATGGTTATTTAAAAGAAAATATTTCTGTATATGAAGGTGATATGGAGTTAATGAAAAAACACCATAAGTTTATTAAATATATGTACTCAACCTTTGCTAAGTATGTGATACATAGAAATATAATAATATATTATTATAATGAAGAAAAATGCTCAATTTCAGTGTTAAATAAATCAGTATCAATATCAAGAACATCATTAAAAAAAATTATATATGATTCAATCGAAGAAGGTTGGCTATGTACAAATATAGATAAATCGAATAAAAGACAAATATTAGTATTGCCAACAAAACTAAGAATTAAATTTTGGAAAATATATGCTAAAAATAAATACCTTAACGAAAAGGATAGTATGCTTAATCAAGTAAGAGAAAAATTAATTCAATATGAACTGATAGAAAATGATAAAATGATTATTAAAGATCAGGACGATAAAAATAAAAAAATATGAAAGTAATAATTTTTATTATTTATTGACTCAATATTTTTTTAATTGATTTAAATAAAAACTTTTCATAGTTAATTGTTTGTTGCCTTAACTTATTGCGTTTAAATAAGTTAATTAATAAAAAACTATCAAACAGAAAAGAGACCAATTCTTTAACGTTAATATTTTTAATATTTAATTCATGCAAATCAATATGCCTTATTAATAAATTATGTATTTTCTTTTTATATTTTTTTTCTAAATTTTTAATAGTTAATTTCGATTTGTTGCCTAATTTATAACTTTCTGCGTATGATACATAAAAATAACAATATTGATTAATATTATAATTAGCTAAATAAAATTTTAGCATTTCGAATATATCTTTAAAAACATCCAAGTCTTTAAAATGTTTTTTAGATGTTTTGTCAAAGTATATTTTCAAGGTTTCAGCTTGTAAATCATCTTCATCTTTAAATAATTTATAAAAACTACCTTTTGCAATTTTAGTATGTTTTATTATTTCATTATAAGAGATATTAAACATACCATAACTCCAATAATAATTTATACTAGCCTGAGCAATAGAATCTCTATTTAAGCTTACAGGCCTTCCCAAAATTGCCATAACTTCTCCCGAACACTATACTAACATAATGTCAAATGATTGCAAAATACTTTAAATTAAATTATTTTGTATATTTCTATCTGTTTCCGCACACAATAAATGAGAGGAGACCGGAAACTTAAATATGACCTCTTTATTAACTTTAATATATTATTTAACATTTGATGATAGCATTTATTTTACTACCTGCTGAACACAAATATATTGATTATGTGCTCATATTAGTATAATAGAGGATTAATTGATTTAAAAATAATTAGAATTTTTATAATTATATTTTATTTTTTCTTAAAAATAATTTCTATTGGTGCTATCAAATTCTCTCTTATTGCATTCTCAATATTTTCAGCCTTAATTTTACTATCTGCTCCTATAAGAAGTTTTAAACCTAATCTTTTACGCTGAAGATTTTGCTCATTTTTGAGTTTTTTGAAATACTCTAATGCAAAATTTTTTCTTATTCTTTTTTTGTATGTAATGAAACCCACCTCTTTTGCTAACTTAAAATATATTTCAGGGCTGTCTACAAATGATGTTTTATGATTAGATGCCCAGGGAACTGGATACTTTAATATACCTTTTTTAATTCTCATTATATCGTAAATAGCAAACTTACCAGTTTTTTTAATTACTCTCGCTACTTCACTGAACAGTAGTCTTTTATTATAAATATTCATTCCAACGTGAATTAATGTAACTATGTCAAAAATATTATTATCATATGGAATGTCTAGGGCACTACCTTTTTGAAATCTTATATTTAGGCCTACTAGCTCAGTTAGTTTTATTGCAGTTTTAATAAATTCTTCAGTTAAATCTATTCCTGTTACTTTAGCATTGTAATTAAAAGCAATTTGTCTTGCACTGCCTCCAATTCCACACCCAATATCTAAAACCGACATGTTTGGTTTTATATTTAACTGATTAATCAAATCTAATGTAGCTTGAAGTCCTCCTATATGAAATTCATCAAAACTTTTTAAATCATCTAAAGTTAATGAATCTATACTTAATCCTTCTTCATTTATTCTATTAATTAGATAATTTAAAAGGTTCTTTTTTGAATAATGAGAAATAATTAAACTATTAAAATTTTGCATACTACAAATATTAATTAGTTAAAGTATAACATTTTCATTAAAACTCAAATAAAATTATTCTCAGGAATTTTTTTTCAGAAAGCTCATTGTTTTATATTTTTAAAATAAATTGATCATATTACTCTATTATTATAGACACTGCTCCTTGAGCTGGTATATCTAAAATATTTTTATCTCCAAAAATTGAAAAGGTAAATAAATCTTGCAATTCACAATCAATTTTTTTTATTAGTGAAAACTAATTATAACAAAATTATTACTGATTTTAATCAAAATATTTTAATCGCAATGCAATTTACATATAAACTGAAGTATATAGATTTAAAATGTAAATAAATTATTTTTAATTTAATACTATTTTTTTTTATACTTTTTAACTTTTAAACCATTCTGGGAATGGGTCTTTAAATCTAAGAGTGTTTTCAATTTTAATAGAATAATCTTTAACAAGAAGTCTGTCTAATTTATCTATAATGAGTTTTTTATCCATTTCATTTTTTAAACCAATAAAAACTATTTCCTGTCTTCTATCTCCGAACTCTTTCGCCCATATCTTATTAATATTTTCTTTAAATTTATGATCTTTTGGCCATTGTTCTTCTTCAACTGCAGCCCACCATCGTCCAATTCCTTGATGACGCACAAAGGCTCCTGCTTGAGAAACTTCACCAACAAAATTAGGTCTTGATGATATCCAAAAAAAACCTTTAGCTCTAATAACACCTGGCCACTCCTGATTAAAAAATGCATAAATTTTTTCCGGATTAAATGGATGTCTTGCTCTATAAACAAAGCTAGCAATACCATATTCCTCAGTCTCTGGTATATGATCATTAGGATTATAAAGCTCTTGTGCCCATAGTGGATGATTTTGAGACTCTTCTAAATTATACGATTTGGTATCTATAACTTCTTTCAAAGCAACTTTAGAATGCGATGTCTCTAAAATTTTTGCTTTAGCATTTAAACCACGAACTACTGATTTTACTATATTTAATTCTTTTTGTGTTACTAAATCTACTTTATTTAATAAAATTACATTAGCAAACTCAATTTGTTCAACCAATAAATCTACCAAAGTTCTTTCATCCCCTTCACCTGCAATCTCGCCCTTGTCTTTCAAAAATTCTGTGGAACTATAATTATTTAATAAATTTTTTGCGTCTACTACTGTTACCATTGTGTCAAGACGAGAAACATCTGATAAACTTTTATCATTTTCATCCCGAAAATCAAAAGTTGAAGCTACCGGTAAGGGTTCTGAAATACCAGTGCTTTCAATTAATAAATAATCGAATTTTTTTTCCTGAGACAACTGTCTTACCTGGTCTAATAAGTCTTCACGTAATGTGCAACATATACATCCATTGCTCATTTCAACTAGTTTTTCCTCTGTACGCGATAAGTCTGCGCTTCCTTTTTCTATTAAGGCTGCGTCGATATTTACTTCACTCATATCATTGACTATAACCGCTACTTTTTTTCCTTCTCGATTATTTAAAATATGATTAAGTAAAGTCGTTTTTCCAGCACCTAAAAAGCCAGATAAAACAGTAACAGGAAGTTTGTTTTCTTCCATATTTTAAAGTGTTATTACTTGATCCGGTGGATTTGAACCAAGTGCAGAATATAATTGTGGAAAACATCCAGCTTGAACTCCATCCACTAATCCTTTCGCTTTAACTTCTCCTGATCCACATTGTTCAAAAGTGCCCTCTGCTAAATTTCTTCTAACGGCACATTGATCACATACCATTAACAGCATGCCCTTTTCTTTTGCAATCTTTGCTAAACGTTCTCCTACGGGATCATTGGCTCTTAAAATATTTATATTGTCATCAAAGAAAAACATTCCCAAGACATTAACGAGGTGAGTATTTGTTTCTAATTGTGGTAATATCATTGTAGCAAGTTGAAAAGTACTTGCCATATTATTTCTAAATATGTACGCAACTTTCATTTTTTTTCCTTATTATTTAGTTATTTATTGCAATATTATTGCACTTAGCAATATAATATTATATATTAAATTTGCAAATAATATTTTATTTTAATAAAACTAATATGTCTTTAGTAAAAACTGTAGAATTAAATGATTTAGATTCATTTTTTAAAGATAATTCATATTTAAGCATAGTCAAAAGGAACAAACCTAAAAAAGCTAATATTTTTTTTAAAGAACTTGTAAGTAAACCTTTTAGCATTCAAGTACAGGTATACAAAAATTCTATTTTAGAAAGTATACAAGATGTTTTAAATAAAAATATTTCTAAAATAATAATAAATAGCTCGTTCTACAATGTATGGATACAAGATATGGTTAAAATAAGTAAAATATATTGTAATATATTAAATACTGATTCCATCTGTTTTTCTTTAGACACAACTCGAAGTTGTAAGCGTTTTCATATTGATAATGTTCCAATACGTTTATTAGTAACTTATCATGGTATAGGAACAGAATGGGTTCCTAGTGATGCTTGTGATTATTCAGCATATTATGAATGTAAAAAAAATGATAAAATAATAAAGAATAAAAAAGCAATCAGATTTATGAAAGCTTGGGATATAGCTATCTTTAAAGGAAATAAGCTAACCGGAAGTGAAAAAGGTATTCTACATCGTACTCCTGATGCTGCTTTTTATTCACCATCTCTTCTAATGCGCTTAGATGATTCATCTTTTTTTTCATCCAGAAATACATCTTTATAATTTTTCAATAATTAGCTGATTTAAATTAAAGTTAAACAATGTCAACGAAGTCATTTACTGTTGTTAATTTTATTTTTTTCTTTGTATGACAATTTACTTTAAAAATACTTTCTTATTTCATATAGTTTTGATTATATTTTGAATTTTATAGAATTCGCAATAATATCCAATATTTTCTATAAAGAAAATAATAAAGATTTATATATCTACCTCTTTTTAATCTTTGCTTTAGAAAAGCTTTTTAAGATAATATAATAACAGCAAAATTCTATACAAATATTATACTAAATTTTATTTGTTATCCACATAAATTGATAAGGAGAAAAATTTAAAAATGTTCTTTTAGTTTGTATAGTATTATGAGAGACCAAATCGATCCAACTTTCAAAGTTTAAAATGTTAATTTTATTAATATTTAATTTTCTAGCTTTATTTGTTATATTGTAAATTGCGAAAATACTTTGCTTCCTGTTAATACTTTGTCTCCATATACCAAAAAATTCATTTCCTAAATCAAGTGTATACTGGGTTGCATTAGGATTAAAAGCGGTCTGTTTTTTTCTGATTTGTATTAAATTTATAATATTAGAAAAAACTTTAGATATGTGACTATTATTAATTTTTAACATTTCTACAATATATTTATAATCATAAGTGCTTCTATTAATTGCACGATTTATTCCTGTTTTTCTAAGTAAATTTAAATTATTTTTT
This sequence comes from Alphaproteobacteria bacterium TMED62, assembly GCA_002170595.1. Taxonomy (GTDB): domain Bacteria; phylum Pseudomonadota; class Alphaproteobacteria; order TMED109; family TMED109; genus TMED131. Next base: position 23,692 of record NHDP01000015.1, read on the forward strand.
GTGCCAAACAATGAATGAATATAAAAACCTGGAATGCCCTCGAAACTTAACATCATGGCATGAGCACAATAGAACCTATGATAACTATAGTTATCCTTACCTTTTATGGTACCACTAAATGCATCAAATAAACTTATATTAGCTTCATAAATGGTTTTTTTATTATTTTTATCTTTTCTATAAGTAAATTTTGAACCAAATTTTTTTAACGCATTTAATAATATATCTATATCTTCACTCTTTATTATTCCTTCTAAAGGTCTTATTCCAATTCCATCATGAGTCGCTAAAAAATTTAAATAACTATTATTATCTTTTGCCGGCGGTATACTCATGCTCCACCTTCTAAATGCTTCACTGCTACCCTTAATAAGCGTGTTAATTATTAAGGGAGATAAAGAAAAATTATAAATTATATGAGCCTCGTCGGAGTTTCCAAAATACGATAGATTTTCTCTAAATGGTAGATTAGTTTCGGTAACAATTTTACTTTCAGAATCCGTAAAATTTAATAAAGTTCTAAATAATCTAATAATCGCATGAGTTTGATCTAAATTTATACAACTTGTTTCTTGTCTTTTCCAAACAAATGCAACCGCATCAAATCTATATATTTTAACTCCTTTATTATTTAAAAATAAAATCAATTTTATAAAAGCAAGCAATACTTTTGGATTTTTAAAATTAAAATCTACCTGGTCTCTACTAAATGTACACCAAACTATCTTATTACCATCTTTTGTTTTAAATTTTTGTAATAATTTATGAGACCTAGCTCTCACTATATGTTGTGTGTTAAATTCCTTTTCGACTGTTAAAAAAAAATCTTTACCTTCTCCATTATTTTCTAAAAAGCTTTTAAACCATTTACTTTTAGAAGAAGCATGATTTAAAACTACATCACTCATAATTTTATACTTATTAGATAGTTCTTGTAAATCATTCCAACTACCATGTCTGTTATCTATCTTAAAAAAATCAGTAATAGCAAAGCCTCCGTCAGAGCTTGAAGGATAAAAAGGTAAAATATGAATAATATTTATTATTTTTTTTATGTAAACTTCTAAAAAATCATTTAAAACTTTAAGAGGTTTTTTATTTTTTAATTTTAAAGTATCTGCGTAAGTAATTAATAAAATATCTTTTTCATTAATTTTTTTTTTTTTTTACTTTTAGTTTTTTTTACGAGATTAAAAATTTCATCTGAAAGTTTTTTAATTTCACACTCTGTTAATATATATGAATAGATTGCATTAATATCATTGATTATTTTTTTATATTTTTTTAAAGACATCTTTAATAATTATCTTCAGAAACTGCTTGCCTTAATTTTTTTATAAACCCAGGTGATGCATATTCAATCCTTTGCCAAGACGGTATAAATGGTTTCTCCATAGGTTGAGATAAAAAACTTTTACCCGCTAGAATGATATTTTCTGCAAATAATTCTACAGTTTTTTCTTCTAGATTTATATCTAATGTTAAGCCATTTATTTTTGCGTCATCTTTATATATATCAATATATTCTAATGCTTTTCTAAAATAAGTAGCTTTCAATGTTCTAAAGCTTTCTTCAGTAAATATATAACCTTGAGTAGCCATCTTCCTTAAAAAAGCTTTAGTAATATCAATAGTCATTCTTGATAAACCCTTAGATTTATCATCCATAGATAGGCCTTGATGCTTATGATCGTAATGGTCTGCTAAATCAACCTGACAACATAGTTTACTAGAATAACTCCTTTGCAATTCAGAAAGAATTCCTATTTCTAGTCCCCAGTCACTTGGAATTCTTATTTCTCTTAATAAATTTTTTTTAATTGCATACTCACCTGCTAACGGATATCTGAATGAGTCTATAAATTCTAAGTAATCATTATTTCCAAATAATTTAATTAATGACTTAATTAAAGGCGTTACTAAAAGGCGAGTGACTCTACCATTAAATTTATTTTCTGCATATCTTGGATAATAGCCTTTTGAAAAACTATATCCCATACTATTATTTAGTAATGGATAAAATAGTTTAATCAAAATGTTTTCATCATATGTTTTTATGTCACAATCATGAAAAGCTACCGCTTCAGCTGAATTTCTAGCTATAGCATAGCCTATGCAATACCATACATTTTTTCCCTTTCCATTCTCAACGTTGGCCAGTTCTGCTTCATTGAGTTCTTTTTGTAATTTTTTTAGACGTGGACCATCATTCCATAAAATACTATGCGAAGTTTTCAAAATAGAAAAATATTTTTTAGCAAATTCAAACTCTTCTTTATTTGCTCTATCCAATCCTATTATGATATGTTGCAAAAAATTAATTTTGTTTATCTTTTCTAGTATATTTTTTAGAGCATCAGATTTTAACTCGGTAAATAAACAAGGCAATATTAGTTCCATAGGCTTTTCTTCAGCAATTAGCTCCAATTCCTCAGCAAGCACATTTTTATCTTGATTATTTAGATTATGTAAAGTTGATACAATTCCATTTTGATAAAAGTCAGTTATAGTCTCTCTCCATCTTTATTATAATTTTTTTTACAACTTCTACCCAACCACAAGGCGCACCAGTAAAACTTCTAAATATATTTTTCTTTTTTTTTAAATTAGTAATTTTATAATCTTTATTTTTAATTATACCAGTATAATTTGAATTATTTAAAATTTCTATATCATTTTGATTGTCTCCTAATGTTATTGTTATTAGTTTCTCATTTCTTAATCTTTGCTTGTATTGATTTGTAAAAAAATTAAAAGAATTAAGTTTGCTATGAAGTCCTGATATATTATTTAATTTTCCTCCAAAGGTTATTTTTAAATTATCTTTTAAAAGAGAGGCTTCAAAATTTTTTTTAAAATTTTTATCTCCATTTATTAGAATAGGAATAGTATATTGTCTAGAATTAAAGTTTTCTAGTTGCTTATAATTAAGTTTTGTGATTTTTTTTTGTTCTAAAGAAGATAAACTTTCAATCAATTTAATATTTTTCAAATAGTTTTTAAAAATATTTTTACTTAAAATTTTCTTTATAGCTACCTTATTAACTGCATACGGATTTAATATTTTTTTATATGAATAATCTTTAGTATATTTGATTGGAAGGTAATAAGCAGCTCCATTTTCAACTGAAAAAGGCAATTTAAATTTTATTTGTTTGATAATATCAATTACTTCTAAGTAAGTTTTACTAGTTGTGGGAATAATTACATAATCGTGTATTAATAATTTTTTAATAAAGCTATTTAATATGTTATGGTAATATTTATTCTCTTTTAATAAAGTTTCATCTAAATCTGTGAATATTACTATTTTTTTTTTTATTTGCTTAATTTCCATAAAGCATTTTCACCTAAAAGATAAATCTTTCCATTAATTGGACTTAATTCTATATCTCTAATTCTTCCTATTTTATCTTTGAATATTACCTCTTCTTTAATAAATTGGTTATTATTAAAAGTAATTCTTCTTAAAGATTGGTCTTTTAAGGCAGTTACTAGAGCATCTCCGTTCCATTCCTTAAATTCTTTTCCTCTATATATAATCAATGAACTTATTCCTATAGACGGTACCCAATAGTGAATAGGCTTTGTAAAACCTGAAGACCATTTAGGGCCAATTTCAGTACCTATATAATTTTTACCTCCCCAACCTAAAATTTTCCAGCCATAATTTTCTCCTTTTTTTACTACTCCAAACCAATCTCCACCCATAGCACCATGGTTAGTCATATAAATTTTTTTATCATTAAAAGAATATTCTAAACCTTGAGGATTTCTAACACCAATTTGAAATATTTCAGGAAGCCATCCAGAATTTTTTTGAAATTTTGGATTATCTATAACAAACCCTCCATCTTTTTTTATTTTTATGATACTACCTGGGTGTTTTTTAAAATCTTGAGCTATCATTCCTTTACCTCTATCTCCCACTGTTAAAAAAATATTTCCATTTATTAACACTAATCTACCACCATAATGATAGTTAGATTTGATTGTAGGAGATGCTCTAAATATATTTTTAAAAGTTATACGATCGTTTTTAATCATTCCAGTTGCTACAGATGTTGTAGAACCATTAGGCATATTTTCGGCATAACTAACCCATATAATTCCATCATAACTAATTATATCCATAAGAGCCCCTTGCCCAGAAGAAGATATTTTTAAATTATGTTTTATTTCTTTGATACTTTGATTTTTTATATCAAATAATTTAATTGAACCTTTTTTTTCAGTTATGATGATATCCTTTTTATTAATGAAGAATAAAGACCAACCATTATTTACATCAATAATTTCCTTCAAAGTTAAGGAATTTAAGTTTAAGCAAATTATATATAATAAAATAAATAACAATTTTTTCATAATATGAGACAGTATTCGTTTGTAAAAAATTATATTTAACTAAATATAAAAAGATATTTTCAATTTATTAATACTAAGTATATCTATCTATTTTTATTTAATAAAGTTTATTTTTTTTATGTTTTTAATAGATATTGTATAATTTTACGATTTGGGTGCAACCAACATAGGCTAACAAAGCTTGCAAAAAAATCTTTTAAGGCATCATCTCTAATGGAAATAAATATTATACACTATAAAAAAACCCTTTTGAATTATTAACACTATTTATTTTTTTTAATGCAAATAAAGTTTACTGGCATTATATAACAGCCTTGTCCTTTATTTAGCTTAGATGAAAAATATTTTTCTAGTTCTTTAATCATTTTATTGTGCTCTTTAACAGAAAGAACAAATGAAGCATAAAAAAACCTAGCTACTTCACGTGCAAGAGACTTAGGGTAATCACTGAAATACAAAATGTGTTTAGTTATAGTAATATCTGAATCAGGAAATGTTTTTAAAGCAAGTTTTTTAAGGCCTTTTGAGTTTCTTACTCTAATATCTCCTAGTTCTATAAAACCATAATTTGGATGCTCTTTTTGTACATACTTATAAATGATATTATGAACTTTTTGATACTCAGGAACTGTGCTAATATCTCCATCAATTATTGCTGCAAAAAAACCTCTATTTTTTAACAAACTATTAATATTTTTAAAAACTGGAATTATTGGGTCCATTAAAGTTAATGCCCAATGACAAAGTATTGCATCAAATGAGTTGTCCTCTAAAAAGCTTAAATCTTGTGCCATTCCTAAATGCAGTTTATAATTAGTATGAATTAGTTTTTTTCTTGCTAGTTCAAGTTCTGAATTACTCATATCAATACCTGTTAAATTAAAGTTTGCACCAAAACGCTTGTAACATAAGTTAAGTAAATATCCACTTCCACATGCTATATCCAAAATGTTTAAATTTTTTTCTTTATCTAAAAGGTTTAACAATAAATCATAACTAGTATTTCCATATTTATCTTTACAATTACTCGCTATTAATTCAGTAAATCCAGGGTTTTTATGATGTACTTCATTAAGATGCTTCTGCAAGGCAACTTTTGAAGGTTGTTTGCCTAGTTTTGCTTGACGAGTCCAGTCTGATATAATGTTCATTTTTATTCCTTGCAAATAAACTTTAAATATTAAGTATAACAGATTTAAAGAATTAATTTATTTTTTAGAAGGCCAACAAATAGGATTCAGTTTAGTAGCTACAATACCTCCAGGTTTAACTCCAGGTATAAATTTTTTCCAGTCACCAGAAACCATAGTTGGATTATTGTTTACCCTTGCTCCATCTGCAAAAAAAGTATTAGCTAAAGCAACACGAAGCTTATTAGTTTTATTCTTGCCTGCTGTATGAAAACTAAAGTTGTGATGAAAACTGACTTCGCCAATTTCAAAAGGACCATCTTCTATTAAAACGTTTTTTTCTTTAAATATTTTATTTACTTGTTTGTCATAACTAGTATTAAATTTATTAAACTTTATTTTACTTACCATGTCATAGACATTCAAAGGCTTTGCGAACGATAAAGGCCCCATTTCTCTAGGAGTAAATTGGGCTGGAATCCAAACGGTAATAACATCCTGAGTATCTAAAGGAAAATGATCATCATCACAATGCCATGGAGTTCTTCCACAACCTGATTCTTTTGTGAGAATATTATCGTGATATAGTCGAAGCCGTTTTACTTTAAGTAAATTTGCAGCAATCTTAGAAATACGGCTACTAAAAACATATTCCCTAATAATTTTATTTTCAGTCCACATCATTTCCATACTTAAAAAACGATTACTTTTATTTAAATTAAATTCTTTATTCAATAAGAATAAAATTTCTTTCCTTAACATTGATACTGCGCCAATCGATAAAACATTGGTTAGTTTAATAAATCCATTTTTATTGAATAAATCTATATGACTTTCTTTTAGGTCATATGGTGTAGATAATTCTTTTTTAATATTATTAAATGATGGAATAACTATATCTTTAACTAAGAGTGGATTTAATTTTATACTTTTATATTTTTTATTACTATTTTCTGCTAAAGTTAAATACCAATCCCACCAAGATTGATTATCTTGTTCCCAATTTTGATCAATACTATTGTTTACTGAATTTTTTTCTGATAAATTTACACTATATTGATCTGATTTTTTTTTCATAGTTTATTAGTATATATTTATTTATATTAGTATATGAATATAGGTTATAAATATAAAAAATTAAATATATATGTCCATATATTACATACTCTATTAAATAGATTTGTAGCTACTGCAATAAAAAAATTTAATAAAAAATACCTCATATTTCTATTAAAATTTTATCAAGCTAAAATAAACTAACAATACTTTTTCATATATTTTTCAATTGTAAAGAAATTTTTTAAAATCTTTAATTTAATTTTTAGGATTATTTCCTAAATATATTCCAAGTGACAGAGCAGTTTTAAAAAGAGTGTCTTGTTTTCTTACTTTTCTATAGTCTTTTATTCCGTCATCAATAGATACATCAATAACCTTTCTATCTTGCCATACTACTAATCTATTAAATTTTCTTTGTGCAATCAAATCTACAGCACAAACACCAAATGCACTTGCTAATATTCTATCAATGGCTACAGGCATTGCTCCCCTTTGAATATGACCTAATGAGGTTACTCTACATTCAAAATCGGTTTTTTTCATAATCTCTTGTGCTACATAATGACCTATGCCACCAAATCTTTTCTGTTTATTATAATTATTTAAAACATTACTACCATTTTCTTTTTTAACCGACTCCGCAACTATGATTAAATAATGACCTATTTTATTTTTTTTAATTTCATGTAACTTTTTAATTACTCCCTCTATTGTATAATCTATTTCTGGTATAAGAATTATATCAGCCCCTCCAGCGATTCCAGCATTTAAAGCTATATGTCCTGCATCTCTTCCCATTACCTCTAATATCATAGCTCTTCCATGACTGGCTGCAGTAGATTGAAGGCTGTCTAAAGCCTTAGTAGCAGCATCTACTGCTGTTTGAAATCCTATGGAATATTCTGTAACTCCCACATCATTATCAATGGTTTTTGGTATACCGACTATATTTAGGTTTCCTATTTCGGCAATTTTTTTTAAAATCTTCATACTTCCATCGCCACCTATTACTATTAATCCATCTAAATTAAGATATTTGTACGCAGAGATAATTTTTTTTGTAACATCTAAATGTTTACCATTTTTGTAAAATTTAAAGGGATTTCCTTTACTATTAGTTCCTAAAAAAGTTCCGCCTTGATTAATCAAAAAACCTTCAAAGCTTTTATAAGTCAGTTTTTCTACATCTAAAGGTCTTTTAATGAGTCCTAAAGTACCATTTTTTATACCATATACTTCCATGTTATAGATTTTTTTTGCAGATAAAAATATTGATCTAATTGCTGCATTTAAACCTCCACAGTCACCTCCGCTAGTAAGAACTCCTATTTTTTTTACTTTTTTCACTTTATCAGTTAAATAATAAACTATAAGTTTGTTTTTTCAACGAGCACTGGAAGCGTATAAAATACTATATTCAATATCAGCTAATTAATTTTCCAGGTCTTTTATAACTAGACATAACTTCTTTATACATAGCAGAAACTTTAGTAATATCTGAGCTTTCGTATAAAGGTATTACTTTGTAATCTTCTAGTGTGTTTGCCATCATTGCAGTTACTATGCCAGCACTCAAGTTCGCATATTCTGGAACCTCTGAAATTGCCATTACATGATAATGCTGCCCAACCATTCCATAAAAAGCTAATAATTTTCCTCCTAATGCTTTACTCAAACTTCTCATTGCATCAGCTCTATCTATTCCTTCTTCCATCATTCCTTTAATTGCTTCTTTTGTGTATTTTATTTTAATACAATAAATAGCCATACTTACTCCTTTTTTAATTTATAATATTTTAGCAACTATATATTAATTTAATATATAATCTTACTTATTACTTTACTAATGTTATAAATCACTCAACTACAGTATACTTAAGATGATTATACTGCCTAATCATTAAGTAAAAGGGAAACCTGTTAATCCTTTTTTCCATGCTATAAAGTATTTGTCATTAAATTCATTATTTCTTAATCCATCATATAGGCTATGCATGTTTTTAAACTCTATTGTAGGATCATCTTCTAGTTTTTGGATAAAATGACAATGCCAATGAAGCCTCTTTATAAATGATCTTATTGAGCTAATCCAACTTTTATTTTCTATAAATGAATTATTTTTTAAAAATTCAATTCTATTATTTGCTGTTTGAAAAATTTCTTTTATTGACAAGTTGCCAAAAGAAATATGTGCAGATAGTTTCGAACAACTTAGTAAAGCAGTATTTGGTGAAGACATATCTTTTGAATAATTCTTGCCTCTATCATGAAGAAAGCTCTTTAATAATTTTAAACCCTCTTTTCTTCCACCTAAAATAAAATTTGTATTTTTTTCTTCTTTTAAACCTAACTCTTTAAAAGAAGGAATTTCATATGTTTTCTTACAAACTCTATCAAGCTTAGTAACAGCACTAAATAAATCCTTATTCATTCTAATATGCCATTTTCTTGACCAGCCTTCCCTAGATTTTAAATTTCTAATAACTCCATTTTGAACAACCTCTATCCATTTTATATTATTAGAATCAAACCATTCAGACAATTTATCATTTCTTTTCTTTACCCAATAGTTCCAAGTTTCTTGATGGGACCATACAGTATGTACATTATATTTTTTTTTGTATTTTTTAAAAACTTCTATTGAGTTATTTTTTTCTATTATAAGTTTTTGTCCCAATTCTTCTAAATCATTATTTAAATCATCTAGTGACTGTCTTAAAAATGTATAATGTTTCATACACAATGGAGATTTTTTCCATAAATCTTCTTCAAATATATATAAGGGGATAATAGGACCTTTATCACAAGCATTTTTAAATGCCTCATTATCATATATTCTTAAATCTCTTTTAAACCAAACTATTTGCATAATTTATATTTAGGTTCATTTAAAATAAATTCAAATTAATAATAAAATAACATATTACGAAAATAATTTAATAAAATACTCTTTTTAAGACAGCCTTCTCTTAAACAATTCACTATACTTAGTTACACAAGTGTTACTGAAAAGTTGACGTCTCTCGACAGACATAGATACCTTCACTGCAATAAAACATTATGATTTTTTACTGTATCAAAGTACATTTACTGTTTCCTTGTAAAAGTAAGGAAGAGCTGGCGTCCCCAACGGGAATCGAACCCGTTAGATATTACCATAAAAAAGTCCCAGTTTATAAGGCTTTACGTATGTTTTATATGTCTTAGAATACGATAGAATCCCATATTAATATGATAGAGTTTGGCACCATTTTGGCACCACTTTGGCACCAAGATTAACCAGACTTTTTAGGTCTATTTTTTTTAAATTTAAATAAAACCCTAATTTACTAAAAGTCTTTCTAATTTACTAATTTTTTTTTTTAAGAAATATATAAGGTTTCTTATGATTTTAGTTTTCTAAAATTAATAGAGAATATTAATAAATGAAAAAAAATTATTTACATGACTTAGAGAAATTACTCTTAAAATTCAGAAGACTTGGCATGAAAATCAATGAAGTAAATCCAATAACTGCGTTATCATGTTCCATATTAGAAGATCTTTATCTAAATAACGACAAAAAAATAAATATAGAAAGCACATTAAATAAACTTAATCATTACTACAGTAATTTTCAGATATATAATTTAAGAAAACAAGTTGGTATTAAAAACAAAAGTGAAAAAATAATTAATTGTAAAGATATAGATATTGAAAAGGAAATTTATAGAGCTGTATTTACTGCTCACCCTGTATTTGCATTAACTAAGACTTCTTCAGAAATAATAAGCAAAAGTGCAGAAAATGACTCAAAAATATATAAAAAAAATATTTATTCACCAAGAGAAAATATAACTTTAAAAGAAGAACATGATGAGGCCTTAAACGCAATTTTTAACGCAAGAAAGGCAATCTTTTCTCTTAATAAAAAAATACTAGAAAAAAGAGAAAAAGATCTTATTCCAAAATGGAAGGAAAAATTACCTCTTATGCTTGGTGTATCTACTTGGGTAGGATATGATTTAGATGGAAGATCAGATATATCTTGGCTAGATAGTTTTTACCTGCGCCTATTAGAAAAAGAAATAACACTAACATATTATGTAAACCTCCTTAATACATTAAAATTAAAAGAGGTTGAAGATATTTTAAAAAAATTAAAGACTGAATTGTCTTTTACAAAAAAAGAGGTTGAAAGTTTTAGTGATATTAAAAATAACACTAAAAATTTTTCCAATGCAATAAATCTATTTACAGAGAGAAAAAATAAGCTAGTTTCAAGCCATAGTTTATCTAATAAATTACATAAAATAGCAAAAAAAATGCCCAGAAATAAAGATTGTATTTCTTTAATGTTGATTGCGGCTGATATTAAAAATCATGGTTTTGGTATTGCTGAAGTACATTTAAGAGTAAACGCATCTCAAATTCATAATGCAATGAGTTTTGAGCTTAAATGGGATATATTTAATAAAAATAATTTAATATCTTCTAAGAGTCTTCTGGATAAACTGTCAGAAAAGTTATCAACAGAAAAAAAATGGGAAATTAATTTTAAAAATCTTGATGATGAGACATCCATAGCTAAAAGACAACTTATGATAGCAACCCAAATTTTTAAACATATCGATAGTGATCAACCAATAAGGTTTTTAATTGCAGAATGTGAGCAGCCTATTTCAATATTCTCTGCTTTATATTTAGCAAAAAAACTTGATATAGACAAAAAAATCGATATTTCTCCTCTTTTCGAAACAAAATACGGACTTGAACATGGACAGGAAATAATTAAAGATCTTTTATTACAGGAAACTTTTGTTAAATATATTAGAAATAGAAGAAGACTTTCAATTCAAACTGGATATTCAGATGCCGGAAGATTCATTGGACAAATAGCTGCAAATATTGAAATAGAACAACTACAATTAAAAATTGTTAAAATTTTATATGATACNGAAAATTTAAATGTAGACTTACTATTATTTAATACCCANGGTGAAGCTCTTGGNCGTGGTGGNACTCAATCAAGTATAGCCNAACGCCAATCNTTTATGATTTCTCCTTATGTNAGATATATGANCTCTAAAATGAAACTGCACCTTTATCATCAGACGAGCTTTCAGGGTGGAGATGGTTATAGGCTTTTTGGCACAAAAAATTTAGCAAAAAATACTATTANNAATATATTTTANGCAGAAATTAAAAAATATAATAAAAAAGTTCTAAATGANCATTTTTATATTAAAGAGAACTTCTCAAAAGATTTNTTTTTATTTTTAAAAAATTGGCATAATANCTTATTTACTAATCCNGATTATCATGACTTAGTAAATATGTTCTCAACTAATCTACTAACGGTAACTGGTTCTAGGCCTTCAAAGAGAGCCAATAAAGAAAAAAATATAAACAAAAATCTTTCAGAAGTAAGAGCAATAACTCATAATGCTATTTTACAACAATTAGGATTTTTAACAAATGTTATTTCTGGTTTTGGTAAAACAGCTAATGTAGATTTAAAGCAATTTCTAGATANATATAAGTCTTCAAATAGACTTAAACAACTACTAATGTTTGTTTTAAAGGCAAAATCAATTGGATCTTTAAATACATTATTAGCTTACTGTAATATTCTTGATCCAGGATTTTGGATTGATCAAGCTTATCATGAAAAACAAATTTTAAACAGGTTTGCATATAGAAAGATAGGAGACCATTTGAGAAATGATAAAAGAGCAAGTAAAATAAAACAATTAATCTGGCGGTTAAGAGATGATTTGATGGACTTATATGTGGTTACAGAGAAAGCTGAAAAAACTAACATAAGAACATCTGGTAAAGAAAGAGTTAATCTTGATATTCTCCATTCATTGAGAATTGCATTAATAATAAATAGTCTTGTTATAATGTGCAAAATACCAAAATTATCAACAAGTAATAAATTTACTAATTCAGATATTTTATCTTATGGTCTTCTACTTGACTTCAATAACGTCATAAAAATTATTAGGAGCGCTTTTACTAATGACAAATCATTTAAAGATAGCAACCATATAAAAGAAAAAGAAAACTACTCAAGTAATAATAAGAGCAATTTATCTTTAATAGAAACAGAAATTATAAGGCCTTTGGAAAGGAATAATAAAATGATAAAAAATATTACTCAGCTTATTGCCGTAAATCATGGAGCTTATGGATAGTATTTTTTTAAGTATGGAACACTTTAATTAATGGAAAATATAATAATATGGATTTCTGGAGCTCTATTTTTAGGACATTTTTGCAAAATACTAACTATACCTGTTTTAATAGGTTTTATTCTAGCAGGTTATATTTTTAGTCTTTTGGATTACGTTGATTATAAGAATATTTTGGAAATACCTAGTAAAATAGGTATTGATCTTTTGNTATTTTCAATTGGTTTACATATAAATCCGTTAAGAGTTTTTAATTTNGGNTATNCAAGTATAGTACTNTTACANACGATATTTGTNGCTACAATTTATTTTTTTCTTACNAACCTNAATTTTGTTCTAGAAATNAAAATTATTTTATGTTTNGCCTTAACTTTTTCTAGCACTATTATAGCTTCTAAATCACTTGAAGAAAGAAAAGAGTTAAACTCGTTCCATGGAAAAATATCAATTATTATATTGATTTTACAAGATATACTTTTGTTAGGTCTTTTGCTTTATTCAAGTTCAACGAATCTTACAAAATATTCCTTTTTATTAATATTAGTTCCATTTTTAATACATTTTTTAAAAAAAATATTATACAAACTTAAGAGTGATGATGAATTAGTTATGCTTACCTCTTTATTTTTAGCTTTATTTTTAGGCTCATATACTTTTGAAAAATTTGGTTTAACTGGAGAGATAGGATCACTATTTGTAGGTATTTTAATGTCAAATTATAAATTTGCAGATGATTTGTCAAAAAAGATTTGGAGCATAAGAGAATTTTTCTTATTATTTTTTTTTGTATCTTTAGGTATGAAACTAAATATTAATGCTGAAATATTATTTTACTCAATTTTAATTTTACTTTTATTAGTTATTAAATGCGTAATATTATTTATTTTACTAATATTTCTTAAACTACGTTCTTATACTGCATTTCTTGTATCTATATCTTTAATGAGTTTTTCTGAATTTTTATTGGTTTTAGCTTCTCTTTGGAAAAGTGATGGTATTTTAAATGATTTTTACTTTAGCATATTTGTGTGTAGTGTCTGTTTAAGTTTTATTATTGGCTCTATTTTAAATAAATTTGTTCATGAAATTTTCATTAAATTTGAAAATTTTTTTATAAAGTTAGAAAGATCAAAACATCACCCTGATGAACAACCCCATACTTGTGGTGAGGCTACTGTAATGATAGTTGGTATGGGTAGGATAGGAAATTCAATATTTGATATCTTAGTAAAGAATAATATGAAGGTCGTAGGATTTGATGCCAATGCAGATTTAAGTTTAAATTATTTTAAAAAAGGAAAGCGAGTAACTTTTGCTGATGTAGAGGATCCAGGATTTTGGTCAAAGCTTAGGTTTGGAAAACTTGAAGTTATTATTCTCTCTTTACCTGAATTTAAAGTACAAAACTGGTCAATTAAACAAGCAAGAAAATTTGGCTTCAAGGGTAAAATTATTGTGCCAACAAGATCTCAGGGCGATCCTAATATTTTAAGAAAGTCAGGTGCTGATGAAATTTATGATGCATACGATGCCGCTGGATTGGGAGTTACAAAATTACTTCTTAAAAAATAAATTCTTATCATAATTTAATAAAAATGTATTAATTGAAGTCAGAAAAAATCTTAACATGTTAGAAATGCTTACGATCCCAATGAGTAAGTAAACCGTGGTGGACAGAGTACCAAATCGGTACCAAGCACCCTTAAAGGTGCAGAAAAGCTGGCGTCCCCAACGGGAATCGAACCCGTGTTTCCGCCGTGAAAGGGCGGCGTCCTAGACCGCTAGACGATGGGGACTACTTTTTCTTTATATAATTATTGTAATAATAAGTAAATATAATAATTTATTATAATGATTTATTATAAAAATATATCTATTTGTATTACCTTAGGTGACCCATTAGGAATAGGCCCAGAGATCTCAGCTAAAGCTCTATATTTTTTAAATAAAAAAAAAATAAAAATTAATTTTATAGTCATAGGTAGTAAAATAGCATTTGATATAGCTTGTAAAAATTTGAATATTTCTGATAATATGTCAAATATTAAAGAATTTATAAACTTTGATGAAAAAATTCATTTTAATAATAAGCCTAGTAGTATAGGTGGTTCTATATCATATAAATCAATCTGTAAGGCAGCAGAACTATACAAAAAAAAAATAGTTAACGCTATAGTGACTGCTCCTATATCAAAAGAATCCTTACATTTAGCAGGACATAAGTTTGATGGACATACTGGTCTGTTAGGCTCTTTATTTAATATTAAGGAACCATACTTAATGCTTGCTAATAAAAAATTTTCTACATTACATATTACTTGTCATAAATCTCTTAAAGAAGCAATAAGTCTTATAACTAAAGAAAAAATAATTGAAGTTATAAATATTGGACATGATCATATGCTTAAAATGAAAAAAACTAACCCTAGAATTGCTGTATGTGGTTTAAACCCTCATGCTGGAGAGAATGGAATATTTGGAGTAGAGGAACTTAAAGAAATAATACCCGCTATTAAAGTATTATCTAAAAAGGGATTAAATATAGTTGGACCTATTTCGTCTGATGTTATTTTTAGAGAAGCAGTTAAAAGTAAATATGACCTAGTAATTGCTAATTACCATGATCAAGGACATATTCCGGTTAAACTATTATATTTTGATCAGTCTGTTAATGTTACATTAGGTGTGCCATTTATAAGAACATCCGTGGATCACGGAACAGCCTTTGATATTGCTTACAAAAATAAAGCAAGTGCTAGAAATATGATAAGTGCAATTTTTTATGCACTCAAAATGAGTAATTTTTAACTATAAAGTAATATTTAAACGCATTTTAATGCTTTACTTTATATTTATAGTTAACTATAAGTATAATTATAAAATTTGGAGTATAGTATGTTAAAAAATTTAGTAATTTTTCCAGTTATCGCATTAATCATAGCACTTACAGGTTGTGAAACACCTAATAGTAATAGTAATGCTGCAATAGATGCTGCAATTGCTGACCTAAAGTCGTCTATGGACGCTAAAGAAGCAGAACAAGAAGCAAATATTGAAGCAGCTAATAAAACAGCCCAAAGAGCTGAAGCTATGACTGAGCAAAATAGATCGGCATTAAGAGCTCTTAATGATAAGATAGATAGAATGTTCAGAACTATATCTAGAAAATAAAATTAATATATACTGAGAACTGCTTTTGGTTCACCAGAAGCAGTTCTTACTATTTCCGTTACCCTAACCCAGTCAATTTTAGCTATATGTATGCCAGCGGCCTCTTGTATCAATTTTGCTGCCTCAGGTAATAATCTGATATTAGGCTTTTTCTCCTCGTCTTCCTCAAGACCGTACTCATGCATAGTATGAACTTCCAAATAAAGTACTCCACCTTGCCACCCAGTTTTAACGTTTTGTTCTACTATTTCTACTTTATCTCCTTCTTTTACCATTTCAAACAGCTTTTCTATACCCTCTGGGTACATTCTGATACATCCATGACTAACTCTCATTCCAACACCCCATGGTTTATTCGTGCCATGTAATAAATAACCGGGCATGGATAAATAAATTGCTCTTGTTCCCAATGGATTATCTGGTCCAGGCTTAACTACTTTTGGCCAATGAGGCTCTTCTTCTAAAATAGATTTAGGAACTGTCCAAAAAGGGTTTTTCTTTTTCCCCACTATTGTAGCTTTTCCAGTAGGTGTGTCCCAATTTGCTCTTCCTATTCCAATTGGAAATGAAAAAATAGTATTTTTATCTTTAAAATAATAAGCCCTTAAATCTCCTTTATTTATAATAATTCCCTCTCTTTTACCTTTTGGCAAGATATGCCTTCCGGGTAAGCTAATTACCTTTCCAGTTTCTAAAGTCCAAGGATCATTTATACTATTATTATTAAGTAATACCTCAGGAAATGCTAAATTATATCTTCTAGATATATCAATTAGCGTTTCATCCTCTTTAATAGTATAAGAAGACATATTACCAATTATATCTTCTAATTGAGTACTAAATACTTTATTATAAATTAATAATACAATAGATATAAATATAAATAATTTCACATGGACCTTAATAATTATATAAGAGATATAGCAGATTTTCCTAAAAAAGGAATTATATTTAAAGATATAACTCCCTTACTAAATAATAAAAATAGTTTTGATTATGTATTAGGAATGTTTAAAGAGAGATTAGTCGACAAAAAAATAGATCAAATAGTTGGGATAGAGTCTAGAGGGTTTATATTAGGAGCACCACTTGCTAGTACATTAAATTGTGGCTTTGTTCCTATTAGAAAAAAAGGAAAACTTCCTTATAATGTAATTTCTGAAACTTATGATTTAGAATATGGCAAGGATACTTTAGAAATACATGCTGACGCATTAGCAAAAAATAATAATGTAGTTCTTGTAGACGATGTTTTAGCCACAGGAGGAACTATAAATGCTTCTTTAAAGCTTTTAGAAGCCTTTAAGGTCAATATTGTAGAATGCCAATTTTTAATAGAAATTAAAAAATTAAATGGTGCTAAAAAAATACTTTCAAAAAAGGAAAAATATTATTCTATACTAAAATATTAGTTATTTTGTTTTTGCGTAATTATATCTTGCAATATAAAATTGGTGTCAGAATTAAAATCGTCATAAAGTTTAAACAGCCAATCCTCAAGGTACTGATATTTAATAACTTCTGCTCTAACCTCTTCAAATGATAACATGTTAGGAAGCCCAACAATATTGGCTTCACTTTTATTTAATTCTTTTCTTACATTAATATCACTATCAATATCAAAGTAATAATATATATCTCCCTCTATCTTAAAAGCTTTAATATTTATAATTAAACCGTCAAATGTTTCAAAATATAAGTTTTTTATAAAATTATTATTTTTATTTATAGAAGATTTTTTGATATCAATTTTTTTTACACTTTCCAATAACGAAGAAAAAGCGATTAAATTAAAATTTGAATTTAAATTAAATCCTTTTGGTATATTTGCTAATTTAAATGATTGATCAGAATATTTGTTTTTATAAATATATATATGCTTATCTTTATTTTTAGTATTTTCTAACTTTACTGACTTGATTCTCCATCTTGCTACCTTTAAAATACTATTTTCTGACCAATCTATTTCATTTTCTTTAATATTAAATACATTTTTAAATAACCAAGATTGGTTATTATCAAATTTTCTTATATACTTAAAATCTGAGTTATGTTTAGAACTTTTGCCGATAATAAAATCACTTATAAGGTTTTTTTCCCCTCCTAATAATCTAACCCTATAACTATTTTTTTCTAAAGGAAAAGATAATCCTAAATTTTTGTGTAAAGCAGCGTTATTAGTTTTTTTATCAATAACTTTTAACTGAACTATAGCAAGCAATAAACTTCTAATTTTTTCTTCATCTGCTGGATAATCATCATAACTAGGCAAAACCCATAAACCATTTTTTTTAAACAGATATATTATACTTGAATTATTTTCTATTTCGATTCTGGTAACATTGTCTATTGTTGACTCAATATTAGAAAATAACTTATCATACTCTTTATCAGAAGAATAATCTTTATTTAAAAAAGTAAATAATAGTCCTAATAATATTATTGAAATTGATATAATAAAAAAAAACTTCTTAGTATCCATTAGTTTTCTATTCTTCCAATTTTTTTATAAAACTCTCTTCGTTTTTTTTCAGCTATATATTTAATTATATAATATAAAATGATTACAATAAATGGCATTAACCATATATTTATAAGTTTTATGTTACTTTCTAATTGATCAATATCTGCATTTAGCTGCCTTTGAACTTCTCTTAATTGTTTTCTAATTGAAAATATTTTATTTTGAAAGTCTTCTATAGCTATATTCTGTTCTGAAGTCTTGCTAACGGCAGAATTTGTATTATTTTCCTGAATTTTCTTTAATTTATCTTCGGTAATTTGAAGTTCATTTTGTAATGACATTTGTTTTTCACGAAAACTTAATTCAGCCTTTTTTTGCAAATCCTCGATTACCAAAAAAGGTCTATTAGAAGTTCCTCTTCCTCTTAAACCTATTAAGTTTTTTCCTCCTGACATAGACTCGATCGAATTTACTACCATTCTACCATTATCTGCTATAGCGGTTATAGAATTTCTACCAAACATATCTTGTTTTGATATCCATGTATTATCAGATAGTAAATCTGTATCAGCATATAAAATAATATTAGCCTTTTCTATTTTATTAATATGATCATTTACATCAATATTTATTTTTTTCAGATCTTCTAAAGTAAAGGCTGAGTTAAATTTACCTTTTATTCTAGCGCCTAAAATATAATTTTTATTTTCAGATTGAAATTCTTTTAACAATTGTTCAGGATCAGCTCTAAATTGCATTTTATATCTTTCAATTAACATAGCATCTTCTGATGTACTAACCAAAGGTTCTATCAATAAACTATTGTTAGTTTTTAAGTTTTCAATTGAACCAGCTGATTTTAAAAAAACATAATCTAAATTGGCAGTGACTATATCTTTCTTTGATAATAAATTTTCTTGAATAGCTAACCATAAAACATAGGTTACTATTTTTTGATTATTTGCATTTCCTAAACTTACTTTTCTTCCATTAACTATATCTCCTGCTATCATTCCAGGTTTTACATCAAAGCCCCAACTAGTAAAAATTTTACTTAGATTTGATGATGAGAAATCTTTTTCTTCCTCTGGTTTAGATAAATTATTATCAAACTCTGAGAATGGATCTATAAAAAAAGTTACACCTTTTCCTGACATTACAAATTGATCAATAGCGTATAAAGTTTCATCATTTAAATTCTTGGGATGTATGATTAATAATTGATCTATATTATCAGGTATTGTAGTAACTTCTAAAGTTAAATCTACTACATTAAAAAATTCATTTAGTGTTTGATATATATAAAATGGCTCTTCATACTGTGCTTGTCCTTGAAAGTTGTTTACTCTACCGACTAAGGGTAACCCTGAAATTAACCCAACATTAGGCTTTGTTGTATTAGCTAAATTATATATAGTTTTAGTTAAATCATATTCTAAAAACTGTTCTCTATCTAATTCAAAAAAGGGAATTATAGTTGTATCATCAACAGAATTGCTAAATACTGCTCCAAAGTAAAACTTTTCACCTTCTTCATTCAATTGAAGACCTTGTATTCCATATACATTTGCTAAATCCTCTTGATCTGTGAAAGGCTTTGGATCTATAATTTCAATATTGATATTATTGTTTGATATTTTTTCATAACTAACCAATAACTCTCGTACTCTTTTTTCATAATCTCTAACTTGGGCTAATTCTTTACTTAAGGAGTTTGAAAAAAATAACTTAATACTGATTGGTTCATTTAAGTTCTTAATAATACTTTTGGTATTTGCAGAAACTGTATAAAGATTGTCTTTTGTTAAATCTAATTTTTTATTCGTTAAAAAATTTATTACTATAATATTAAAAAAAAGAAATAGAAAAATCAAAAATAAAAATTTAAATAATTTTGAATTATATGATTGTTTTACAAAAATAAAATTCATATCTATGTCCTAGAATTATCTAACGTAATTACGTTTAAATATAAAAATAAAAATATCAATGAAGCAAAATAGATTATAGTTCTCATATCTATAATGCCCTTTGAAATATCTGAGAAATTTGCTAGAAAACTAAAAGAAGCTACAACATCTGTAATAGCTTCTCCTGTCCAATTAGAAAAAAAATCTAACACTAATGGTAATCCACTTACTGTAAAAAAAAAACACACTGTTACAGAAACAATAAAAGCAATAACTTGATTTTTTGTTAATGAAGAAATAAATATTCCTATTGATAAATAGCCTCCTGCCATAAGTAAGCTACCTATATAACTGGCAAGAATTACACCATTATCAGGATTTCCTAAATAATTTACAGTTAACCAAACTGGAAAAGTTAGAGTCAATGACAAAAGTGTAAAAGCCCAAGCTGCTAGAAACTTTCCTAAAACAATATTAAATGTGGTTATAGGTAATGTACTTAATAGTTCTATAGTTCCTGATTTTTTTTCTTCTGACCATAATCTCATAGTAATAGCTGGTATCAAAAATAGATATAACCATGGATGCCACTCAAAAAAACTACCAAGTGAAGCTTGCCCTATCTCAAAAAAATTACCTAAATAAAATGTAAAAAGTCCAGATAAAATTAAAAAAATTGTAATAAAAACGTAAGCTACAGGTGTCGCAAAATAACTGGTTAATTCTCTTTTTATTATTGATAGTAGTTGTTTCATTGTTTAATCATTCTTATAAGTTAATTCTCTAAATACTTCTTCTAAATTTCCTTTGTTAATTGAGAAATGTTTTATAGTATATTTTTTCTTGTTAATATATTCAGAAATACTATTAGAGTCTGAAGAATTTTTTAATTTAATTGAACAAACATTACCTAAGACTTTTACATTTTTAAATTTATTAATTGTCATTATTTCTTTTCTTAAATCGTTTGCTGTTTTTTCATGAACAGAAATTAATAAATTATTATAACTACTAGACTTTTTTAAAACATTATTTGGAGCATCATCAATCAAAAGTTTACCATTTGATAATATCATAGTCCTATTACAAATAGCTTTAACCTCTTCTAAAATATGTGTAGAAATAATTATAGCTTTTTCTTTTCCTAATTTTTTTATCAACTTCCTAACCTCATGTTTTTGGTTTGGATCTAATCCGTCTGTAGGTTCATCTAAAATTAATATTTTAGGGTCATGAATTAGAGCTTGAGCTAAACCAACTCTTCTTTTAAAACCTTTGGATAAAGTATCTATTTTTTGCAGCAAGACATCATTTAAATTTAATAAACTTACTACTCTGCTTATTTTTTCATCTTTATTTATACCCCTTATTTCACAAATAAAGCTTAAAAAATCTAGAGTAGTCATTTCATTATAAAGAGGCGAACCTTCAGGAACATAACCTATAAATTCACGTGACTGTTTAAGATTAGTAAAAAGATTTAAACCATTAATCTTAATAATACCTGAATTTGGTTTCAAAAATCCTGTTAAAATTCTCATAGTAGTTGTTTTTCCGGCACCATTTGGACCTAAAAAGCCTAATACTTCTCCTTTTGATAGAGAAAAACTCACATTGTCTACTGCTAAAAAAGAATCAAATGATTTAGATATATTTTTTACTTCTACTAAAAATGCCATAGTTTTAAAAAATATATATAAATAGCATTTATTTCAAGTATAAAAATATTTACATATTTAGAAATATAATTAAATTGATTAAATGTTGTTAAATAGTAATAGAGCAAATATTGGGATGAAAGCTCATGATTTCTCCTTGTTAAACGTAAATAATAAATTTTATACTTTAAAAAATATAAGAAAGAAAAATGGTTTTGTAGTAGCTTTCATATGTAATCATTGTCCTTACGTAAAAGATATGATTAGTAGATTAGTAAGCGACTTTAATTATCTTCTATCAATTGATGTAGGAGTTTTAACAATAATGCCTAATGATTACCTAAGTTACCCTGAAGACTCATTTGAAAATATGAAAAATTTCTCTAAAATAAATAGTTTTAGTTTTCCCTATTTAATTGATTCAGATCAAATTATTGCAAAAAAATATGATGCAACTTGTACTCCAGACTTTTTTTGTTTTGATAAAAAAGATAAATTATTTTATAGAGGNAGATTAGATAATGTAAAATATAAATCCAAATNCGAAAAAAGAGNNAGATGNCTAATAANTGCCNATTTAAAAATAATTGAAAATAATTCAATTGTAATTAATCAAAAACNCAGTATTGGCTGTTCAATAAAGTGGAAGTAAGTTAAAGCACTNAGATTTATAAATTTNCTATAATTCTTTCTCTTCATCTTTTTTATATTCTACATCTATAAAGTTATTTTTATTTTTTTTAATATCATAGAAATTTTGATTATCGAACTCATAATTTGACTTTTTTAATAAGTATTTTTTTAAAAAAAATAAAATAATTACAATTGGCAATGCTAATATTAATATAAATGTAAAAAAAAATATACTTAGTAGTAGAATGCCTAAAAAAATTAAAAAAAATAATATTTTTCTATAATCGTTTAAAAAAAAATACATTCTTAAGCTTTATCAACCTTTTCATATCTTCTATAATGATAATCAGAATCTCCAAAGAGCATACTAAGAAAAGTTATTTTTTTAAAATAGTGACCTATTGACATTTCATTCGCTACCCCCATTCCTCCATGTAATTGAATACAATCTTGGGATATTTCCTTTGCCTTTGTATCTAGAAATATT
The DNA here is from genome assembly GCA_002170595.1 of Alphaproteobacteria bacterium TMED62. Taxonomy (GTDB): domain Bacteria; phylum Pseudomonadota; class Alphaproteobacteria; order TMED109; family TMED109; genus TMED131. The sequence continues at coordinate 46,745 of NHDP01000015.1, forward strand.
TTGTTTAAACAAATATTCTTGGCTATATTTTCAGAATTATAATTATCATAAAAAGATACTTGTGCGCTATAGTTCAAAGATCTCATTTCTTCTTTTTTAATNTAAATATCTACCATTCTATGTTGAATAACTTGAAAATCTCCAATCTTTTTTCCAAACTGTTCTCTAGTTTTTACATAATCCAAAGTCAATTGATACATTTTTTCTATTACGCCTAATGCTTCTGAACATGNAGCTAANGTNAAATAATCNTAAATGATCTCNATTTTTTTAATAAATTCTTCATACTTTATTTTNACTAAAATATCATCATCTTGAAACTCAAAATTATCAAACNCTATATCTGATGCCAAACTATCATCAATAACNCTATAATTTTGGNAAAGGAAATTTTTATTGTTGTTTACAATTTTTAATAAATATACATTATTATTTTTATCTTTAGCTGCAACTAAAAATAATTCTGCTTCAGTAGCACCTATTACAAGTATTTTTTTACCTGTAAGATAATATTTATTATTTTCTAAATGAACTTTACAACCAATTTTTAAAAAATTAAACCTATGGCTTGGTTCAGCAAAACAGTACGCTATCTTTAAATTTCCATTTATAATTTGATTTAAATAGTAATTTTTATCTTTATCATTACAAAAATTTTCTATTACTTTACCGGGAAACAATACGGAAAAAATAAAAGGATCTACATGCAACGATGCACCGAAAGTCTCTATTAATGTCATAACATCTGTTGTACTACCACCAATACCTCCNTATTTCTCGCTAAAAGGTAATGCGTACCANCCTAATTCCTTACTGCCATGAATAATTTTTTTNTAATCNTCACCTCGTGATNTTATAATTTTTGATCTTTCGTCAAATGGNAAGTTATCTCTAAAATATTTTTCTGCAGAACTCTTTATTAATAATTGTTCTTCAGTCAAAGATAAATTCATTTATAAACCTAATACCATTTTTGAGAGAATATTTTTTTGAATCTCATTAGATCCCCCATAAATAGTAGTTTTTCTCATATTTAAATAATTTGCAGCTACATTCTGAGAATAATCGGGTCTAATTTGATTATGATTTTTTCTATCTATATTACTTTTTGTGTTATTATTGATTAAGCCGTAATAACCAACAGCATTCATAGTAAGTTCAGTAATCCTTTGTTGTATTTCAGAGCCTCTTATTTTTAAAAGTGATGCTTCTGGACCTGGAGCCACACCTTTATTTTCCTCAGATAATACTCTGAGTTCTGTAAATTCAAGAGCTTTAAGGTCCATTTCAAGAATAGTAAGTTTATCTCTAAATCCTCTATCAGAAATAAGCAAACTNCCTTCATTACTTAATTCAATATTTGCAATTTGTTTAAGTTTTNTTACAGCATTTTTAGANTTTCCCACNGCTGCAATAGANGTTCTTTCATGTCCNANNAGAAACTTTGCAACTGTCCAACCNTTATTTTCTTCNTAAATTATATTTTCTTTAGGCACTTCAACATCTTCTAAATAAACAGTATTAATTTCATGTGATTGATCTAAAGTGATTATAGGTTCTACGCTTATACCNTTACTTTTCATATCAATCATAATAAAAGAAATACCTTCTTGAGCTTTNCNTTCAAAAGATGTTCTTACTAAACAAAACATCCAATCTGCATATTGAGCTANTGTTGTCCAGGTTTTAGTNCCATTTATNANATATTTATCACCNTTTAATATTGCTTTCGTTTTTAATGAAGCAAGATCTGATCCTGAGNNAGGTTCTGAATANCCCTGACACCACCANTGCTCAGAGTTTAATATCTTTGGTAAAAANAANTTTTGTTGCTTTTCNGTNCCATAGTGCATTAANACAGGCCCAATCATGGTAACTCCAAATGGAATAATAGTAGGAGTATCACCTAATGCTAACTCTTGATCCAATATGTATCTTTTTGTAGCTGTTAACTCTGCTCCACCAAATTTTTTTTTCCATCCAGGAGCAAAAAGGTTTTCTTGATANAGAGCTTTTTGCCAANCAATGGTTTCTTCTTTNGTAATATCNTCTCCATTAGCAATTTTATTTTTAAGATCATTAGATAAGTTTTTACTAATGAAGTTTCTTACTTTTTCTTTAAACAATTTNTCTTCTTTTGAAAATTCAATATTCATATATTAACCCTTATTTATCAAAATTTTATTTATTGTATTCACTATTTCATATACACGCAATANTAGTTTTTCAATATCTATTTTTTCTTTATTGGATATCTTTATTTTAAATTCCTCAANAAGTGTTATGTAAGTTTTATTATNNGTAATCCATTTAATAAATTGCTCTGAGTANTCTTTAAATTCTTTATTAAAGTATATGTAAATATTATCTTGATTAGCATCAATCCTTATAATTTTTGTAGAAGCAGCTAAGACCTTTAATTTTACTAGTTCTATTAAATTTTTAAATTCACTTGGGAATTANACCAAANCGATTAANCATTTCCTCTTCAAAGTTTANAAAATCTTCTNTTAATCTAAGTTCTCCTAACTTTCTATAAATACTTAANCTTAAAGATAAGTCAGAAATATAAATTTCAGGTATNAGTATAGGAAGTTTTATATTAATAATNACGTCATCAGNAAAATCTTTNTTAATATTNCTTAAATCATCAATACATTCTTTTAATAATTTTTGATATAACTCTATTCCAACTTGAATTATTTGTCCTGATTGCTCTTCTCCCAATAAGTTTCCTGCACCTCTAATNTCTAAATCATGGTTCGCNAGATTTATACCAGCTCCTAAAGAGTCCATAGTTTGTAATGCCTTAAGCCTTCTTTCAGCATTTTTTGTNATATTACTTNTTTCTAATGTAAAATAAGCAAAACCTTTTANNNTACTTCTTCCTATTCTACCTCTTAATTGATGCAGTTGCGCTAAGCCAAATTGATCTGCTTTGTANACNATTAAAGTATTAGCTTTAGGTATNTCTAANCCTGATTCTACTATTGATGTTGATAATAGNAAATCACATTTAGCTGTATAAAAATTATACATGGCNCTTTCAATATCTTTAGCTTTNAGTTTNCCATGGACAATTTCATACTTTAATTTGGGATAAATTATTTTTAATTTGAGTATTATTTTTTCTATNTCANTTATACGAGGTACTATTAAAAAAATTTGACCTTNCCTAANTTTNTCATTTTGAATTGCNTTNCTTANAACAGCTTTTTCAAAGCTACATATTGTAGTTCTTATATTTTGNCTATTTACTGGTGGTGTAGTTATTAAACTTAAATCTCTTATCCCTAGTAGTGACATATGTAANGTCCTNGGTATTGGAGTNGCNGTTAAAGTAAGAAGNTTNATATTATTTTTNAGNCTTCTTATTTTTTCTTTTTGTGAAACACCAAAATGCTGTTCTTCATCAACTACAATTAAACCTANATTAATATTANTAAAATTTAAAGAAAGCAGNGCATGNGTNCCTATCAATATATTNCATTTTNTGCTTTCAAATTTTTGCATAATANTATTTTTATTAGNTTTTGTNGTATTTCTTGTNATCAATNCAACNTCTGTATAATTTNAAAANCTTTCTTTAAAGTTTTTNAAATGTTGNTTTGCCAAAAGAGTAGTTGGNACNATAATAATAGACTTTAAATTATTTATTGANGTTATAAAANANGCTCTCAATGCTATTTCTGTTTTACCAAAGCCAACATCNCCACAAATNANCCTATCCATAGGNTTTAANGATNTTAAATCNTTAAAAACNTCTGNTAAACAAGNTGTTTGATCTGCAGTTTCATTAAATTTAAAACCNCTTNCAAANTCTTGTAATTTAATATTATCAATNTTCATNTTAATAGANTTTGCTATATCCCTTTTTGCNGCTATNGAAATTAAAGAACTAGCTAAGTCTCTTATTTTTTTCTTTACGGATTTTTTTTTAGCATCCCAANTACTATGTCCAAGTTTGTCTAATGANACATTCTTGTCNGAATTNCCATATTTAGAAATTAAGTTAATATTTTCTACTGGNAAATAAAGTTTTGCNTTATTTAAGTATTCGAGAACCATACANTCATGTGGTAAATCATCAATCANAATTGCTTTTAATCCTAAATATCTACCTATACCNTGNTCATTGTGTGCTACATANTCNTCTANATTTAAATTTGAAACATTTATATTATTTTTAAAATTTTTNNTAGCTGAATATTTTTTTATTTTAAATATTTCATAAAAGGAAATAATCTTAATAAATTTATTTTCAAAGCCTTTATCAATGGGTAAAATAATAANATCTATNACTTCNTGATCATCAAAACATTCTGATANAGTATTTTTAGAAGTTCTAAATNCNTATTCANTACTCTTANATAAGTTATTTAATGAAAATAATAATTTATCTCTATTTTTAATATTATCAGCAANAAAAATAATTTTTTTNNCATTCTTTTTNTNTATTATNTTNNNTAAAAGTTTATTAAGGTCATTATCTGTACTNNTTTTTATTTGACNTTCAATATTNTCAGAAGTATTTAAATNNTAATGNAATNTATTATTTGAATTAAACNTGTTAAATATTATTTTTTTTACTTTNTTAANTNTTTNATTTAAATAAACTTTNTCTAAATAAAGNAAATTTTNNTTTATNGGTTGATTCATNCTNTCNATTTTATTCTTGGNAACTTCTANTCTATCTGTNTAAGANGAGTTTATTTCATCATAAAANATNTCTATATCNGATAATATACTATGATCAAAAATAAGATATTCTGGATTAAAAAAATCNAAAAAACTTATAAATTTATTTTTGTAAAATAATGGCATCCAATGCTCAATTCCATCGATTTTATTAGAATCATGTAATTGTTGTACAAACAAAGCTTTGTTAGAAGCTGGTCCAAAATGATTCCTGTAATTACTAATAAAAGAGATTTTTGCTTCTTCAGATAATGGAGGTTCTATATTTTGATAAATACTAATAGAGCTTTTTTCTTCATTTGAAATTTGAGAAATTGGATCAAAATGCTTGACACTTTCTAAAATATTACCAAAAAAATCTAATCTATAGGGTGATGTTGCACCAACAGGCCAAATATCTATCAGCCCTCCTCTAATTGCATACTCATTAGGTTCTAATACTAAATTAACCTGATTATATCCTCTTGAGCTAATATCATTTATTATTCTTTTTAAATTATATTCTTTATTTTTTTCTAAAAGAAAAATATTGTTTTTGACCTCTTTCTTGTTTGGCAATAGCATTACCAAGTTCTTAAAACTAGTTATTATTACTTTAGAAGTATTTTCGTTTAGTAAGCTATCGGATAAAACCTTAAATCTTGCATTAATATTATGATTACTTGGTGAAACATTACTATAAGGAAAACAATCCCAGCTTGGAAATATTAAAATGTTTTTTAATCCTGTGATTGCTTTAAGACTATTTTCAAATGGTATTAGGTATTTATTATCTCTTAATACAATTATAATTTTTTTTGAATTATCTAAAATTTCTGCTACTACGAATGGAAGAATTCCTTCACTTGCATTATAAAAGTTAAAAGAATTATTATTAAAGTTTAATTTAAAATTATTCTCTAAAACCTGCACTTTTAATATAATCTTCTAATAAATTAATTATTTCAATGGAAACATTTTCTGGCCAATTATACTTACCTTTTATAATATGCATTATTTCACCATCATTTATTGCATTTAAGAACGTTTCATAGTGTGCAGGNTTTATTTTAATGATTTTATCTTGGTTATGATCAAAAAAATTACCTAAAAACAAATCTGCNTCTTTTGTACCTCTGTGCCAAGATCTATAGTGTAATTTATTTAAATACTTTTTCATTTATATTTTATATAACAATAGTATATGCAAAGTACATCAATAAAAAAAATATATTCTAATATAAGTAATATTATAACTGGAGAAAAAACAAAAAAATTAATTATAGAAAATATTGGGAACACATATAGAGACTTAATATTTTATATTCCTTATAAAGTGGTTAGCTCTTTATATTGTGATAACTGGGCTCAATTATCAGATAAAAAAAAAATATTAATTAAAGTTTTAGTAGATAAACATTATGCTAGCTTTAGAAGGTCAAATATTCCNTATAGAATAAAAGTAATATTTGATAATAAAGCTATCAATTTAGTATTTTTTTCTAAATATACCGGTTACCTTAAAAGTATTTACAAAGAAGGAGAAGAAATTTATATAGCTGGGACATTAGCTGTATATGGAAAAAAATTTCAAATTTTACATCCGACTATTATTGATTTTAAAAACATTAATCCTGAAAACAATAATATTAATACATTATTTTATAGACAAAAATCAGGCTTAAAAACAAAGACAATCCATAAATCTATATTGAAAGTATTACCTTTATTACCAAAACTAAAGGAATGGAATATTTTATTTATGGAAAAATATCCACTATCACCCTCTTGGAATGAAGCAATTACAAATATTCATTTAGGCAAAGAAGATAATATATTAGAAAATAACTCTAAAACATTTTTAAGATTAGCTTATGACGAAATTTTAGCTAATCAATTGTCTTTAGGTATCATTAGAAATAGCATTAATAAAGAAAAAAGTAATGCTTATAAAAAGAATAGTATAAATATTATTGATAAATTTACTAGTTTACTTGAATTTAAATTGACTCTAGATCAAAAAAATAATATCGCAGAAATCATAAATGATTTAAATTCTAATAAAAAAATGTTGCGCTTATTGCATGGAGATGTGGGCAGCGGGAAAACAATTGTAGCAATGGTTTCTGCTTTACATGTTATTCACTCAGGATATCAAGTAGCGTTAATAGCTCCAACAGAAATACTATCAACACAACACTTTAACTTCATAAAAGATAAGTTTAAGAAGTTATATATAAATGTTTATTTATTAACTGCTTCTATAAAAAATAAAAAAAAAATCCTTTTTGATATAAAAAATAATGAAAAAAGTTTAGTTATTGGAACTCATGCCTTGCTTCAGAAAAACATAATTTTTAATAATTTATCATACGTTATAATAGACGANCAGCATAGATTTGGAGTTAAACAAAGACTAAATCTAAGAAATAAAGGCAAAAAAGTAGATATGTTATTAATGTCTGCAACTCCTATTCCAAGAACAATGCTATTAACACATTTAGGAGATATCTCTACAAGTACTGTAAAAGAAAAGCCTTTTAATACAAAGATAAGGACAATATTAAAATCTGAAATAAATATCAATGAAGTAATAAAATTTATAAAAGACAAAATAAATAATAATAAAGTTTTTTGGATTTGCCCTCTAATTGAAAGTATTGATGAAGAAACTAATAATGCTAGTATAGAAAAACGATATAAGCTTTTAAAAAAAAATTTTAACGAGATTGGTTATCTACATGGAAAACTATCAATAGAAGATAAAAATAAAGTTTTAGATTCATTTAAAAATAGTGAAATAAAAATATTAATATCTACAGTTGTTATTGAAGTAGGTATTGATATACCAGATGCAAATATAATGTTAATAGATAATGCTGACAGATTTGGATTAGCCCAAATTCATCAACTACGTGGAAGAGTTGGCAGAGGAAAAAAAGATGGTCTATGTATATTATTATACAAAGAACCTTTAAATGATATAGCTAAAGAAAGATTAAAAGTAGTTAAAAACTCTAATAATGGTTTTGATTTATCTGAAAAAGATTTGATAATGCGGGGAGGCGGGGATGTTTTGGGAAAAAATCAATACGGTTTTGAGAACTTTATATTTTATAATATAATAAATCATCAAAACTTATTAAAAATGGCAATAATGGAGGTTAATGGTATACTTAANGCTGACCCTAATTTACAATCAGATAGAGGAAAAAAATTAATAGACTTATTATACTTATTTGAAAAAGAAAAAGCAGTNGANCTTATNTCAGCCGGTTANNTTTTAATTTTTTTCTTATNGGCGGNNTNATTATNCCNCCAGANATAACNANCTTCATNCCCTCTTCNANATTCATATTTANTCTAATTAANNCTTTTTTAGGCACGAACAACATAAAACCAGAAGTAGGATTTGGAGTAGTTGGCAAAAATACATTTACAGAATCATCTTTTAGCTTAGTTTTAACTTCTCCCTTAGTTTCCGATGTAATGAAAGCTACAGCCCATAATCCTTTTCTAGGATATTCTATTATAACGACTTCTCTGAAAGCTTTAGAAGATGAACCTAGAATTGTTTGAAAAATTTGTTTTAAAGCATTATACACACTTCTAATTACAGGCAGTTTATTAATTAGATTTTCTCCTAAATTAACAAAAAATCTTCCAAAAATACCTGCTGTAAAAAAACCAATTACAATCAAGGAGAAAACTGCAACTATTAAGCCAGTTCCAGGTATATTAAAAGGCAGATAATTATCAGGATTATACTTTTCTGGTACTAAGTTTTTTACATTATTATCAACAAAATTTATAAATATAAAAGACAAATAAATAGTAATCCCTAATGGAGCTGTTATAGCCAAGCCTGTAAAAAAATATCTTCTTATTTTTTGAAAAATATTTTTCTTATAAGTATTATCTTTTTTTGTTATTCTCATAATAATTTTGAAAGTATTCTAATGAATGATAATTTATATACAATAATATCATATTATAAATTTATAAAAATAGAAAATATATTTAAGCATAAAAACATTTTTAATAAATATACTAAAGATTTAGATTGCAGAGGGATCATATTAATAGCTCCAGAAGGTATAAATTTAAATTTATCTATGCTTACTTCACAAAGTAAGATATTTATAAAAAGATTAAGTATATTATTTAAATTTTTAGACAATGAATTAAAAATATCTTATTCTAATAAGCATATTTTTAGAAAATTAAAAATTAAAGTTAAAGAAGAGATTTTAACTACGAGATTGCAAAACCAAATAAATTTAAATGAAAATATAGGTGACTATATTAACCCTACTAAGTGGGATAATTTTATAAAGGAGCCTGATGTAATATTAGTAGATACTCGGAATTTTTATGAAAATGAAGTTGGAACTTTTTCTAATGCTGTGAATCCTAATGCAAGAAACTTTACAGAACTACTTATTTGGCTAGATAAAAATATACTTAATAAAAAAAATAAAAAAAAAAAAATTGCAATGTTTTGTACTGGAGGAATTAGATGTGAAAAAGCTACCTCATACTTAAAAGTAAAAGGACATGCTAATGTATTTCATTTAGAAGGTGGAATTTTAAAATATCTTGAAAAAATAAAAGGAAACAACTCTTGGGTGGGAGAGTGCTTTGTTTTTGATGATAGAGTTACAGTAGATAAAAATTTGAATAAAGGAACTTTTGAGTTATGTTTTGCATGCAGAATGCCTTTAAGTAAAACAGCTATAAAAAATAAAAAATATATTAAAGGGGTATCATGTCATAAATGTCATGGAACTAAAACTCAATTACAAATAGATAAATATAGTATGAGAAATAAGCAATTAAAAAAAATAAACAATCATGAAAGATAAAATTTATTCAGAAATACCAATTTTATATTCCTTTAGAAGGTGTCCATTTGCCATGCGAGCAAGATCTGCTATTTATTTTAGTAAAGTTAAAGTTGAATTAAGAGAAATTGCGTTAAGACAGAAACCTAGACAAATGCTAGAGATATCTCCAAAAGGAACAGTGCCTGTTCTAAAATTAAAAAATGCTGTTTTAGAAGAAAGTATTGATATTATGTTATGGGCATTAAATATTAATGATAAAGAAAACTTGTTATGTCCTTTTAGAGAAAATAAAAAAGATAATTTAAATATAATAAATATTTTTGATAATGAATTTAAATATCATCTTGATCGTTACAAATATAATAATAGATATATAAATGAAAGAAAATTTATTAGTAAAGAAATTCATAGAGATAAAGGAGTTGAACATCTTAAAGTTTTAGAAAAATTACTATTGAAAAATAATTCTAAGTATTTGTATAAAAATACAATAAGTATTTTAGATTTAGCATTATTTCCTTTAATAAGACAATTTAAAATAGCTGATCCAAGTTTTTTTGAAAAAAATATAGAATTAACTGCACTTAATGTTTGGCTAACTAATTTAATTAATACTATATTTTTTAAAAATATTATGTATAAATACGAGGTATGGAATTTGAATGATGCACCTATATATTTTCAACGATAATTCATAAGATTTTAATATTAAATAAATGTCTAATAAAAAATTAATCCTAATTATTAATTGCCCTGATAAAGCAGGAATTATTGCTTCAGTTTCTTCCTTTTTATTTAAAAGAAAATTTAATATATTAGAGAGTTCTCAATATAAGGATTCTAAAAATAATCAATTTTTTATGAGAGTATCTTTTGCTAGTTTAGAAAATATAAAAACAATTGCTTTTAAAAAACTTAAGTCGGATTTTTTAATTATATCTAAACAGTATAGAATGAAATATAACTTCTTTGAAATATCAAAGAAGCAGAATGTTTTAATTATGGTTTCTAAATTTGGACATTGTTTAAATAACATTCTTTATCAATGGAAAACTAATTCTTTAAATTGCGCTATACCTCTTATAGTTTCAAATCATTCAGATATGAGAGAAATTGTAAAACCTTACAATATCAAGTATAAATTACTAAAAGTTAATAAAAATAATAAACTTAAACAAGAAAAGAAACTTTACGAACTAATAATAAAAAATAAAATAGATTTAGTTGTATTAGCTAGGTACATGCAAGTATTATCTCCAGAGATATGTAAACTTCTTGAAGGAAAAATTATAAATATACATCATTCTTTCTTACCTAGCTTTAAAGGTGCAAGACCATATAATCAAGCATACCTTCAAGGAGTAAAAATAATAGGTGCCACCGCGCACTATGTAACTAATCAACTAGATGAGGGTCAGATTATAGAACAAGATGTTGCAAGAGTAGATCACACAAAAACACTAAAAAACTTTATATCTATAGGAAGAGATATAGAAAGTTTAGTTCTTACTAGATCCATAAACTGGCACTTAGAACACAGAATAATTATTAATGAAAACAGAACTGTTGTTTTCAACTAATTTTAAATTAATTATTCAGTTGTTTTAATGTTTTCTGCGGCCATTTTGCCGTTTTCTTGTTCTTTAATTTCATACTCTACTTTCTGACCTTCCTGTAATTTAGTTATACCAGAATCTTTTACTGCTGAAATATGTACGAAAATATCTTGATCATCTGCTCCATCTTGAGAAATGAAACCATAACCTTTTTTATAATTAAACCATCTTACTTCGCCTTTAGCCATTATACACGTCTTTCTTTTTAATCTTAGTTAATAATTATTAAATTTTAATATAAATTTATTATTATTCAAGATATTTATATAATTCCAAAATATTTTTTAGTGTAATATTTCATTTATTAATAAATTGCAATAGAACTAACTATAATAGTATGTCTATTTAATCCAACTATTTCTAATTTAAATTAATTGACTTATCCCTTATTAAACTAGATTGCCAGCATTAAAAATCTTGATTACAACCTTTATTATTTTATAGAACAATAATATGATATTAAAAAAATATACTATCTTTTGATAAAAGTACGTCATCTGCATAAATGTATCTCAATAACGAGGTTTACCCTATCAAGATCATTAAATATATATGTCTGAGTTATTAGTAACATCTTTTCAAGGTAAAATAAGACTTAAGCTTGTCTCTAAGACTACTCTACTCATTTAAAAAAATTTATAATAATTCTTTGATAAAAAGCAATATTCTAAAATATTATTGCAATCAATTTATACTGGATTACTAAATTTTAATTTTTCGACACTTATAAATTAAATTAGTTTCCTTTGTTAAATTATTGTTATTAAATACTTTAATTTTTTCTATTAATGAGTATTCTGAGAAGTTTATATTTAAATTTTTTTCAATATAAATATTACCATTTTCTACAATACTACTTCTAATTATATTTAGATTATCAAAATTACAGCTTATATTTTTTTCATCTTTAAAATTTACTTCGCAAAAATTTTTCCACTTATTTTTCATGGGCCTTATAAACAAATATCTTTCAGAATTACTATATTTATAAAAAAAAGTATTTTTATAATCTGGACTAATGCAATTCATCATAAAATTATCAGCCATAAGTAAATTATTTGTAAAAAAGATCAAAAGACATAAAAAAGATTTATAGTACATATATTTTCCTTATCTAATTTGGTGCGGCCGAGAGGACTTGAACCTCCATGGAGTTTCCTCCACAACGACCTCAACGTTGCGCGTATACCAATTCCGCCACGACCGCTATTTAAAAAATGTAGTCATTTTTTTTGCTTTATTCAAATCTTCATGATTATTAATATTATAAAAAGGATCTATTTTATTAATAGTCCATTCCTCATATGATACTTTTAAACTAGCAGTAAACTTATCTATCTTTCTTATGCCTTTATTTATGCTGTATTCTAGTTTTGTTTTTATATTATTTTTCCAGAGTCCTACTGTAGGATGAACTCTGTTTCCCGATCTAGCAAAAACTACTTCAGAGTTATTTTTAAAAATATTATTATAAAACCTCTTTCCTAAATCTTTGGGTAAAAAAGGAGTATCTACAGGTACTACACAAACATATCCATTTTCACCTAGTTTTTCATTACCTAAACAAAGAGCAGCATGTATGCCAGCTAGTGGTCCAATATTATCTGAAAACCTATCATATACAATTTCTAGCTTTAATTTAGTACTACTTTTTTTACTATTAACATTGACTGCTACATAAGTAAACTGATTTTTAACTTTGTTATAAACTTGTTCTAATAATGTTTTATTATTTTTAAAAGTTTGATTTAACTTTCCTTTACCATCTAACCTGCTACCTTTTCCTCCAGCTATTATTATACATAATGAGTTATAAATCATATTAAATAATTATTTAGATATTAACCTTCCATAACCAGATAAAATAGTAAACTTTCTTCCCCTTAGTCTTCCTATCATTGTTAAATTTGACTTTTTAGCTAACTCTACAGCCCACGCCGTATAACCTGATCTAGAAGCTATTATTGGAATCTCCATCATGACAGACTTTATAACCATTTCACTGGTTAGTCTTCCTGTTGTATATAATACTTTATCTTTTGAGTCTATTTTATTTAAAAACATATACCCTGCTAATTTATCAATAGCATTGTGTCTTCCTACATCCTCAAAAAAAACTAAAGGCTTATCTTGAGAACATAATACACAACCATGTATAGCTCCAGACTTTAAATATAATGAAGGAGTTAAATTTATGGTTTTATATAAATTAAAAATTTCATCAGCGCTTACTTTAAATCTAGATTCTAATCTAACTTCATCAATTTGATCTATTATATTATCAAAAATTGTACCATTAGCACAACCTGATGTTTTAATTTTTCTATTGTTGGAAATATCAATTACTGTCTCTTCTTTAGATCTTACAATTACTGCATTAATATCATCTACTACCTCTATTTTTTCTAATTTATATGGATCTTTAATAATATTTTGATTAACTAAATAACCTACTGCTAAATAATTAGGATAATCTCCTACAGTCATAGCAGTTACTATGTGATTATCGTTTAAGTAAATTGAAAGTGGTTTTTCTACTATAGAAAAGGTAGAAACCTTATTTCCTAACTCATCATACGCATCTACTTCTTTAATAAAAGGCGAATTTTCAGGTTTTGGTTTAATATATATGAAAATTCACCTTAATTTATAAGTTACTTTATAGTGCCAGGATGTGTATTTTCTACAAAATGCTTAGAGTTAACTGGTCTCATAAACAAATTAGAAAAGAAAGCCACCACTAATAAACCAGCCATAGCATACATAGTTGTATTATATAAACTCGGCGTTGGGTCAACTGTACCTGAAGGAGCTATCTCCATTAATTTAGATATAGTAACTGTTTTAGCTTTAACTAGTTGATCTAATTGTTCTACTGGTGCTCCAAATTTATCTAAAAAAGCTTTCGGATCAATTTTATTCATTAAAATATCAAGAGAGTTGTTATAAGAAATACTCCTTAATTGAGCAATGGCAACTGGGCCAATTACTCCTGCGGTACTCCAAGCAGTTAAAAGCCTACCATGTATTCCTCCAACATGCATAGTTCCGAATATATCTGCCAAATAGGCTGGTATTGTAGCAAAACCCCCTCCATACATGGTAAAAATTATCATAGTTGCTGCATAAAACATTACTAAATACATAATTTTAGGATCTACACTCACGGCACTAGCTGTAAAAGGTATAGATAAATAAAGTAAAGTTCCTAATAAAAAGAAACAATGATAAGTATTTTTTCTACCTATAAAATCAGATAAAGAAGCCCATATAATTCGTCCGCACATATTAAAGACACTAATCATTAAAACATACGTTCCTGCAAAAGTAGCTGTTACTATAGAAGCTAACTCAGACGTAGGTGGAGCAGACCCAAATATCTCTGACATCATAGTTTTAGCAACACCTATAACACCAATACCCGCAGAGACATTAAAGCATAAAACAATCCATAACTGATAGAACTGAGGAGTTTTGATGGCTTGATTAATATGAACATTATTTAGAGTTTTCATTTTTGATGCTGACTCAGCTTCAGATGGAGGCTCATAACCTTTAGGTTTCCAGCCATCAGCAGGTACTCTGTATTGAAATGCAGCAATAATCATAATAATAAAATAAACAATCCCCAAGGTCAGGAATGCTCCTGCCGCTCCTGTATTTCCAGTACCTACTACATATACTCCAGCATCACCTGGTACAGCCAGTTGAGCTGCCTCTGTAGCTGTAGCAACTACTACCTCAACTTTTTCTCCTGCAACTTCTGCAAACCTTCTTCCATTTTCCGTAATTAAATTAATAGCATTTTCTGTACCCAAATACTGTGGTGCTTTAGCATAAAAATCTAATAAATACTTTTTTAGAGGAGCTCCTATCATAGCTCCACCTCCAAAACCCATAATGGCCATACCAGTAGCCATTCCTCTTCTGTCTGGAAACCACCTTATTAGAGTAGATACGGGAGATACATATCCAAGTCCTAATCCACAACCTCCAAAAACACCATAGCCTAGATAAATTAACCAAAGTTGGTGTGTTAATATACCAAAACTACCTACTATAAAGCCTCCACCCCACAGACATGCGGCAGTTACTCCTACGCATCTAGGCCCCACATCCTCTAACCACTTTCCTGCTATGGCTGCAGCTAAACCTAAACAAACAATAGCTACTGAAAATATCCAAATAACACTGCTTAAACTCCAATCATCTGCTGAACTTGAGACAACACCTAATTCTTTTATCAAAGCTGGGTTAAATATACTCCAAGCATAGACTGATCCAATACATAGGTGAATTGCTATTGAAGCTGGAGGTATTCTCCATCTATTAAAATTTTTTGGTGCCACTATTCTATCTTTAAGAAGAAAAGAAAATATTCCACTGGACATGTTATCATTACTCATAAAAATCTCCCTTTATAAGAAATTAGCATCTCGTTACGCTAAGTGCAACAGTAATTAGCAGGCTTCTATGTTAGCTGCACAATATTTAAATTCTGGGATCTTACCATAAGGGTCAAGTTGAGGGTTTGTTAACTTATTTGCAGCGGCCTCAGAAAAACAAAATGGAATAAATATCATGCCTTTTGGTAATTCTCTATCTTGCCTAACACTTAATTCCACTGAGCCTCTTCTAGTTTTTACTGTGACTTTATTTCCAGGTTCTAACTTAAGATAATTCATATCTTGACTATTCATACTAACTATAGCTTCTGGTTCTATTTTATCTAAAGTTTGGGATTTTCTAGTCATTGATCCAGTATGCCAATGTTCTAAAAGACGACCCGTTGTTAATACAAAAGGATAATTCTGATCAGGAAGTTCATCGGGAGATATAATATTGGTAGGTACAATTTTACCTAATCCAGATTGAGTAGGGAAGTTTTGAGAAAAAACAATTTCTGAACCAGGCATATCTTTTCCTTCACAAGGATATGTAACTGAGTCCTCTTTATCTACTCTTTCCCAGGTAATATTATTTAATGATGGCATAATACTTGACATTTCGTTAAAAACTTCTGAAACATGATTATATTTCCAATTCAGTCCTAATGATTTGCCTAAGTCTATTATAATATCTAAATCTTCCCTTGCTTCTCCGGGAGCATTTACAACCTTTCTTCCCATTTGTACTTGTCTGTTAGTATTTGTAAATGTACCATTTTTCTCCGCATGTGCAGAAGCTGGAAGTATAATATCTGCATACCATGCAGTTTCAGTCATAAAAATATCTTGCACTACTAAAGTATCTAATTTACACATTCCCTCTATAGTATGATTTTGATCTGGGTCTGACATTACTGGATTTTCCCCCATAACATACATACCTTTTATTTTTCCCTTACAAACTCCATCAATAATCTCTACAACTGTAAGACCCTTTTTATCATCTAACTTTGTATCCCAAAATTTTTCCATATTTTCGTGAATACTTTTATCTTCTACAGGTTTATAATCAGGAAATACCATAGGTATTAATCCTGCATCGGATGCTCCCTGTACGTTATTTTGTCCCCTAAGAGGATGAAGGCCTGTTCCTGGCCTACCAATGTGACCTGTAATTAAAGCTAACGTGATTAAACATCTAGAATTATCTGTGCCATGTATATGTTGAGAAATTCCCATACCCCAAAAAATAATAGATTTATCTGCAGTTGCGTATGTCCTAGCTACTTCTCTTATCTCCTTAGCACTAATTCCGCATACCTGCTCCATTTCTTCTGGTTTAAACTTACTTATATTTTCCTTAAGAGCATCAAATCCCTCTGTCATTGATGCTACATATTGTCTGTCATATAATTCTTCTTCAATAATAGTAAAAATTAAAGCGTTTAATAAGGCTACATCTTTTCCTGGCTTAAATTGTAAATGTTTATATGCATGTCTTGTTAGATCCTGAGTTCTTGGATCCATTATAATTAGTTTTTTTCCATCTTTGGCTGCTCTCTTGAAATAAGTTGCAGCAACAGGATGATTAGTTGTAGGTCTAGCGCCAATAATTATCATACAGTCGGATTCATTAACAGTAGTAAATGGTGCAGAAACTGCTCCTGAGCCTACACACTCCATTAATGCTGCAACAGATGAAGCATGGCACAACCTCGTACAATGATCAACATTATTAGTGTGAAATGCTGTTCTTATTAACTTTTGAAACAAATAAGCTTCTTCATTAGAACCTTTTGCCGATCCAAAGCCACAAATTGATGAAGAACCGAAATTTTCGTGTATATTTTTAAGCTTCAGAGATGATAAACTGATAACTTCATCCCAGCTGGCTTCTCGAAAGTAGTCGCTAACTTTCAATTTAGAATAATCTTCTATTGGTTCTTTTTTAGCACTATTTTTTCTAATCAAAGGTTTTGTCAACCTTCCTTCGTTATGAATATAATCAAAACCAAACCTTCCTTTTACACATAATTTTTGGTTATTTGCTGGACCATCTCTTCCATCTACCTGTACTATTTTATCATCTTTAACAAAAACCTTTGTTTGACAACCAACTCCACAATAAGGGCAAAGAGTATTAACTGTTTTTTCAGGATAAACATTTCTTTTACCATCAACATTTAGCAAGCTTTTTTCCATAAGTGCTCCAGTTGGACAAGCTTGCACACATTCTCCACAACCAACACAAGAAGAAGAAGCCATCTCATCATCAAAATCAAAAATTACTTTTGATTCGTGTCCTCTAAAAGCCATTCCAATAACATCATTTGATTGAACTTCTCTACAGGCCCTCACGCACAAATTACAATTTATACATGCCTCTAGGTTTACGTGCATAGACGGATGAGAAATATCTTTTTTCATGGTCTTATTACTTGGAAATTTTTTTTCGTTTACCTTTAACTTATCTCCCCATTGCCAAAACTTAGATTCAGGATCAGGATGATTTTCTTTACATGGCTGATCCGCAGCTAATAGTTCAAAAATCATTTTTTGTGTAGAGTTAACTTCATCAGATATTGAGTCTACCTCCATACCTTCAGAAGGTTTTCTAATACACGATGCAGCTAAGGTTCTTTCTCCTTTAACTTGAACAACGCAAGCTCTACAATTACCATTTGGGTCGTAGCCAACTTCATCTGCATGACATAGATGTGGTATTTCTATATTATTTTTTTTTGCAGCCTGCCAGATAGTTTCATTTTTTTCAGCAACAATCTCTGTTCCATTTAATTTAAATTTAATCATTTAACTAATATCTTTTTTAAAATACCTAATAATAGATTGCAAAGGGTTTGGAGCAGCTTGCCCTAAACCGCAGATTGAAGCTTTATTCATTGTTTTAGATAATTCCATTAACAATTCTACATTCCACTTTTTTTCCTGCATAAGTTTTACAGCCATAGAAGTTCCATTTCTACAAGGTGTACATTGACCACAGCTTTCATCTTCAAAAAACCGCATCAAATTCAGTCCAATGTCTTTCATATTTACCTTATCTGATAATACAACAACTGCCGCAGAACCGATAAAACAATCATACTCCTGAAGAGTATCAAAGTCTAGAGGAATATCTCCTAAACTAGCTGGTAAAATCCCTCCTGAGGCTCCTCCAGGCAAATATCCTTTGAATTGGTGTCCATCTAGCATGCCTTCACAATGTTCTTCAATTAGTTGTTTGATGGTAATTCCAGCATCAGTCAACTTAATGCCTGGTTTTTTGACAAAACCAGAAACAGAAAAAGTTCTTAAACCTTTTCTTCCATTTCTACCATGCGAGCTGAACCATTTTCCTCCTTTTTCATAAATTTCTCTAATCCAATATACAGTTTCAACATTATGGACTAAAGTAGGTCTTCCAAAGAGACCAACTTCTGCAACATATGGTGGTCTATTTCTAGGAAGTCCTCTTTTACCTTCTATAGATTCAATGAGAGCTGACTCTTCTCCACATATATAAGCACCAGCTCCTCTTCTAATCAATAAAAAATTTTCAGGAATAATTTTTTTATCCTCTAGAATATTTATTTGCTTTTCAATTAATTTGATTAGTCCATAATATTCATCTCTGATATAGATATAGCACTTTTCCGCTTCAACTAATTTTGCTGCAACTAATGTACCTTCTAAGAATCTGTGTGGATCTTTATTTAAGTAATATCTATCTTTGAAAGTACCTGGTTCTCCCTCATCTGCGTTAATGCACATTAAACGAGGCCCTTTATATGATTTTACAAACTGCCATTTTTTGAAAGCTGGAAATCCAGCTCCACCTAAGCCTCTGAGCTCGGAAACAGAAAAAATATCTATCATCTGTTCAAAAGTTACATCTTTTTTTATAATTTTATTATAAAGTTTGTAACCACCATTGTTAGTATATGTATCAAAATCAATAAATTTTTCATTAGAGTAAGAAAAGTCTTTGTTAATTATTGCCTGATCTATAGCTTTATTATTTGCTTTTAACAAATGATTATGATTAACCTCTACCACTGGAGCATAATTACATCTTCCCATACAAGGTGCTTTTTCTACTCTTACATTTTTGTGTTTTAATTTTGCTTCTGTAAAAATTTTTTCTGCACCATACATTTCACAAGTGACACTATCACAAACCTTTACGGTAACTTCAGGAGAAATGATATTTTCTCCATCTACTAGATGAAAGTGAGCATAAAAACTAGCTACTTCATAAACCTCTGACATACTTAATTTCATTAATTCTGATAAAGCTCTTAAATGTCGTGCATAGAGACCATTATATTTGTCATTGAAAAAATGTAGGTATTCTATAAGCATGTCTTTCTGTAAAGGGAAAGAGGCTTTTAATAATACTTTAGCCTCATCAAGTGATATCTGATCTACTTGTCTTCCTTTATTGTAATAAACTCTCTTTCTCCTACCCGGAGCTCTTTTATTTACTATAGTCATTATTACCTCTTATTATAAATATATGAATATAATATAAAAATTAAAGAAATATCTTATA
>NHDP01000016.1 GCA_002170595.1 Alphaproteobacteria bacterium TMED62
ATAGAAAAGGTAAATGTGCTTTAGATGAAGCATTAATTGATTTGCCCTTAGAACAAAAAAAAGTTATTGCTAATTTAATAGCTAAATCTTACACACATAATCTAAAAGATTTTAAAGAAAGCTCTGCTTATTACTAATACTTTTAGTTTGATTAAATAATCTTGTTTGAGTTAAAGAAGGTAAAATATTATTCTTTTTTTCAGACATGCTACTTTACTTGGTATATGATTAATATATTAATGCTATATATTTAATTTTGTAGTTAAAGTTAATAGTTAAATTTAGAGTTACTGATTTTTTCCTCCCTAAGGTTACTTAGTATCAGTAACTCTATTTTTTTTAAATTCATGTTGATAACTTAATTAAATAATCCTATCAATTATCTGTTCATAGAAGCTGACTGCCATTTTTAAGTTAGCAGATGTGTAGGAACCTAAAGCAGTCTTAGTGCCTAAGTTCTTACTTCTACCAGACAATACATTTAGAATATTAGTATCGTAAACTAACTTTTATCCTATATTATTATTTATATTTTTCTAAAGCTTTTTTGTAAGCTTCAAGTTTAGCTTTGTCGATATAACATTTTGTATCAGTCCAACTCGTTTTTCCTACATATATGGAAGCATAAGTACATTCAGTACCAATCAATAATTTATTGTATCCAGTCGCTTCAACTACTACAGACTTGCCAACTCCTGCAGACATATCATTTCCTTTTCTTTTTAATAAAGAATAAATTTTAAAATTATTTTTATCAATTTGTTCACAGAGTATATTTAATGAAAAATTATTTATTTTTTTATCAACTAAACCTTTACACTCTGCCACACCATAATTCCCTAGCTCATTTTTAAACTGGTATGTTCCTTTAAACAAATTATAGGTCGCACCAGAGGGTAAATTAAATCCATCTATAATCACTGTCCCAGAGGTTTCTTCTTTATAAAACATTGGAGTATTATTTTCTGATTTTAAATTATTTAAATTTATTAGATACAAAATAAGTAAATAAAAGATTTTAAATAACATAGTATTCATATTTTTATTATATCTCTCTACATAAATTCCACAACTTAATTAACTAATCTTATCAATTACCTGTTCATAGAAGCTGCCTGGCAAAAGAAGAAGTCAACTTTACTAGACAATAAAATATGATAAAGTTTTGTTATGAAATTTTTATTGTTATTTTTATTTATTATTTTATCCAAAACTTCTTTCTCTGCAAAACTCACTATGGATGTTGGAGGAACATATAAGATTTATGGAACATATCAAATTGATGAAAAAAATGTATTTATGACCTATCAAAACTTTTGGACAATGACGACTAATACACCTCATGTTTTTAAAGGTAATTGTTCTGGAACAATTAAATTCAACTCTGGAAACCCAGTAAATGATATTATGTGTCATGGTAAAAATGGTGATAATTATTGGTATGCTGCTTTTAATGAAATAGCAAAAGGTGATATGGGAGCTTCTACTTCTGGTTTCACAATAATTTCTGCTAAAGGTCCTTTTGAAGAATTAATTGGGCAAAAGTGCATGGGAGCATACATTGAATTAGAAGACCAACATTACATATGGAAGGGAGTATGCAATATTCCTGATAAAACATTTGAACGTATACTAAATTATATATCTAATAAAAATTAACTAATCCTATCAATTATCTGTTCATAGAAGCTAACTGCCATTTTTAAGTTAGCAGATATGTAGGAACCTAGAGCAGTCTTAGTTGCAGAACTCATAGTTTTTTTAGTAAATATGTTCCACTATCATTTATATAATAAACAACAGCAGGTATTTTCTTTGGGTGGGGTATTTGTTTTATTGATTATGTAATGATGAATTTTCTATCAATGGATACCTTAAATGATGATATAGCCTAATTAAATAATCATGAATGGCTTTATTAGATAGTATACACAAGTAGTATACACAAAACGATTTTACTTAAAATATTATATTCAATAAAAACAATAACTTAAGTATATATTATTTTAGCTGGTGTCCTTCCCACCCCTGGGCACCGCAAGGTATAATATAGGTAAAAGAAATGAAGTGCCATAAGCTGTTACTTATTATTCAATTTTCAAATATATACAATTCGTAGAAAGCTTTTCCTTTTCTTTGCCCAGAAGAATAATTTTTGAGTTCAATAGATTTTATTAAAAATGCATGTAGATTTACCCAGGATTATTTTTCACTAGTAGTTTTCATTTTAAACTCGGCAAACCAATATTTTTATCCATTATTTGAAGCAGAAGCAGGCTTATCTTTAGTTAATTTATATCAAAAAATTCTTAGATTTATTTGCATTGTAATTGAGCATTCTAATTCAACCCAAATAAGATTTTTAGGTATATTATAAAAATAACCATCTTCTATACAGATATGAATTTTTCCTTTATCCTGTCTTAAACTAAGAGTTCTTTCTTGTGCATAACATCAACCCACTAAGAACCAGAAGTCATAGCAAAATTAGCTTTTCCCATTTTTAAATTTGATAGTCCAACTTTTTTATAATTAAATTTTGTACTTAGATTTGAAATATAAAATAATATAAAGCAAACAGTAAAAATTGTGTTTTTCTAAACATTTAAATCTCCTTTAACTATAAAATTTCATACGGTAAATTATTAAAAGTTTTTTTCTAAAAAAATATGTATATACTAAATTCATGGGAAGATCATCAAGCTTAAAAGTGTATGACGTTATACAAAAGTGTATGTATAAGTATTGGGAAAAAGGAATAAATTTTTTTTCTTTTAATTCTATAATTAGCTATTCAGAGGTTTCTAAACCAAGCATGTATAGATTAGTAGGTAACGAAGATAATTTAAAAAGAAAGTCTTTGCTAATGTATTATGAGAAACATTTATCAAAAAATCACTATGACATTGAAAATGCGACAAGTTTATTTGAGCTTACTAGAAAAAAACTTAATAATATTCAGAATAAAAAAGATGGTATCACTGATATTAATCTTGGGCTTTGTTATTTTCAAAAAACAAGAATAATTAAATATACACTAGATAGAAAAACTCAAAATTTAGTAAATAGGATAGACTTAAAATTTACTAAAAGTTATATAAAACTTATTAACAAATTAAAGGCTGAGAACCATATAAATAAATCTGTAAATTCTGAATTTTTAGCACAGTTTATTTATAATAATACAACATTTTTTGTAAATGCTGTACAAAACTCATTATCAATGACTGAAATTGAAAATTTAAAAAATAGTATTCTAGATACTATAAAATATTATAGTAATTAATTTTTAAAACAGTAGAATAAATACTGAGGCATCTTAACGGTAGTATACGGATTAAATTAATTGCTTTTAAATCTAATATTTTACATTTAACTATCTAATACTTTTTTTTCTTTTAAGCTTCTCTGAAGAAGCCCAAATAAAAAATATAAGAAAAGTTACAGAAATGTCTATATCAATGTATTAATCCAATACTATAGTTATCATAGCTTTAATATCATCCTACAAAACAGTTAGAATAATTGTAAAGCAACTATTTAAGAAGATTGATTTTATAAAAATATACGTTGCGGTATCTCTTGTTAAATTCGAACTTCACTCAAAAAAAATTAGCTCTTTTAAAATTTTATAACTTTCTTTAATTATTTTTATTTTTTATTTTGGTTTAGTATGATCAGAATTTTTTAAAATATTTTTTATTATTCATACTATATGTATATAAATTTTAAAAAATATTTTTGATAATATTTATTATGTATTTTATTTTGTAAAAACTATATTTCCTACACCTTCAATATTTTTTTCTTTACAAATAAAACCATATGAACTGACTATTCTTTCAACATCCTTAAGAGTAGATTCTCTCACTTCAATTATTATTGCTCTCAATAATCTTGAGGAAAGTATGTTATGCATACCCTTTAAAGCATTAACCTCATGAGCATCTATATCCATTAGAATTACATTGGGATGGATTAAATTTAATTCTTTAAAAAGATCATCTAACCTTCTTAAATTAACTATTTCACGAATTGAGTGATCTCCATAAGTTTTTCTAAAGCTTTTTCCTATATTTTTTCCTATCTTAGAGGTAACTTTACCATGCCCATCTGCAGTTCTTACATTTGGAATATCAAAAACTGTTAGTTTATTTTCATCACCTGCAGCTGCATGAATTACATCTATATTATTTTTTTCTAAACGGTTTAGATAAATATTTTGCAACAATTCTTTGGTATTAATTGAAGAAGCCTCAATGGCAATACTTTTTTTTAATTTTCTTAATTTATTTACAAAAATCATATATGCTCCAATATTACTACCCACATCCATAAAAATATCACCATCCTTTAAATTATTTTTAAGCCAAATTTGTGTCTTTTCTTCTGTTTTAGATAATTTGAATTCTTCTATCATTCTCTTGGAAGTATATGAAGATATATTAAGCACTAAATCAATTCCAATAGTTCTAATTTTCATAACTTTAAAAGGATCAATTAAACATGCTGTTATAAAGTTTTTAAAGAAACTAGTTTGAAATAATGGACCAAATATAATTAAATATATAAATCTAACAATTTTTCTTTTAATAGGGTTACCGTATAAAGCATGATAACCCATATATCTATTTTTATTGATTTCTTTCATATAAATATTAAAGCTTTAATTAAATTTTTTTTTTTTTATATCTTCTAAATTCCATAAGAAATCAAACATTATTTTTATAAGTTTATTATTTCTTCTTTTAAAAAACCACTCTATCTGTGAAGGATCTTCTGGTCGAACTTTTAATAAGTATTTTTCTGCATCATTCAAATTTTTAATTAGCTTATCGTTTAAAAATTTTTTCATATTAAGTGATTGCCAAACCTTGCGATCTCTATAGTTAATAAATATTTGTCTTCTTTTTTTTCCATTTTTACATTCAGTTCCTCCATGCCACAAATGCCCAGAATAAATTAAGCAACTGCCTCTTGGGGCTTCTAAATATCTCTCATTAGGATGAGGATTCTCATCTCCAAAGCCATAATCTTTTGGTTCTCCTAAGAATTTATGACTTCCAGGCACAAATCTAGTGGCTCCTGACTCTTTTGTAACATCGTCAAGTAAAATAGCACATATTACACTCCTAAAAGGATCGGTTTCTTTTTTCCTTGGGACCCAATCAATGTGTAAATTTTGTCTACCACTATTAGGTTGGGGAGCCCTTAATATCATTGATGATAAACACATATCATTTTTAATCAATGCATGTGAACCTGCTAATATTTCTGGAATTATAAATAATTTTCTAAAACAACTCCCTTTATTTAACAAATTATTTAATCTCTGTGCGCCGGGTTCTGGATGAAATCCTTTTTTCATTTTTTCTGAAATATGTTCCCACCCACCTTTCCAGCCTTCATCATCAATTAATTTATCAACTGTTTTAGATACATTATTAAAATTTATTCCTCTGTCTTGCCAATCTTTTATAGAAAATTCTATTAGACAAAACCCATCTTTTTCAAGACTGGTTTTTTGATTTATTGATAATGTATCAAAATTTACAGACAGTCTGTTGAACGCTTCTTTAGTTGAATTAATCATATTAATTATAAATTTTAGACAAAATTAGCACTATTAATTAACTGAAACAAGTAGATTATAATTCTTGATAAAGTCTACAATATTTATATTTATTTATTTTGAACTCTTTTTAAAGTAGCTCTATTTTTTCTATGATTTTTAGGTGGAATACTATTACAGTGAAATAATTGTTTTAATTCAGGATTGAGACTTTCAAGTTCTTTTTTTTTAAACATTTTATCAAATTGAAAGTACGGTTTGATAAACCAACTACTGTACATTGAAAATATAGCCCATCTACTCTTAATAGAAGAAACACCAGCTTTATGAAATAAACTAGTATCCAAAATAAATATATCCCCTTTTTTCCCGATAAAAAAATCAGTCTCATAAGCTTTATTTCTTTCTGGTCTAAAATTAAATTTATGCGAATAAGGTACAAATTGAGTAGCTGCATTTTCTTTTGTAAAATCTTCTAATAAAAAAATAACAATGTAGCTTAGACTTGGTTTTACTGGAACTTTATTTTGAAATACATACCTTGTATCAGTATGCCAACCAATACCACTAGTACCGCTTGATTTTTCTAGAGTTTTCAAAATTCTTTTATTTCTTGCAGAAGTACTTGTTAGAACGTGGTCTTCATCTAATACTTTGCTCATTAATTTAAAAATATTTTCGTCATACACAAAGTCTAAAAGGTCTGGAAATTCTATAAAATAATTATAAAGAACTTGATTATTAGAATTTCCAACAAATTCTGATTTTTTTATTCTCAAAGATAAAATTGTTTCTAAAACTTTAATTGTTTTTAAGCATTTTTCTTCTGATTTATAATTTTTAATACGACTGAATCCTTTGTTTTCAAGATCTTTAAGTATTTTATTAAAATTAAAAAGCTTTTTGCTTATTTTTTTTATCATTTATATACTTTTATTTTATTATTTTATTTAAAGCAATATAATCTTGATTTGCTTTTTTATATCCTAAAAAATTAAAGATTAAGTTCTTTGAGGATTTTTTTTTATTTATCCATTCTTTTTCTATAGTGGATATATCCCTATTTAAAAAATTATATAATTTAATCTTCCAATTAGCATCCAAGACATCGAAAAAAAATAAACTTTTTTTAAACACATT
Source organism: Alphaproteobacteria bacterium TMED62 (assembly GCA_002170595.1). Classification (GTDB taxonomy): domain Bacteria; phylum Pseudomonadota; class Alphaproteobacteria; order TMED109; family TMED109; genus TMED131. The sequence goes on from NHDP01000016.1 coordinate 6,713, forward strand.
AGTTGCTTCTTTGTTGAGTCTATTATCAATAGTTTCAATATATATTAATGGTTTAGATGAAAAAATACACCAACCTACGGTACTTGTTGCTCTTGAAGTAATGATTAATCTAGAATTATTTATTAAATACCTTAAATCAATTTCGTCTAAATTTACTAAAATATTTTCCTTAGTTTTTGCTCTATTTATTTCAATTGCTTCCCCACTATATCTTTTTGAAAAATATGGTTTGTATTGAACTTTATGAGGTAATTTCGCTAATATATCATCTATTAACCCTAACTCAAATTCTGCTTTACTAACATCACTAGACCCGGCTCTATTAGTAATACCTCTGTTTCCGCAATAAGCACTAGTAGATGCGTATAAAACAGGACTTTCATATAACTTTTTATTTTTATACATCATTCCTTTTTTTAAATCCTCCGGCAAACCTAGCACTATATTTTTTGCTCTATGAAAGCGACTGAGCTTCGAATACCTTGCAGTAGCTTTATTATAAACAAAATAATAATCTACTATATTAGACTCATAAACAGAATCAACAGACAATATGTCCTCACTAATCTCTTTAGATATAGCATGCTGAAAACTAGCAGTCACAATATTATATTTTTTTGTTAATGAAGAAAAAGCTACTTCCATAGCCGTATTTGGGAAACCAAACAAGCATGCATAAATTTTTTTTTTTTTGCCTGAATTAAGTTGATTATTCCAGAAATCGTAAGCGGTTACATAACTATTAATATGTTGTGTAATTTTTTTTAAAAAAAAGCTTTCTGTATTTATTGTATATGCTGATCCTAATATCTCTTTTTGATACTGTATTATTATTTTTTCAATATTTTCAAAAATTTTAAAAGTATTTTTTTTAATTATTTTATCATCTAATAAATTAATTTTTTTTGGAAACTTTAATATCAGATGACCTTTTAAAAAGCATCTAAAGGCTATTCGTTTTAATAAAGTATTTTCATTAGAATAATAAATTTTTTTAAATGGCCAATACTTTTGAAGTAACTTTCCTATTATACATATAATTCTAAAAAAAATACTACTGAAACTTTCAAATTTAAGTCTTATCCAAAAGTTGGTTTGAGGGTCTCTACCTAACCTATTTAAATCATCTGGTAAATGTTCTAATTCTATAACTTTACAATTCTTAAATTGGGCCATATAAGAGAATAAATCCCCATTAATTGCATAATTTTTTATTTTGTCTTTAAAATCTAACATAACTAATAAGCAATTATCATTATTTATAAATTGATTGATTTTATTTGCTCTATACATAATATTTTGGATAGAAATTAAATATCTAGCTATCCAAATACCCATAAAAGGATCATTATTATATTTAATAATGCTATTGTAAACTTTACCACTGAATTGATAGGTTTTCTTACCTAAATTTACAAAATCTTCTGGAATAGTATTTTGTTCTAAGCCCAGTACATTTAAATTTTTATTAAGCACCAACGAGGGATTAAAAGAAATTAAAGTGTGATTTTTTAGGTTAGTTTTGGTTTTTAAATATTTTATTGATACTAAAGAGTCAACATATATATATTTAAATTTTTTTATATTTTTTTTCATTTAATATTTAATTGCTACTAGTAATACTAAAATTGATTTATGGTTTTTGCTGGTATTCCTGCAATTGTAGAATTTTTTTTACCTTTAAAATCAAGAAGTAACGACATTGCTCCAACCCTACTGTGACTATCTAAAACAGTACTGCCTAATATTTGTGACCCTGTATAGATAGTAACAAAATCTTTAATTACAGGGTTACCGCCATTTAATGTAGTCCCTATTGTGCAGCAATGATAAATAGTAACAAAAGAACCTAGTTTTGCATTTCTTGTAAAAACAATAGTGCCTGGATGGGCAAAAATAAGGCCTGGTCCGGCTTTAACATTTAAAGGTAATTGAATAGACAAAATCATACAAAATAAATAATGAAGAAAAGCTATAAGCCAATAAAAAATTATTAATAATTTATATTTTCTTAAATACTTTGATAATCTGTATGTGATATTAACTAAAACTTGAGGTTTTATTAGTAATAGTTTAAGTAGACTACAATTTTTTGTAGCCACTAAGTCGATATATAAATTAGTTAGTTCATTACATGAATTATGATCAATCAAGAATAATTCATAGATGTAATAATATTTGCATTTAATATTTTTTTCTTTAATATATTTAAAAATTTCTAGATACGCGTTACTGCATACTATTATCAAATCAGGTTTTTTTTGTAGTATTTTTTTTGGAGTAAAGCAATTTATTTTTTTAAATTTTTTATCAAGATTTTTTTTATTAGTATCAACTATATATTCTATTTTGTCTGCCGGTAGCCATTTACTTAATGCTAACTCTCCCAAGCCTCCAAACCCCCATACTACAATTTTCTTATATTCTAATAGATTTTTATCTATTTTTTTTTTTATTAAAGAGTTAAACACTTAAAGAGTAATTTCTTTATTAGTAAAAAGAATAACAGGATATTTTATTTTATGTAAAACTGTATTTTTAATATAAAGGATTTTTTTAAAGCAAGCATGGTTTATAAAAAAAAAAATTTTTTTAAAATACTTCAAATTAATAAATAACATCTATAAATACCATATCATACTACTATTAATATAAACTAATAAATAAAAAAATAAAATTTTTTATTTAATTTTCTTTATCTACATATTATTTAATAAGTGTACAATGCTAAAACAGTAACTTTAAGTTTCTTTATTTATTACTGAAGTTAATTTATTTAATCACCAAATTTTCCGTAGTATGTAAAATGCTTCAGCTTTTTTTAAGCCTGACTCACTTCCTCTTTTTATAGCAAGAGCTTCAATAGCTTTGTATGATCTTGGATGGGGAAATGCTTTTAATTCCTTTTCATAAGATTTTAAAGCTATGAGCTTTTCTTTCCATACATCTTGTATATTAACAAAAAAGTTAGGTTTAAAAATATAGGGAAACTCATATGGAGATTGATCTGTACTAGATGGTGTCTCAAAACATCTAATTTCAGGGTTTATTTTATGATATGCTATAGGCCTTAATGCAACTAAGGTGGTTTGTGCTGCAATTTGATGGTCTTTATTTATATCATTAGGATGGTGAATATAAACAATATCAGGTTTTAAACTTTCTATTATTTTCTCTAATTTTTTTACTATATTTAATTGAGCAACGGAGTCTAGTTTTTGGTCAGGGTATTTATAAACTTTATGTAAATTTACTCCTGCTAATTTACTCCACTTACGTGCATTACTTAACCTTTTATAATTCTTGTCAGTTTTATTTATTTTTGCTCCTTCTCCTAAGGACAAGATAACTAAAAAAACTTTTTCGCCATGTCTTGAATGTTTAATAAGTGTGCCACCTACACCTAACGCCTCATCATCAGGGTGAGCTACAATACACAGTATTGTTTTAGAATTAGTTTTTTTAATAAACATTTACTATTATTATTTAATATACATCTAAAAAAATATTAGTAAATTGATATAGTATAAAAAAATTGTTTAATATTTTAATTTTAAAAGTATAATTTTTAAATGAATAATCTCAGGTTTCCCTATGCTAGAGCAGATTTGAATAAAAATGATATTAAAGCAGTTCTAAAAGTCTTAGAAACCCAATATTTAGCTCAAGGTCAAGTAGTAAAAAAATTTGAAGAAAAATTAAAAAATAAATTTGATGTATCAGATGCTATTATTTGTAATTCAGGTACTGCTGCATTACATTCTGTTTATAGATCTTTGGGATTAAATAACGAAAATGGAATCATAACTACACCTATTACTTTTTTAGCTACTGCGAATGCTGCAAGAATGTGTAATGCTCCAGTTTTTTTTACTGATGTTGATAGTAAGTCTGGACTAATGACACCAAAAAAATTACAAGAAGCATTTAATAGAGTTAAATTTAAAGTTAAAGCAGTAGTGGTAGTGCATTTAGGAGGACACTTATGTGATTTAGAAGGATTATCTAAAGTTGCTAAGAAATATAATAGTTTTATTATAGAAGATGCCTGTCATGCTTTGGGGGCACTTCATTATGGTAAAAAAAATAGTCTTATTGGTAGTTGTAAATATAGTTTGGCAACTACTTTTAGCTTCCATGCAATTAAGAATATAACAATGGGTGAAGGAGGAGCTATAACCACAAATAATTCAAATCTTGCCAATAAAATTAAACTAAATATTAGTCATGGCATGATTAGAAATAAAAGAGAAATGATTAATCCACCTAAAGACGCTCCTTGGTATTATCAGATGAAAGATATTGGGTGGAACTATAGAGCCAGCGAAATATCTTGTGCTCTAGGATTAAGTCAATTTAAGAGAATAAACAAAATTATAGAAAAAAGAGATATCATTGCTAATCTGTACAAAAATCATTTAGCTCACAATGAATACATTAGCTTGCCAAAATTTAGTAATAGAAAATATGGAGAAGGTTGGCATTTATTTCAACTTAATATTGATTTTAAAAAGTTGAAAGTAAAAAAACAGGAATTTATAAAACATCTTAGAAATCATTCAATTGGGTCACAAGTACATTACATTCCTTTAGTATATCAGCCTTATTACTCAAATAACGAGGAAAAAAAATTTTTAATTGAAGCAGCTACCTTTTATAACAACACTATTAGCATACCTATGTATACTGGCTTGAATAAAAAGAATGTGAGATTTATTGCAAAGGTAATAAATAATTTTTTTAATATAACAAATTAACATAGTTAAAAGTAAGTATGTCTGAAATAAAGATAAGAAAACTTAATAGAAGAGATATATTTTTATTATATTGTTGGTTTAATGATAAAGAAAACCTTCAATTTAAAATTAAAACAAAATATAAAATACTTTTTAGAAATCATAAAGTCTGGCTTCTTAATTTTATAAAAAATAAAACAGGTTTTATTTGGATAATAAAATATAAAAATAAAGATGTTGGTAATATAAGATTAAATAAACTATTTTATAAAACCTATGAAATAGATATATTTATAATGAAAGAGTTTAGAAGCTTAAAAATTGCAAGTAAGTCTTTAATAAAAGTAGAAAATAACTTAAAAAAAGGAAGCGTAATACATTCATATGTTAAAAAAAATAATTTGAGATCATACAAGTTTTTTATAAAAAATAATTTTAGTTTATTTAATACTAATAAAGAGGTTTGGTTTTTAAAGAAGCATGTTTAATTATTATAATCATAAATATAATTTTCTATTTTTTCTAATATTCTTGATGTTCCATGATTATCAAATTGTTTAGATATCATTTCTTTAATATTATTTGTTGTTTGATCAGATTGAACCATTAAAAGAATCTTTTGCTTCAAATCTCTATGTATATTTTTAACTATAAGTGCACATCCACTTTCTTCCCAACTCGTTAATAATTTTTTTTGAATTTCATTTTGAGCAACTAAAACAGTTGGTATATTGTATTCTAATCTTTCAATTTGGGAAAACCCTGGTGCTCCGATTGCAAAGTCACTATAGTTATAAATTTTATCAAGACTAGTTGGATTTCTAAAAAGTGTAAAATTTTTATTTAAGGATATCATTCTCCTTATAGAAGTTATATTCATTTTATATTTTCCTAAAATAATATTTACTTTAAATTTATCTTCCATTAAAAATCCATTAAAAGTGAGCTCTTGAAGGGTCTTAATTATTTTTTCGGTAAAGCATTTAGTATCAACATTTCCAAATGATACTAAAATATTTTTAATTTTTTTATTTTTCCTTAGCTTTTGACTTTTTTTTATAAACGGTAAGTATTTTAAGCCTGATATAAAGTTTCTTTTATTAATGTTAATAGGATGCATGCATATACTTAAAACATTATTAACTAATAAATATTTATCTACGAAAATTACTACAGGTTTTATCCTCAAAATATTATTTTTTCTAAATTTTTCTATTTCCGGATTATCTATTATTATACATTTTGCGTTATATTTTATTGCGTATTTTTCTGTTCTTAAAAATGATGTATGATTTTTTTCTTCTATGATTTCATCTTGTAAGATTTTTAATAAATTTTTTTTTGTACCCTTATCTACAAACCATACAACCTTACTGTTGATTTTTTTTCTTATTTTTAAACATCTATTAATATGTCCCTGTCCAAAATTAGAAGCAGTTGCTACTCTAATGATGTACATTAAACTAAATTTTTTATTAATTTTTTTATTTCATTAGTTTGTAAAAAATTTTGATTGTTTTTGCTAGAATATTCAAAAGGCTTTACAATTTTTTTACCATTTTTTTTTATATTAGGCTTTATCTTTGTCCTGTCCCACCAACTAAGCATTGGCTGTATAATATAAAAATCTTTCATTTCTATACAGTTTAAGGACTCTTCTTTAGGTATCATTACTTCATGTAATTTTTCGCCGGGTCTAATACCAATAAGGTCATAATTCTTATTATTACTAATAGCATATATTAAATCTTTAATCTTAATACTTGGTATTTTTGGAATAAAGATTTCTCCTCCACTCATATTATTTAAACTATTAAAAACGAATTCTATTCCCTGCTCTATAGTTATTATAAATCTAGTCATTCTTTCATCAGTTAAAGGTAGTTTTTTAATACCTGTAGATAAAAGCTTTTTAAAATGTGGAATAATACTTCCTCTTGATCCTAAAACATTCCCATATCTTACTATAGAAAACCTAGTTTTTCTTTTGCCTACTAAATTATTTGCAGCTACAAATAATTTATCAGCGCAGAGTTTAGTTGCTCCATACAAATTAATAGGGTTTGCAGCTTTATCTGTAGATAAAGCAATTATTTTATCAACATTATTTATAATGCTAGCATCAATTAAATTTTGTGCCCCTAAAATGTTGGTAGCTATACACTCAGTAGGATTATATTCAGAAGCAGGTACTTGCTTCATTGCAGCAGCATGAATAATAATATTAATACTAGAACAAGCTCTTACCAATCTTTCTTTATCTCTAATATCTCCTAAAAAGTATCTTACCGGAAATTTATCTTCAGGAAACTTTTGTGATAATTCAAACTGTTTTAGTTCGTCTCTACTATAAACAACTACCTTTTTTGGTTTACTAGAAAATAAAATGTTTTTTAAACATTGAGACCCAAAAAAACCTGTTGCTCCAGTAATTAAAATAGACTTATTATTAAATTGTGATAACACATCTAACCTCTATGATAATTTTTAGGATTACCCTCATACTGGACTTTACCATTTTTAATTGCAATGACATAATCTGTTTTCATGAATGAGGATACCCTATGAGATATTAAAATTATAGTTATTTTTTTTCTCTTTTTAATAATAGTATGCAAACTTTTATGTATAATATCTTCAGTTTTAGTATCAACTGCACTAGTAGCTTCATCTAAAATCAAAATTTCACTATTTTTTAATAGTGCTCTTGCTAGAATTAATCTTTGTCTTTGCCCTCCAGATAGGCTTTGTCCCAACAGGCCTACATTAGTATCTAATTTTTTAGGTAGTGATTTAATAAATTTATTCATTTTTACTAATGTTAAGGCATCCCATATTTTTTTTTGTGAAACTTTTTTTGAACCGTATGTTATGTTATTTAATATACTATCATTAAATAAGAATGGATCCTGTGGAATATATGCAATTAACTTTCTTAAATATTTTTCTCCAATTTGGTTAATTTCTGAATTATCAAAAAATATTTCTCCTCTATCTGCTATTAGAATCTTAGATATCAAGCTAACTATTGTTGACTTACCTGACCCAGATGGACCTACAATAGCGTTAATTTTACCAACTTTGACTTTAAAGCATAAATTTACTAAGATATTTTTCTGAGCCTCATTATAATTGAAGTAAACATTCTTGAATTCTATTTCTTTATTTAGTTCTAATTTAGAAATATTTCCCTTATCTGTATTAGACAATTTTTCTGCATTTTCATATATTTTTTCACAAAATTTATATGATGGTAAAAGTTCAACTAGTCTTGTTATATTATATTGGAATACCTTAAAAGTAGGAGTAAGTCTCATAAAAGCAACGCTAAATATTACTATTTTGGTAGCATCAAAACTAAAGTTAGCAATTAAACTATTTAAAACTACTAATATAATAATTGTTGATATTGATATAAACAATAACTGAGCTGTTGCTGATATTCTAGTAATGCTTACAGAGTTCTCATAAATTTTTTGTTGTACAGTTAATAATCTCAAAGTCTCTTTATTTACCGTATCAAACGTTTTAATTGTTTTCCATCCTAAAAATCTTTCTGTAATAAGATCTCTATATTCCGATCTTAATCCTACTAAGTTTTCACTTATTCTTTTTGTCCTGATTGCAAATGTACTACCAGTAATAAATACTATGAAACTCAAAAATATAACTCCTAATAGAGTAGGAATAAAAGAAGTCAAAAGTAATACTGTCATGTAAATAAGCATAGTTAGTATATTTGTATAAAAAGTTAAATAACTTTTCACTGTCATGGCTACCATTTGTGGTTCTATATCAGTAGCATTAATAAATTTCCCTGTATTAAATGCATTCATAAACCTATAAGAAGATTTCATGAGGCAGCTGAACATTTCTAAGTTTATTTTTTTATGAATTTCTGCAGTAATTTTTTGTATCAGAATCAAATTAAAATAATTAAGAATTTGTCTTAATACTATAAATAATATAGCCATGCTTGATAATAGAATTGTACTTAACTTAATATTTAAAAAATCTAAAGAATTATATAAATATAAACATAGTAAAGAAGACTTTTTAAACTTTTCTATATCACCTTCTACTTGAATAAAACTTAATAAAGGCACTAAAATTGATACTCCCAAGCCTTCAAAAACTAAAGTTAAAGTTCCAAGGAGAAAAGCTAAATATATTTTAGCTTTATTAAACGCTTTTAATTTGATTAAAAACTTAATATGCCCTTCTACATAGTTTTTTAATTTGAATAATTTTATTATATTTTCAAACATAAATTTAATACTTTCCTAAATTAAGCTTCAAATAATTAAATAGTATTTATTTTAATAATAGATAATATCACTTTTTTAAAAAGCTTTAATAAACTAAAATATCATTTTTTTTATAATTTTTATTTGATTTTTTTTCTCTAATTTTTTTAAAGTCAAAGGCTTTTATTCCATTACTAATTTTATTAATTCTTTTAAAATGAACATTATTGATATTTATTATATCACCTTTTAATATTTCTTTGCTAGCAACACAATATCTCACTATGCTATTTTTTAATTTTAACTCTTCACAAATGGGTTTTTTATTAAAATCTCCTTTAATTTTTTCAATAAATCTAATTTCTTTAACCATTTGTTTAAAATCTTTTGGGTTTAAAGAAATTCCATGATCGAATCCATGTCTCGTATTATCTAAAGTAAAATGCTTTTCAATTACTTTAGCACCTAACGCAACCGCAATTTTACAGGCCTCCCAGCCTGTACAATGGTCAGAGTATCCTGAAATAACTTTATATTTCTTTTCAATAAATTTAATAGAATTAAGGTTTATTTTTAATATTGGTGCTGGATATAAAGACACAGCATGCAATACACTAATATTATTTCTGTTTTTATTCATAATTATTTTAATTATTTTGCTTACCTCTTTATCATAAGCCATTCCAGTAGAAAGTATAATTGATTTATTTGTTTTTTTTATGGCTTCTAATAAAGGTATATTAGAAAGCAGACCAGAAGAAATTTTATATAATTTAAATTTTAATTTTTCGCATAATTTTAAACTATCCAAATCTCCAGGAGTGGCAAATATTAAACCTCTGCTTTCATATTTTTTTATTAACTTTTTGTAACTACTTTCAGAAAGAATCGAATGCTTAAAAATTTCATAAGATTTAGTATTTTTAGAATATGAGTGATCAGGATTAACTATTTGAAATTTTACAGCATCGGCTCCTGCTTTAAAAGCTTTATCCACTAAAGTATTGGCTAGATTAAACTTTCCTTCATGATTTATTCCAATTTCTGCGATAATAAATGTAGGGGAGAGTAAATTGATCTTTCTATTGGTAGTCAAACAAAAGTCAATAGGGGATAGTTTTATTTTATTAAACATAATTTTATCCTCTAACACTAAAAATACTTTTTAGTTCACAACCTTCTAAAAAATTTTGGGGATCTTTTTTTTTTAAAATATCTTTAACGTTTAAAAGAGATTTTTCTATCTTACTTACACTATTTTTTAGTATATCGTTATTACTATGAGCTAAACAAAGGTTAAAACTAGATCCCATAAAGACCCCATTTTTTATAAACTCTTGCCTTAATAAGTGTAACAGAAAGCTTTGATTATTTTTTTTAATTATTAGTCTAGGCCACCAATCATTGCCTGCGAACTCTATGTAATCATTTAGCTCAATATCTCTAATTTTTCTGTTCGTTAGCTTTTTAAGTTTTTTTCCTAAAACACTTAACTTTTCAGGTACGTTTAATTTTTCTATTTTATTCAATGTAGCTAATGCAGCTGCCATTGATAAAGTTTCTCCTGCATACGTACCTGAAACAAATACATCTTTCATTAAATTCATAATTTTTTTTTTTCCAACAATTGCAGATATTGGATAACCGTTGCCTAATGATTTACCAAAACAGCCTAAATCTGGTTTTATATTAAACTTTTCTGAAGCTCCACCTAAACTAGTCCTAAAACCACAAACTATTTCATCAAAAATAATCAATATTCCATTTTTTCTGCATATTTTTTTTAATTCTTTTAAAAAATTTTTATTAGGGGGTGAATATCCATCAGGTTCAATTACTACTGCCGCTATTTTATTATTATATTTTTTAATATTATAAGTTAAGTTTTCAATATCATTAAACTTAAAGTTTTTAGTAAGCCTTCTTACTTCCTTAGGAACACCTGCATTTCTCGAAGTACTTCCAATAAACCAATCGTGCCATCCATGGTATCCAGAAACTAATACTAAATCTTTTTTTGTATATGCTCTTGCCAACCTTATAGCGGCAGAAAGAACATCTGAACCATTTTTTCCAAACCTTACCATTTCTGCATAAGGAATAATAGTATTTAACTTCTCTGCTAATTCAATCTCAATAGGATGAGACATAGAAAAAATTACACCCTTATTTATTTGCTTTTTAACTGCCCTATCAACATCATTATCTTTGTATCCTAATATAATTGGTAATAAAGCTAAAAGATAATCAATGTATTTATTGCCATCAACATCATACACATAACACCCCTTTGCCTTTTCAAAAAACATTGGTGCAGCTCCCAAGGGCCACTGCATAGATGACTTAGAAAATGTCTGCGTTGCTAAAGGTATAGTTTTGGAAGCTCTACCATATAGTCTATTTGATATTTTGAAAGATTTCTTCATTTAACCATTGAAATAATTTTTTTTATGTCTGGAAATGATAAAATTTTTTTTTTTTCTGCTTCCTTTTTCAAAATTGGTATTACCTTCTCAAAATTAATTGTTTTAAAAGAAAAGTTGTTCTCATTAAGTATTTTTATTAATGCAGACCTTCCTGATAGCTTTCCAAATCTTACAATTCCACCTTTAATACCAAAACTTTCGGCTTTTATTATTTCAAAACTCTTTCTATTTTTAATAATTGCTTTTTGATGCATTCCTGAAGCATGCGTAAAAACATTTGTCCCAAAAATAGGTTTGTTATCATGCATTTTAATTTTAGAAATACTCTCTATGAGCTTTTTAGCCCTATTAAAGTATTTCAAATTAATTTTTTTTGACAATACATCTTTATATTTTAAATTTAATATTGCTATTATTTCTTCTAATGGAGCGTTTCCTGCTCTTTCTCCAAGCCCTCCAATAGTGCATTCTATTTGATCCGCTCCGCTACCAATTGCGGCTAAAGTATTAGCTGTCGCTAAACCAAGGTCATTATGACAATGTGCTGAAATTTTTATTTCTTTATTATTTACAAACTGTTTTTTTATTTCTTTAATTAGTTTTGAATATTCTAAGGGAGTACTAAATCCAGTAGTATCAGGGAGACACAATGAAGAGGCTCCACTTTGCACTGCTACCTTTAAGGATTTTTTTAAGAATCTTATGTCTGCTCTTGTGCAGTCTTGTGCTGTAAACTGAATATTATTAAAATACTTTTTTGCTAATTTAATTATTTCTTTAATTTGAATTATTATTTGATCTTTATTTTTGTTAATAGAGTACTCTATTTGCAAATCTGATACGGGCATCACTATTTGTAGCTTAACATTATTTATTGACTTTGTTGCTTCTCTTGCAATCAAAATATCCTTTTCCAGTGAACGAGCAAAAACACAAATAGTAGTATGCTTTTTACTTACTTTATTGCATAGATTTTTTATTATTTTTTCTTCTTCTATAGAAGCAGCTGGAAAACCTACTTCGATAGTATCAACTCCAATTTTTTCTAAAATTTCAAAGATTTTTAACTTATTACTTAAATTAAAAGCAATGCCAGGAGTTTGTTCTCCGTCTCGGAGAGTTGTATCTTGAATTTTTATTTTTTTACTATTCATCATTAATTAATTTATTTAAGTCTTTTTTGCTATTTTCATTATAAGCTATATGATTATTAATCTTAAATAAATCACTATTTTTTTGAATTAAATTTACTGCTTGTTGCCATTCACAGTTATTTCCTAATTTTTTACATACCTCATTCAAAAGATTTAAATCTTCTTCTCTATCCAAAGTTAATCTAAATAAGCTTAAATCTTTCAGGTTCTTAATTTGAGCTGTTTTAAAATTTCCAGAGGACATATATTTTTTTAATTTTCCAGATATATATGGGGTAACATGCTCTCTTGTAAATGCATTAGCTTTTTTTTCTGCTTCATACAGAGCAGATGATTTAAAAACCTCAACATCTATTCCATCAGGGTATGTTCTTATAATAGTGTTAGATACATAGTCTAATTTTTTTTCTAATATTTTTTTTATGCTTTTATCTATAAGGTTATGATCAATCAAAGGACAGTCTCCTGTAATTCTAACTATATAATCTGCACTTTGTTTTTTTGAAATTAAGACAAATCTTGATAAAACGTTATTTAGGTTGCCTCTGAATGTATTTATTTTAAAAGCTTTTAAATACTTAGCTAGAATATCATCAGAAGAGTGATCAGAACATGCCAGCCATAGTTCATGAATTAATCTACTTTTACTAACCCTATTTATTACCATTTCTATACAAGGAGTTCCATTTATCTTAATTAGACTTTTCCCAGGTAACCTGGTTGAGCTCATCCTAGCTTGAATAATACAAATTACTCTTTTTTTTTTCATTTTGTTTTGATTGCTTCGCATACTACTTTAGGCACTATTTTTAATCCATCTTTAGGATATTTAATAGCTCCAATTTTTTTATTAATGTTTAATTTTAGCAAATTTTTATATAAAGGTACTCCCGCTATAACTGAGATTACTGCGCTTCCACTTATTCTGGGATTAATTTCTATTACAGTTGGTTCACCATTCGATTTAGTCATTACATCAATATCAACTAACCAAGAAAGACTTAATAAAGCTACTATTTTTTTTGACAACTCTTCTAATTGTTTATTTTTTCTTATTATGTTTCCTTTGAAAGGAACTCCAGCAGGATTTATTCTTTCTCTGACTACACTATACAAATATTTTCCTTGATAAGCCAAAACGTCTAAATCATAACAAGGAGAAAAAAGCCTTTCGGATAAGATTTTCGGAAAATTAAACTTTATAATTCTTTTTATATTTTTTTTGAAATAGCTCAGACTCATATGTAATTCTCTAGACTCATTATAAACTTTAAAACCTATTATTTTTTTAGCAATTACTATTGTACCTCTGTTACCTCTAGCTATAGGATCTTTAATTACCACGCCAGAGTAGGTATTATAAAAATAATTAACAAACTTTAAAAGTTCTGATTTTGACCTTACTACTCTAAAATCAGGAGTACTTATATTATTTTTTTTCAAAAATTCATAAGTTTTTATTTTGTTTGAAATAATTTTATTTATTTCCGGTAGTTGACAAGCAATAGACACATTTAGTTTTTCAAACCTATTTAAATTATAAGATAATTTAATAGCCTCTTCGTCAGAACAAGGTAAAATAAAATTTATCTTATATTTTTTCACATACTTGATAACCTGAAGAATATAATTTTCATTATTTCCCTTAGGTAACTGTATACACAAATCAGCTGCAGTATTTTCATTATATAATTTTCTAGAGTCTGCAGATAAAATCCATATTTTGTGCTTAAAAGTTTTTCTAAAATACTCAATATTTTGTAAACCTAAGAATCCACCTGCTGAAGTAATTAATATCCTATGGCTATAATTTATGTTCACTTTTTTAAATTAAGTTATTTTTTAAAAATTAATTTTTTTTAATTATTATAATAATCTAAGTTAATTGATTAATATATTCAATTATTACTCTTAATTATAATACAATTAACAAATAGAAAAAAATTGTTATTTATTTTACCAATTTGAAGGATTTAATAATTTATCATTATTTAATTCTAACCACTTAGGATAAGCTAATTTTATTTTTTCAAGATTACTTACTTGATTTAAACTCTGCCTACTATTGATACCAACCACTATTTTCGATATTCTTTTATCTAATAATAAAGAATTCATACAAGCTTGTAATTTTGATATATTTTTCTTTTCAACCCAAGCTTCAAATTTTTCAAAAAAGTCTTTATACAAAAAAAAATTTACCGGTAAACTTTTTGCTTCAGTTAGTAATAATCCTTGAAGAAATACTGAACGTACATGAATTTCTACACCATCATTGTACATTTTATTAATCCATTTTCCTTTTTCAAATCTTTTATCAACTATACTATAAGGTATTTGAACTATATCAGGCTTGAAATAATTATATAACTCTTCCAATTCCTCTACATTATAAATAGTATAACCAATTTTTGAGATTTTTTTATTTTTCTTAAAGTCAATAAAAACTTCCAATAATTTTTTATCTTTAAGTAAGTTAATTGGATTTCTAATTAAAATTGCATATATTTTTTTTACATTTAAATTTGATAGAGAGCTTTGTATATTTTTTTTTAAATTATCTGAGCTATTTATTTTATAATTTTTCATTAAAGATACTTTAGTTATTATATTAAATGATTTTAAGTCAAAATTACCTATTTTTTTTTCAACTCCTGTATATTCTGGTGCAGTATCTATGGTATCTATCTTAAATTTTAAGCAATCATCGAGGATGTACCTAATTTGATTTAGGTTTAAAAAATTCTTATTTGTAATGCCATAATTATTAGAAAACTGAGCAGTTCCTATAGCAATTTTATTATTTTTTTTATATTTCATTTATTTTTGGTGCCCACTCCCGGACTCGAACCGGGACGTCTTTACAGACAAGGGATTTTAAGTCCCTTGCGTCTACCTATTCCGCCAAGTGGGCAAAGTCATTACTTTAATAACAAATAAATGTGTTTTAATCTACAGTAAATTCAATATCTCTGTTTTTTAATAATTTGCAAAATTTTTTAATTACTTTTTCTAATATTTTTTTATTACTACATCTAAAAACTATATTTGTGCCAATATCTGGAGGTTTATAAAATGGATAACTACCTATATCTAAATCAGAATATTCTTTATTAATTTTATATAGAGTGTCAGCAATATCTCCTTCTGGTTTTTTTACTTTTACTGTTCTTGAAAATATTATTTTTCCTTTTTTTAATTTTTTTTCTACACTTTCTAAAAACATAGATTGCATTATTTTTGGAACCCCTGCCATAACCCATACATTCTTAATTTTAAAACCAGGCGCTGCACTTACTGGATTAGCAATTAAGGTAGCCCTAGATGGCAAATATGCCATTTTCATTCTACTTTTATTCAATTCAAAATTACTATTTTCATAATGTTTTTTGAGTAACTCCTTTGCTTTTTTATTTAATACTAATTTTCTTTTAAATGCTCTTGCAATTGCTAAAGCTGTAATATCATCATGAGTTGGACCAATACCCCCTGTAACAAAAACATGTTTATATTTTTTTGACGCCTTTAAAACTTCTTTTATTATTTCTTTATAATTGTCGGCAATAATTTTAATTTCACATAATTTTATTCCTATTTTAGAACAACGTTTAGCTATGAAATTACTATTTAAATCTAAAGTCCTACCTGATAAAATTTCATTTCCTATAATTATAATTGCTGAAGTAATCATATAGTAAGGATATACAATTATAAACGTTAAGTAAAAATATTTTATTCAAAAAAGAAGCATTGAGATTTTTTTTTATAGAGTTAATATTAATTAGTGAGAACATATGAATGATACTAATATTTTAGATGAGTATAATAACACGGTTATTATACATACTAAAAAAGATTTTATAAAAATGAGAGAAGCAGGCAAACTCGCCTCACAAGTTCTGGATTTTATAACTCCTTTTGTAAAAGAAAAAATATCAACATTGGAATTAGACAACTTATGTCATGACTATATAGTTTCTCATGGGGCTATTCCAGCACCTCTAAATTACAAAGGATTTCCAAAATCAATTTGTACTTCAGTCAATCATGTTGTTTGCCATGGTATTCCAGGAAAAAAAATACTTAATAGAGGAGATATAATTAACATAGATATAACTGTAATCTTAAATGGATGGCATGGAGATACAAGCCGTATGTTTATAATAGGAAAAGAGAGTGTAAAATCAAAAAAGTTAATAGAAGTAACATTTCAATCTATGTGGGAAGGAATAAAAAAAGTAAAGCCAGGTAATACTCTTGGAGATATAGGGTATGCTATACAAAAATACGCTGAAAGTTTTGGGTATTCAGTAGTAAAAGATTTTTGTGGTCATGGGATTGGACAGGTATTTCATTGTGCTCCTAATATTTTACATTATGGAGAATTAGGTAAGGGAATGAAATTACAAGAGGGGATGATCTTTACTATAGAACCAATGATAAATGTAGGGAAGGCTGATATTAAAATATTAGATGATGGTTGGACTGCCGTTACTAGAGATAAGAAGTTGTCTGCTCAATATGAGCATACTATCGGTGTTACAGAAGATGGATATGAAGTATTTACAATTTCACAGGAGGAAACAAAGTATAATAACAGTTGTTAAAAATATTTTTTTTTAGTAAATTAATATTATGTTTTATCATCCTCTAATGGGAATATCAATTTTTTTACTAGCTATAATTATCTCATTTGTATTGGGCAGATTGTACATAAAAAAAAAATCAAATATTCATAATTCAGACAAAGATAAAAAACAAAAAAATATTCCTCAAGGTGAAATTACCTCACCGGATGCCCCTTGGTTAGATGAAAAATAATCTTTTTAAAATTTATAGCCTAATATTATCGGCATTAATGTATTGATTTAAATTAAAAAAAAACTACTATTAAGAAAATGAAGTTTTTAACTAAAATCTTGGCTCTTCTCCTTCTTTTAGGCTCTTTACGTATTTCTTATGCTGTAGAGTTTGAGGAGACTATAGACACTATAGAAATTAGAAAAGCAGCTATGCAAAATTTATGGCAAAGAATTAAAAGACTTTCACCTTATGTAGAACTTAAAGAAAAAGTTGAATATAATAAAGATCTTGCTGTAACCGATGCCCAGGAAGTAATCAATTTATTAGAACAAACAAAAAACCTATGGCCTTTAAATAGTAATATTTCAGGAAAGGGTTTTACTAATGCTACTCCCGCAATATGGGTACTTCCTGACTATTTTGAAAAATTATATTCTTCTGCTGAAAAATCGGCTTATATACTAAAACAATCCATTTTAGATGATGATATTGACAGTACAATTTCTGCGATGTGTAATCTGGGAACATCTTGTGGAACATGTCATGCAAATTTTAGAAGGTTGCTTACTAGTCAGCTAGCTAATGAAGTAAGCGGTTGGTCAGGTCAGTATGTTAATGGCTGTAAATAGTTTATTGAAGATTTGAACCTTTTAAAACATATTTCCCATCTTTTAGTCCATCAAAAACTGAATTAATTTGAGGGTGAGAGCATGGATCTAAATTTTCATCATGTAACAAATTTTGTTGAGAAACATAAGCAATATAAGGACCATCATCATTTTCAGCGAACAAATGATAAAAAGGCTGATTTCTTTTTGGTCTTATATCTTTTGGGATAGAGTCATACCATTCTTCACTATTCATAAATTCTGGGTCGACGTCAAAAATAACACCTCTAAATGGATAATATCTATGTTTAACTAATTCACCAATAGTAAATTTAGGACTATCTAGTTTATTTTTATTTTCTAACATAATTAAATTATAATTATAAATTTCTATTTTTCAATATTCTATTATTGTTTTATATTAAATTAATAATAACAGGAGAAAAAATTGAAATTTGGTTTAGGGCAATCTTTAAAAAGAGTTGAGGATAATAAATTTTTAACAGGAAACGCAACTTATACAGACGATATAAATTTCCAAGATCAAGTCTACATGCATATTATTAGATCACCTTACGCATTTGCAAGAATTGTGAAAGTAAATTATAAAAAAGCTGAAAAACATGATGGGATATTGTCTATAATAAGTAATAACACAATAAATAGTATGAAAATTAACCCTATGTATCCTGGATTCCAAGTAAAAAATAAAGATGGGACAGATATGGTAAGTACTTTCAGAAATATTCTTGCTGATAAAAAAGTTAGATATGTAGGTGAACCTGTATTAGCTATTATTGGTAAAACTATTGACATAGCTGAAGAAGTTGCTGACCTTATTGACATAGAATATGAAGAAATGATTAGCACTACAAATTTAATTAATGCTGTTAAAAAAGATGCTCCTTTAGTTAGGGATGAACTATCAAGTAATATTTGCTTTGATTGGGAATTAGGTGATCAAGAAAATACTGACCTAGCTTTACATAATTCTGATCATATAACCACAATAGAGTTAACAAATAACAGACTTGTACCTAATCCAATGGAATGTAGAAGTACCATTGGACAGTATAATTTAGAGTCAGATACCTATAGTTTATATTGTTCTAGTCAAGGAGTTCATAGCTTAAAGAGAAAATTAGCTTCAATAATTAACATTAAGGAAAATAAAATTAATGTTTTTACTCCAGATGTAGGTGGCGGGTTTGGTATGAAAATATTTAATTATCCTGAGTACGTATTAACTTTAGCGGCAGCAAAAATAACTAAAAAAACTGTTAAATGGAGAGCAAAAAGAAGTGAGAGTTTTTTATCTGATATTCATGGAAGAGACCACATCAGTAAAGCAAAACTAGGATTTGATAAAGATCATAAAATAACTGCTTTAAAAGTTGAAACATACGCAAATATGGGAGCTTATATTTCTGATTTTGGAGTTTTTATTCCTACTTATGCAGGTACAGCAATGTTAACGGGATGTTATAAGATTTCTAATGCCTATGCAAATGTTAAAGGTGTTTTTACAAATACAAATCCTGTTGATGCTTATAGAGGAGCAGGAAGACCTGAAGCTGCTTATTTAATAGAAAGACTAATAGATAAATCTGCTAGGGAGTTAAAAGTTAGCTCTATAGAATTAAGAAATATCAATTTAATTGAAGAAATTGATATGCCTTATAAAACAGCTCTAGGTCATATTTATGATAGTGGAGATTTTAAAAAAAACCTTTCTAATTGCTTAGAAATGTCAGGTTATGAAACTTTTCATGAAAGAAAAAAAATATCTCAAGAAAAAGATAAGTGCAGAGGAATTGGAATTTCAACTTATATTGAAGCATGTGGAGGTGGAGGCCCTGAGTATAGCTCTGTAAGAATTGGTGGTAATGGAAATGTTGAAGTGAAAATAGGAACTCAATCTAATGGACAAGGACACGCAACATCATATGCACAAATTGTATCAGAGGTATTACAGATTGATATAAATGAAATTAGTTTAATTCAAGGAAATAGTATAGAAATAAAAAATGGCTCTGGTACTGGTGGATCAAGGTCCATGCCAGTAGGAGGAAATGCTTTATATCTAGCTTCTAATAAACTTTTAAATAATGCAAAGCTAAGCCTTGCAAAATACTTCAAAGCAAAACCAGTTGAGATATCATATAAAGAAGGTTTCTTTGAATTTAAAAATAAATATATATCTTTCTCTGATTTAACTAAATTGATTGATTCAGATAAGTTTTTAAATGTTGATGCAGAATGGGCACCAGAATCAGGAATTTATACTTTTCCAAATGGAACTCATGTTTGTGAGTTAGAAATTGAAAAATATACAGGAAAGATAGATATTTTAAATTATACGGTAGTAGATGATTTTGGAAGGGTAATAAACCCCTTATTACTTGAAGGACAAGTCCATGGAGGTATTGTACAAGGAATTGGTCAAGCATTGTTAGAAGAAACTATATATGATATTGAAACAGGGCAGTTATTGAGTGGTTCTTTTATGGATTATGCAATACCAAGAGCAAGTGATATTCCATTCATAAAATTTGCCTACAATGAAATTCTTTGTACTACTAACCCATTAGGTATAAAAGGTGCAGGAGAAGCAGGAGCTATCGGAGCTCCCCCAGCGGTGATCAATGCTATATGCAATGCTTTAGACATAAGTCATATCGATATGCCAGCTAAACCTGAGAAAGTATGGAAAATTTTATCTTCACAGATCTAAAAATAGTTTACAGAATTGGCTTTGCTTAAGCGAATGCTTCTTCCCAAGTGCCAGTTGTCGCTGCTTTAGAATATTCAGTTGCTCTATTTTCAAAAAAATTAGTGTGTTCAACTGCATTCAACATTTCGTCCATCCATGGCAACGGATTAATACTTATTTTATAAATAGGTTGTAGCTTGAGTTGATTTAAACGAATATCTGCCATATATCTCATATACTTTTTTACTTCTTCAGACCTAAGACCTTCTACAGTTCCTAGCTCAAATGCCCTATCTATAAAAGCGTCTTCATGCTCAATCATAGTATTACAGGCTATGTAAAGATCTCTTTGTAATTCTTCTATGTTTATATCAGGGTTTTCACTCACAAAAGTATTATAAAGTTTAATTATAGATTCTGTATGTAAGCTTTCATCTCTGGCCGACCAAGTTACTATTTGCCCCATACCTTTCATTTTGTTAAATCTAGGAAAATTTAGAAGAATGGCAAAAGTCGCAAATAATTGCAAACCTTCTGTAAAACCACCAAATATCGCTAATGTTTTAGCAATATTTATCTTTGTTTTTGTATTAAACTTTTGCATATAATCATACTTATCTCTCATTTCTTTAATCTCAAGAAAAGCTGAATATTCAACTTCAGGCATACCAATTGTATCTAATAAGTGAGAATAAGCGGCAATATGGATAGTTTCCATATTAGAAAAAGCTGATAGCATCATCTGAACTTCAGTAGGTTTAAAGACTTGAGAATAATGTTTCATATAGCAATTGTTAACTTCTATATCAGATTGAGTAAAAAATCTAAAGATTTGAGAAAGTAGATTTCTTTCTGGCTTAGTTAACTTTCTATTCCAGTCCGAAACATCATCAGCTAAAGGAACTTCTTCTGGTATCCAATGTATTCTTTGTTGTTGCAACCAAGCATCATAAGCCCAAGGATATTTAAATGGTTTATAAATTCTTTTTGTATCTAATAATGACATTTTTCCTCACAATTTATTGACAAGATAAGCATTCATCATAATCAAGTTGATTACCATAAGGTTGCTCATCCTCATTAATTTTTCCTTTTAAAGGAACTTCAGCAGTTTTTTTATTATGAGAAACTACTTCAGCTCTCTGTATAGATAAAGATCTTAAATAATATAAACTTTTTACGCCCCTTTTCCATGCCAAAAAATGTACCATATGTAAATCTCTTTTATTTACATCTGGTTTTAAAAATATATTTAAAGATTGGGCCTGACAAACATAAGGCGTTCTATCACCTGCTAATTCTATTATTCTTCTCTGGTCAAGCTCAAAGGCTGTTTTAAAAACTGCTTTTTCTTCTTCATTGAGGCATTCAAGGTGCTGAACAGAACCTTTATTGATAGTTATTGATGACCAGATTTCTTCATTATCTTTTCCTTTCTCAGCTAATAAACTCTTTAAATGAGGATTTTTTACATTAAATGAACCTGACAATGTTTTTTGAGTAAAACTATTGGCTGCAATAGGTTCAATTCCTGGTGAAGCTCCTCCACAAATAATAGAAATTGAAGCTGTAGGTGCTATAGCTATTTTATTAGAAAACCTCTCATTTACTCCATATTCTTTAGCATCTGGGCATGCTCCTTTTTCATTAGCTAAAACAACAGATGCCTTGTCTGCTTCTTCTTTAATTTTAGAAAATATTCTTTTGTTCCAAACTTTTGCCATTACTGAATCAAAGGGAACTCTCTTTTTCTGTAAAAATGAATGAAAACCCATAACTCCTAGCCCTACACTTCTTTCTCTCATTGCTGAATATCTTGCACTTGCCATGGTATCAGGAGCTCGTATGATAAAATCTTCCATTACGTTATCTAAAAACCTCATTACATCTTCAATAAAGACTTTTTCATTATTCCACTCATTGTATTTTTCTATATTAAGTGAAGAAAGGCAACATACAGCTGTTCTTCTATTGCCATCCTTATCAATTCCAGTAGGAAGAGTAATTTCACTGCATAAGTTAGACATTTTAACTTGTAAACCAGACAATTTTTGGTGGTTTGGAATGGCTTCATTAACTTTATCAATAAAAAGCAGATAAGGCTCTCCTGTCTCTATTCTGGTAGTTAAAAGTTTAATCCATAAAGATCTGGCTTTAACTGTTTTTTGAATAGACCCATCTTTAGGACTTTTAAGAGACCAGTCTTTATCATCTTCTACAGCTCTCATGAATTCGTCTGTAATAACAATTCCATGATGTAGGTTTAAAGCTTTTCTATTAGGGTCTCCACCTGTAGGTCTTCTTAAATCTATGAACTCTTCAATCTCAGGATGCCAAATTGGAAGGTAACAGGCGGCAGAACCTCTTCTAAGACTACCTTGACTAATTGCTAAAGTTAAAGAATCCATAACTCTAATAAAAGGAACTACTCCTGAAGTTTTTCCAGCTTGGCCAACTTTTTCCCCTATTCCTCTTAAGTTGCCCCAATATGATCCTATACCACCTCCTTTGGAAGCTAACCAAACATTTTCATTCCACAAATCAACAATACTGTGAAGACTATCGCCAGCCTCATTCAAAAAACATGAAATAGGTAGTCCTCTATTAGTACCTCCATTAGATAAAATAGGGGTGGACGGCATAAACCAATGTTTTGACATATAGTTATATAATCTCTGTGCATGATCAACATTGTCAGAAAAATAACTCGCTACTCTAGCAAACATACCTTGATAATCTTCGTTAGGAAGTAAATACCTATCTTTTAATGTAGATTTCCCAAATTCTGTTAATAATATATCTTTAGTACTATCTTTCTGAACCTTTATTCCAGGTTTAATTTGGACAACATTTAAAATATCAGAGTTTTTTCTATTTTGATTGTCAATATTTACGAATTCTTTTAGCATCATTTTTACTCTTTGTTATCCACAGCTGTTAATAATAATTTGTGGATAAATCACTATATGTTGTATATTTTTTATATTTATATCTAAATATTGCGTATAAGTTTGATATAGTCAATACAGAAATAAAATTAATTATCATTTTAGAACATAAATAGAACAAATTCAATATTTTTTGAACTTAACTAGGAGTTGTTTTAAAAAAAAACTTATCCATGTTATATTAATATATATATGGTAAAATTAGATAAAATTTATACTAGAGGAGGAGATAAAGGTTTCACCTCTATAGTAGGTGGAAAAAGAGTTAAAAAATCTTCTAATATAATAGAAGCCATTGGCAATATTGATGAACTAAATGCTGTTATAGGTATAATTATAACAAATTTAAAAACTAAACATAAAGCAGTCTTAAAAAATATACAGAATGATTTATTTGACATAGGTGCTGATATTGCTACACCAATAAATAAAAAAAAAAATGTAATTAGAATTCAAGCTCAACAAACTTTATATATTGAGCATGAAATTGACAAAATAAATAAAAACTTAAAACCTCTCAAGTCTTTTATTCTTCCTGGAGGCGATAAAATATCTGCTCTAGTTCATTTAGCTAGAACCATAAACAGAAGGTGTGAAATTAGTGTTGTAAAACTAAATGAAACTCTTAAAATAAATTTAGAGATTTTAAAATATATTAATAGATTGTCTGATTATTTATTTGTTTTAGCAAGACAAACAAATAAAAGAGAAGTATTATGGAAACCATTAAAAAATAATTTAAAGTAATATGCCTATAAAAAATAGAATATCACAGTTTGAGAATGAAATAACCAAATGGCGTCATTATTTTCATGAAAACCCTGAAATTGCTTATGATGAAAAAAATACCGCTAAAAAAGTTGTTGAGCTTTTAGAAAGTTTTAAAGTAGATAAAATAGAAACCGGTTTTGGTCAAACTGGCGTGGTTGCTACTATTGAGAATGGTTCTGGTAAAAGTGTTGGTCTAAGAGCCGATATGGACGCATTACCCATTACAGAGGAAAACATTAATACAAAACATTGCTCAAAAATTAAAGGAAAAATGCATGCATGCGGACACGACGGCCACACAGCCATGTTATTAGGTGCAGCAAAATATCTCTCTGAAACTAGAAACTTTAAAGGAAAAGTCGTTTTAATATTTCAACCAGCAGAGGAAGGTTATGCAGGAGCTAAAGCGATGATAAAAGATGGACTGTTAAGTAAGTATCCCATTGATGCAATATATGGAATGCATAATATGCCTGGTTTAGAAAAAGGAATTATTGCTGTTGAAGAAGGTCCAAGACTAGCAGCTGCAGATAATTTTGTAGTTAAAATTACAGGTAAAGGATCTCATGCTGCTATGCCATCAAATTCTATTGACCCTATATTATGTACTTCGTCTTTGATACAAAACTTGCAATCAATAGTATCAAGAAATGTTAACCCAAAAGAAACTCTTGTAATTACAGTAGCAACTTTTAATTCAGGAAAGGCAAATAATGTTATTCCTGACGAAGCAACTATTTCTGGAACTATAAGATACTATAATAAACAAGTAGGCTCCCTTGCAAAAGAAAGATTTAACACAATAGTTACTAATACTTGTAAACTATTTGGTGCTAAGGCAGAAATTAATATCAAAACAGGTTACCCTCCTACTATCAATCATCAAGCAAATAGTAAGTTTGCATTTGAAGTAGCAAAAAAAGTAGTTGGTATGAAAGCTAGCCCGCAACAGAGTCCAATGATGGGATCTGAAGACTTCTCATATTTTTTAGAAAAAGTTCCAGGAGCATTTGCTTGGATAGGGAATGGCAATACTGCTCCATTACATAACCCAAAATATGATTTTAATGATAATGTTTTGACTATAGGTTCTAGCTATCTTTCTAGTTTAGCTGAAGAAACACTTAATGGTAGTTAATAAAATATTAGAATTTAATGACAAAAAGATTAATCAAGAATGAAATTAGTAAAAAAGCAGTTGATTTTCTATTAGTTTATTGTGGAAACCTTAAGCCAAATGAAAAGCTTCTAATTATATTTGATGAAACTACACAAAAATTAATCCCTTTATTTGAAGAGTCTGCATCAAAAATAACAGAATTTATTAAAATAAATCAAATTAAACAACTAAGCCAACATGGTTTAGAACCACCTAAAATTGTATCAAGAAATATGATAAAATCTGATTTAATAGTAGCTTTAACTAGTAAATCTTTAGCTCATACAAAAGCAAGAAATAATGCCTGCGTTAAAGGCGCAAGATATTTAAGTCTTGCCGAGTACTCTTTAGATGTTTTAGAAAATGAGGCAATCTTTGGAGTTAAAAAAAATAAATTAAATTTGCTAACAAAGATGGAAACCATATTAAATAAAGGAAAGATAGTACAAGTAAAAACTAGCCTAGGTACTAGTCTAGAATTAAATATTGATAAAAGGCTCGCTAATAACTGTCCTGGTTTTGTTGAGAAACCTGGACAATTGGGATCACCTCCAGATATGGAAGTTAATATTAGTCCAATTGAAGATTACAGTTTTGGTAGTTTAATAGTAGATGGATCAATAACTCATCCTGAATTAGGACTTCTTCAAAATCCTGTCTCTTTAAAAATTCTCAAAGGTAAAATATATAAAATATCTGGTCAGGAAGAAGCAAAAAAATTACGAAAAATATTTGAAAAACTAAACAATCCTAAAACTTTAGTTTTAGCTGAACTAGGTATTGGTTTTAATGAAAAAGCAAAGCTGTGTGGAAATATGCTAATAGATGAAGGAGCAGCAAATTGTGTACATTTTGGATTTGGTTCAAACTCCACAGTAGGTGGAAAAAATGAAGTTTCTTTTCATTTAGATTTTATTGTCAAAAATGCTGATGTATTTTTAGACAGTAAACTTATAATTAAAAAAGGAAAACCTTTAATATGAAGATTAATATAGTCCCTTTTGGAAAAGGTTTTAATCAAATAGTAAATACTTATAGGAATAAAGTCGCGTTTATTGATTTTGATACTAAAAAAAGTTTTAACTATAATGAAATTGATATTTTAATAAAAAGATGCCTTTGTTTTTTACAGAAAAGTGGATTAAAAAAAAATGATACATTTCAAGTAGTTTTACCAAATTGTATAGAGCTTTTAATTTTATTTCTTGCTGCAGGTAAGGGTGGGTTTAATATTATGCCTAGTTCCGAAGAATCCACCGATTCAGAACTTACTCTATCTAATAAAATAATTAACTGTAAATTAGTTATTACCGAAAAAAAAAATAAGCTAGATAAAGTTTTCAATAAAAAGAATAAATTAAAAAAAATTTCATTAAAGTGTAATTTTTCTTGGCTCCCAAATCAGCACAGCAGCTTAAATAATAAAAATGGTAAGTTATATATTATGACTAGCGGTACTACTGGAAAACCTAAGGCTATAGTCATTAGTCTTGATAAATTATGGTCAAGTGCAATTGCTTTTGGAGAAAATTATAAAGAACTTAACTCAAATTCTTGCATATGGAATTACTTGCCTATGTCTTATTTAGGAGGCCTTTATAACCTATGTTATATTCCTTTAACTAAAGGAAGTAAAATTATTGTATCTAAATCTTTTGATAGCTTAATGGCGTTAAATTTTTGGAAAACAGTTGAGCAGTTTAAGATAAATATACTATGGTTGGTACCAAGCTTATTAAAATTACTTCAAAAGCTTTCAGAACGGACAAATGAATTAGAAAATAAAAGAATAGGGTCTTTAATTAAATTTAGTTTTTTGGGAACGGCACCTATATCTTTAAAAGAAAAAAAACTTTTTGAAAAAACTTTTCAATTTCCAGTTTATGAAAATTATGGATTATCTGAAACCACATTTATCTCTGCTGAGAAAAATTATGATTATAAAAATAGAACCGAAAGAACAGTAGGAAAATTATTGCCGTATGTTGAAACCAATTTTAAAAAAAATTCTCAGATTAAAAATGAATTAAAAGTAAAATCTCCTTTTTTATTTTTAGGGTATTTGAACGACAGAGGAGAGATATCTCTACCTTTAGATAAAGAGGGTTATTTTTCAACCGGGGATATTTGTAATATTAAAAATAGTATAATTAAATTAAATGGAAGAATTAGAGATATCATTAAAAAAGGTGGATTCTTTATTCAACTTCGTGAAATAGAAGAGAAATGTAAAATAGTTGATGGGGTAGAAGAAATTTCTGCTGTTCCCATAAAAGACAATTTTTATGGAGAAGATTATGTTATATTTTTTAGTAGCAATTCGCCAGAAAGCACTAAATATAAATTAAATAATCTCTTAAAAGTTAACTTTAATAAAAGAAAACATCCTAAAGAAGTTTTTCCTATAGCCTCTTTTCCAAAAACTAAAAGCGGTAAGATAAAAAAAACCGACCTTGTTAAATTTGTTCCCTTCTATATAAAAAATAGTGTTAAAAATAGAAAGTTTAATTTTAATATTTCAAAAAAAGTGTCTAAGATCAATCCTGCCTCTTCTATAGAAATAAACCAAATTGTATACAATATGAAAAGAGCTGGTGAAACTGTAACGGCTCTCTCTTTAGGAGAGGCATTCTTTAAAATTCCGCAGTATGATTTTTCGAGATTAGATTTTAATAAAGGTTATCATTACAGCGATACTGCTGGCATTCCAGAACTGAGAAAGAAGATTGCAAATCATTATCAAAAAAACTATCAAGCCCCAGTATTTGATAATGAAATTATAATATCAGCAGGTTCTAAACCATTAGTTTTCATGGCAATGACTACAGTCCTTGACAAAGGTGCTGAAATATTAATCCCTGAGCCTGCTTGGCTTAGTTATGAAGAACATGCTAAGCTTTGTGGAGCAAAAATTAAATTTATCCCATACAATATTGAAGTTAAAAATTATAAAAATTTTTTTACTAAAAACACCAAATTGTTAATAATTAATAATCCTAATAACCCTCGAGGAAAAGTATATACTGAAGAGGAACTCAGACAAATCTATGAAATAGCAATAAACAAAAATATTTTTATTCTTATAGACGAAGCTTATTCTGACTTTGTCAATGAAAAGTTCATATCAATGGCTAATATTGCACCAGATAAAAAAGGAATTATCATTGTTAATTCTTTATCAAAAAATTTAGGTATATCTGGTTGGCGAATAGGATTTATAATTGCTTCTCCTGAAATTAATAAACAAATACTTAAATTAAATCAACATATCATAACCTGTGCTCCTACTATATTGAGTATGTATGTAGATAAGTATTATGAAAAGATATATAAAAATACTAGCAAACAAATCATAAATTTATTACAAAAAAGAATAATTATTCAGAAATATTTAAAAAAAATAAATTTAAATTTTTTGGAAGGTAATTCTACTTTTTATTTTTTTATATCTATAGAAAACTTTATAGGAACTGATTTAGAATTTTCTAACTATTTGCTTTATAACCATAGAGTTTCTGTAGTCCCAGGATCTGCGTATGGGATAAGTACAAATAGATATATTAGAGTTTCTTTTGGAACAGAAAGTGTGAATTCTATAAAAAGTGCTTTAGATAAAATCAAAACTGTTATAAGAATAAATAAAATTGATCATGTAGATTTAGAAAAAAAAATTAAAGTTTGGGCTTTTTAATTTGACTAAAAAAAATATAAATATTGAACAAAATTTAAAGGAAGTTTTTAAAAAAATTTTTAATATAACTAGTGAAAATTGCCAAAGTTTTTCAGAAAAAGAAGAATATAAATGGGATAGCTTAAAAGGCGTAAACTTACTATTAGAAGTAGAAAAAATATTTTCCGTAAAAATCTCGACTAATGACCTACAAAATTTTAATTCTTTTAAAAATATAAAAAAAATTTTAAATAAACAAATAAATGAAAAATAAAAACAAATTTTTAATTGAAGGTAAATTAGTCAAATTTAGAAACCCTTCTAAAGATGATGCTAAAGGAATTTGGAGTGAGTGGTTTAATAATTTAGATAATTTAGTTATGTTAGGAAGAGTACCATTGCCAAATACTCCTGAACAACAAATTGCTTATATGATTGAAAGCCAAGATAATGCTGATAGAGTTATATTTATTGTTTGTCTAAAATCTAGTAGCAAAGCGATAGGGGTAGTCAGTTTAAGTAATATTAATAGATATCATCAAAGTGCTCAAACGGGTCTTTTAATTGGCGAAAAAAAGCATAGAAATTACAAAATAGCTTTGGAAACAATGTCTTTGCTAACCGAATTTGCCTTAGTAAAAATGAATCTAAACAGATGTGATGCTAGTGCTTTAAAAATTAATCCACAGAGTTATTTACTAAATGAGTTTTTAGGCTGGAGAAAAGTAGGAGAAAAAAAACAAAGTCATTATCACAATGGGATTTTTGTAGATACAATTTTATATGAAATTTTAAGAAAGAACTGGCTAAAATCTAATAAAAGACCAAACTTGTAGACTTAATAAAAGACAATATTTTAATTTAAGTGCAAAATATTAAAAAACCTTAACCAATTTCATATTACAATTATTTTAGATACCTTATAACGGGTGCTAATATAGCAAGGAATAGAAGCTTATAATCTACTCAGTAATTCAGAAAGGGAATCGTATGCTAAGTATAAATATTATTACTCAGATAATGAAATATTAATTATATTTTGATGCCACTCCTTATAACAATCATAGAAAAAATAGAGCTACTTTAAAAAGTATAAAATAAATAATTTATAAGTGATATTAAATTTTTTAATAAGCTTATTATAAAATTTTATATTATATTTAGTAATTATCTTATATAAAT
Organism: Alphaproteobacteria bacterium TMED62; assembly: GCA_002170595.1. Classification (GTDB taxonomy): domain Bacteria; phylum Pseudomonadota; class Alphaproteobacteria; order TMED109; family TMED109; genus TMED131. The sequence goes on from NHDP01000016.1 coordinate 37,130, forward strand.
ATGTAATTAAGTAACTCAAATGAAAAAAAAAAATAATTATTATTGGATGTATAGTAAGCATTCTATTGAGAATGCACTTTTAAATCAAAATAGAAATATATTAGAAATCATAATAGAGAAAAAGTTTAGTAACTTTTATGAAAATTATTTCAAAATTTATGATTTAAATAAAAATATTAAAATAAGTATTGTGACAAAAAAAACAATTGTAAAAAAGATAGGTAAATTAGCTAAGTATCAAGGTGTGGCTCTATTAGTTGAAAAATTGTCCTATGATAGAATAGTTTCTCTAGACCCAAGATTCTCAAAAGAAAGTTTTATAATTATTATTGACCAATTAAATGATATAAAAAACTTTGGAGCTTTATTGAGAGTAGCTTATGCATTTGGTGTAAAAACTATAATTACACTCGATCGTTTTATGCCAGATGAAAATGGCTATTTGGCAAGCATAGCATCAGGAGCACTTGATAAAATTAATATTTTTAAAGTTACAAATTTAACAAGTATTATAAATTATTTTAAGAAAGATAATTGGTGGATAATAGGTCTTGAGTCAAAAAAATTAGATAATTGTGTAGATCTCAAAAGACAAAAGAATTCATTCGAAAAAAAAGTGCTAATTATTGGCTCGGAAAGCATAGGCTTAAGAAGTTTAGTAAGAAAAAATTGTGATATTTTATACAGAATATCGACTAAAAATGAAGATTTAGATAGTATTAATTTAGTTCAGGCCGCTAGTATTGCTTTATATGAATTAACATAATATGGCTCATTTTTTTTATTTTATTTTCAAATAATTACTTTTTCAAAAATAATTCAGCTAATTTAAGTTGATGCTTGTAATCAATATCAATTGCTCTTTCACTTGGCATCTCGTATGTTTTCACAGATTTATCATAAAATGTTTTATGTTTTAATATCCATTCATACTTTGCGGCAAATACTGCACCGTTAGGAGCATAAATAGAAGAGTTTTTTATTCCTAAAGGCTTGAAATAATTTTTCGCATTACTTAGTCCTATTTTTTTAAGATTATACTGAAGTTTACTTTGACTCATTACCGCACTTGCACCTTTTTCAATAATCTTTATTCCTTTTATAATATCATTATCTTTTCTTAGTGGAGAAGTTGGTTGTAGTATTAAAATATTATTTTCATGCTTTAGTTTATTAGTTACATGTTTCGTTACATCTATCAAGGACGCATAATTTGTTGATAAATATTTAGGCCTTTTTAGAATAATTAAGTCTTTATATTTAGAACATTTTTTTAATATTAAATCGCTGTCACTAGATACAACTGTATTACCATATTTTTTTAATCTAAGTGCTTGCTCTAATGTCCAGAAAATTAATGGTTTCCCCATAAAATTTTTAAGGTTTTTTCCTGGTAATCTCTTTGAACCCCCTCTAGCAGGAACTATAAATAAAAAAATATTTTTCATTTCATTAATTTTAATAAATATTATTATTGATAATATTACAATAAGCAAAATATGTATTGCTTTAATTGCAATTATTTTATGCTTGCTATACTTCATAAATTTTATAATGTTTATTTAATTCAATACTTTAAATATTTTGAATTTGTAGTTTTTAAGTTGGAGGATTTTTTATGATTTCAAATCCTGTAAGGGTTATTGCTAGACTTGATATAAAAAGTAATAGTGTAGTGAAAGGTATAAACTTAGAAGGGTTAAGAAAGGTCGGAGACCCAAAAGAGTTGGCAAAAAAATATTATAAAGAAGGTATAGATGAAATTATTTACATGGATGTTGTAGCTTCTTTATATGAAAGAAATACTATAGAGAAGTTTATAAAAGTAGCAGCAAAAGAAATTTTTGTTCCTTTGACTGTAGGAGGGGGAATTAGAAATTTGGAAGATATTAGAAAAGTTTTGAACAATGGCGCAGACAAAGTTGCTATAAATACAGCAGCAATAAAAAATGAAAATTTCATTAAAGAAGCTTCACAAGAAATCGGAAGCCAATCTATAATAGTATCTATAGAGGCAAAAAAGGTAGAGAAAAACAATTGGGAGGCTTATTATGATAATGGTAGAGAAAGGTCTGGATTAAATGTATTAGATTGGGCAAAAAAAGCACAAGATTTAGGAGCTGGTGAAGTCTTGATAACATCAGTTGATAACGAAGGCTTAAAAAAAGGAATGGATTTAGAATTACTCAAAAGGTTAAGAGACATTGTTTCTATTCCAATTATTTTTAGTGGAGGAGTGGGACAAGTTGAACACATAATAGATGTAGTACCAAATACAGATGCTGTAGCTTTGGCTAGCGTTTTACACTACAATGAGTACAGTATAAAATTTTTGAAAGATATTTTATATAAAAAAGGTATAAATGTTAGAAGTTAAACAATAGAATGATTACTGTAGTTGATTATGGTTATGGAAATATCTTTTCTATAGTATCCGCATTTAATGAAATAGGTTTTAAGTGCAAAGTCTCAGATAAAGAAAATGATATTTTGAATGCTACAATTATTGTTTTGCCTGGAGTAGGAGCTTTTAAGCAAGCAATGAGATCATTAGAAATTAAAAAGTTAGATAAAATAATTATAAAAGCTGTAGCAAATAAAAAAAATATAATAGGAATTTGTCTAGGCTATCAAATGTTATTTGATAAAAGTAATGAATTCGGAGTTTATAATGGTTTAGGCTTAGTTGAAGGAGAGGTAAGAAGTTTAAAAACTTTTGATGGCCGTTACTCAAAAATTCCTAATGTGGGCTGGCGTCCTTTGATATTAAATAAGGAAAATAAAATAATGAGTGATAAAAATGATAATCAAATGTTTTATTTCGTTCATTCATTTGTACCGTTTGCAAAATATGAAAAAAAAATAAGTTCTTTTATAAAGTTTAATGATAATAAAATTCATGCCTCTATACATTACAATAATATTGTAGGTTTCCAATTTCATCCAGAAAAAAGTGGAAAAGCCGGACTAAAATTACTCAAAGAGTCAACAGAATATTTATTAAATAGAGATTAATGAAAAAAATGTTTGGAATATTAAGATCATTCTATTTATAATAATTTATAAGATTTAAATTTTAAATATTATATACTTTTATGATTCCAGATAAGTCAAGCAAAGCTCAACCTGAAGATGTAGTGTTTTGCAAAAAATGTGTAATGTCTAATCAAAGACCTGGTTCCACAATTGAATTTAAAAATACTTCAAAAAAAGAAAGAAGATTGATTGGTTTCAACAATAAAGGCGTTTGTAATGCATGCGAATATAAGTCTATTAAAGATAATGACATAGACTGGGAAGAAAGAGAGGCATTGCTAAAAACACTTTGTGATAAATACAGAAGTAGAAATAATTCATATGATATAATAATTCCAGGTAGTGGGGGAAAAGATAGTGTATTTACAAGTCATATTTTAAAGTACAAATATAATATGAATCCTCTTACTATAACGTGGGCTCCTCATTTGTACACTAATATAGGTTGGCAAAATTTTCAACAATGGATTAACTCTGGTTTTGATAATATTTTATTAACTCCAAATGGTAAACTTCATAGGTTACTGACAAGAAAAGCATTTTTAAATTTATGTCACCCATTTCAGCCTTTCATAATTGGCCAGAAAATATGTGGTCCTAAATATGCTGCTCTTCATAAAATACCTTTTGTGATGTATGGTGAGCACGCAGCTGAGTATGGAGATAGAATGGATGAAGCATTTGATCCAAAAATGAAAGAACATTATTTTATGGATGAGACTAATGCTGATAATCTAATTTTATCAGGAGAGCCAGCAAAAAAAATCTGCTTAGATAATGGTTTCAATCTATCAGAAATGTCTCCATATCTTCCTATTAAGCCCAAAACTATTAAAGATGCTAATGTTCAGGTCTTTCACTTAAGTTATTATATCAAATGGGACCCTCAAGAAGTTTTTTATTACGCGGCAGAAAATGCTGGATTTCAAGCTAATTCAGAAAGGACACAAGGTAGCTACAGTAAATATAGTTCAATTGATGATAAGCTTGACACTCTTCACTATTATACCACTCTAATTAAATTTGGAATAGGCAGAGCAACTTACGATGCCTCACAAGAAATCAGATCAAATAAAATTGATAGAGAGGAAGGGGTAGCACTGGTAAAAAAATATGACCAAGAGTTTCCTGATAAGTTTTTTGATGAGATACTTGAGTACATGAATATTACTGCCGATCAGTTTTGGGAAGTAATAAATAAAAATAGACCTGAACATTTATGGGAAAAAAGTAATAATCAGTGGAAACTTAAGCATCAAGTTAGTTAAATGTGAACTTTTTAAGTAAATTAGTAAAATTTATAAATAATGAGTAATGTATATTTAATAAATGTTAAAAAGAATAATAGTATCTTAAATATGATTTTATTTAGGGACATGACACATTTTATACATGGTGCCGGATGAGAGATTTGAACTCCCGACCCACTGATTACAAATCAGTTGCTCTACCAACTGAGCTAATCCGGCAAGACAATGAAATCATTATTTTTTTTGATTTCTAATTTAATAATTTTATTCAATATAAAAAAGTATAACTTTCCTAACTACTAATATCTTATACTAGATTTCTAGTAAAATATAAACCAAAAAAAGCGATATGTAAGCACTCATATATTCTAAACAATAATGTTCTAAAAGTATTAACTTTATTGCTCGGAAATCATAGAATTTAAAGCCAAAATTTTATCATTAAAATACAAACTATAATCATATTCAGGCATTGCTATACTAAAATATTGACATTATTTATTTCATAATATGATAATAGAAATTTTAAGAGAATATATTTAAATTAGCGGCTAAAGTTGAAAGAAATGTTAGAGCATAGCAGAGCTATCCTGTTAATTTTCATAAGATCACATGGGATTCTGATGCCAAAGTTTAGGTACATTATTAATTGTTTCTATGACTGTTTTAAAATCAAGGTTCAAAACTTCTAAATATTGAGCGATATTTTGGTATCTAGGTCTATTTTCTTCTTCAACTAATTTGAGGCCTTCTTGTCTTGACATTACTCCCTCCCTTATTTGATTACTTCTAAAAGTATCATGTTCGGTAAAACCAGCTATTGTATAATAAATATAATTATAGAAGCCAGCAGTACCATCGCCTATTCGCCAAGTAGTATTAGTGTCATCAGCTAACTCCCAATCATATTCCTTTATTAAGGTTTTGTTTATTAACCTTTCATTCCAACTCCAATAGTCATAAATATAATGATAATCTTGTTTTTTCTTAAAACTCCTATAATACTCCCCTGATAATGTATCCCAAATAGACATATTAAAATAAGAAGGATTGGCAACGAATGCTTTCGCTCTTAAATATTGATACTTGATTTGTTTTATAACGCCATGTGAATATATTCTGTCCATATCAAAATCTGGCGGGTATCCTAAAAAGCCTGATTTAAAATGAGTAACTTCGAAAGGACTATAACCCCATAAATTCAGCTTTATAGTGGTCTGTTTCTTTACTTCTTCTATATATTTATAGAAATGCTTATCTCCTGCTGTAAATAAATTTACCATTCCAAGATGAGGGTTCTTGAGCCATGCTAATATATTTTTTCTAATGTTCTTTCTTTTAAATTGTATATCAGCAGAAACTATAATATTTTCAACTTTTAGTTTTGAACAAACTCTGCTTATATTTCTTCTACCTATATCTGACGTCATACCCCAATCATATGTAAAAGTAATAGGTTTCATATTCAATTCTTTAACTATTATGTGTAATGCGTAGGAACTATCCCTTCCCCCAGAAAAAGGAACTATACAATCTTCTTTATTTTTCTTCCTGTAGTATTCTAGGATCTTAAAAAGTTCTTCTTTAGGTTTAAGCTTAGATTTTTTTTTGTGGTTCAAGCAGTAATTACATACGCCTTCTTCATTAAATTTAATGAAGGGGAATGTATGGGGTAATAAACATTTAGTGCACCTTACCAATGTAGGAAAATCTTGAGCTAATAAATTTCTGTCAGTATCTAAAAAATTATTTTTAGGTACTAAGTTTATTCTATTTACTTTGAACTCTTTAATAGTAATTGGTAATCTATCAGATTGAGGAATATTCAAAATTTTTAATTTATTATTTAATTTTTTTATTTTTTTACAATTTAAGGAGTGTAGGTGAAATTTTTCTGACGAAAAAATTATTAAATTTTTTTTCTCTCCATAATAAAGACTGCCGTGATTAGAACTTAAAATCAGCTTTCCTAATTTAGGGAGAGCTAAAGCTATTGAAAATGTGCCAAAACATTTATTGAAAAGTATATTTTTAATTTTATCTACATCAATATCCTTATTGCATATATATTTCTTAGTTAGTGCATGAAATATTTCAGTATCAAGATTACTTTTTCTTTTTATATTTTCATTTTTGAATATATTGCTATCATTTACTATTATTCCATTATGGAAAACACAAACTTCTCCTTCTGAATAAGGTTGATTTTCCATGTTGTCATTAGTTATTAATCTTCCTATTCCTAGAAAAACTTTTGAGTTTTTAAAATTTATTTTCTTAATAAGCTTAGTAATAGAAAAATCGGCCTTATTGATATTATAATGTTCATTATAATATAAAATACCACTTGAATCTTTTCCTCTTTTTTCTGCAAACTTTGATAATCTTTTAATTATTTCCTCAGTGCCTTCTCCTTCACCTATAACACCAAAAATACCACACATACATCCTCTAATTTTATTTTTTTACTAAAGCTTCCAAGATTTTTATTTCTTGATCTATACGTTCTTTCCAACTTCTCAAGAACCTCTTTTTATATTTTGCTAATTTATTTTTATAATAAATTATAGTATCAGGTGATTTCAATAAAAACATTATTTTCTTAGCCAAATCATCTTCATCATTAACTTTATAATACAATACTGAGTCTTTTAAAAATTCATAAGTTTTAATATCAATAAGTTTTTCTTTCTGAGGTTTGGGAATAATCATACAGGCATCAGAGCTGATTGCTTCTAGATTAGTATTGATTAAATTACCATCAGTATTAGCAGAAACATAAATATCAGTATTTAAATGGTATTTTAAGACATTTTTATGAGGAATACTTTTTAAAAATTTAAATTTTTTCCGAAAACCAGATTTCTCACATAGACTAATTACTTCTTTAAACAAAGTACCATCCCCTATTATTATAATACTTATACGCTGTTGAGAGCTTTTTAACACTTTAATTATAGCTTTAATGAAAATTATTATTCCTTTATATTCTTCTAATCTACCAACAAATAAAATTTGCTTATTTTGCTCTACTTTTTTTTTAATACCTTTGTTATTTTTTACACCATTTAAAAGAACGTACCTAGAAACATTTTTTTTTAAAACTTCATTGAACCAATATTCTATACCACTACCATCTTGAGTTCCAATAACAGTAGAGTAATGGCCTTTAAATGCAAACTTATAAATTTTATGAACAAATCTTTTACTTTTTAAAATCGACCTCCAAAATGAACAAACTCCTAAAACTCTGATAACTATAGGTAGATTTGGATATAATTTAGAAAGTATAAAACCCACAATAATATTTGCAGAATCGCAATATATCAACTGTGGTTTATTACACTGAATATATTGAATTACTTTAATTAATTGTCTGAAGTCTCTTAGTATCATTGCCACTTTTCTAGGTATAATTTTAGGAAAATAAAACACACCTGATAGAACTTTTATATTCGCGTCTAAATTTTTAATTTTTAAATCAACATCTTTATTTTTTTTCCAATTTGAGGTGTAGGTCTTTCCAGAGTCTTTTGCAGTAAATATAATTGATGTATCATGCGTTAAAGACAGTTTATTAATAAGGTTATAAATTGTAGGAACGCCTTCTGGGTTCCAAACTAAGTTTTTTAGACTCAATTCAAAACCAGAATAGAGTCTAGTAATTAATAGGCACTTCATAATAGAATATTAAATATTATAATTTTTTTTCATTAGTTGCTTTTTTAATTTATAAATATTCCTATAGGTTAGTTGCTAAAAAATCAATAATAAAGATAATGTATTTTTAAATTATAAATTTAATTCATAAATATTGACTAAAGCTGAGCAATAATAATATTCTTATCTAATCTAACTTTAAAAGGTGAATAATTTATATTTCTACCCCCAAGGGTTTTCAATTTTAATTTTAGTTTAAGAAATTTATTTGAATTGACATATTTATGTTAACTTAGTTATCATAACATTATAACTTCATTTTATTAATTATTAAATGCTTTTTCATTATATAAAGGAACTTTACACAAAACTTAACACAGTTAGTAACGGAAGAATTTTTCTATTACTTAGTTTTGTAATAAGAATTATCGTAATACCGCTAACATATTTATTATGGATTATTGAACCTTTTAAGAAAGTTAGATTTCATAAGGGAGATATACGTAGAATAGGTCATCTGTCATGTACCTTTGAGGTGCTGATTAGATCAAAAGAAGTAAAAATCGATTCTAAAGATATATTAGAAATTTTTATAGTTGGAAAAAATGCTGCGGCTAATTTTACTCTTTACAATATGTGGAGAAGAAAATTATTTTTTATAGAAAATAATACATTGAATTTTATTTATGCATTATGTGGTGTATGGTTGAAAAATAGAAAACATTTTGGACCGTCAAATATTTTGCATGGATCTCTACCTTATTCAAAACCTTCAATTGAATTTACTGAAACTCAAATTTTAGAAGGTAAAAAAAAATCTCAAGAAATAGGAATTAAACAAAATGAATGGTTTGTTTGTTTACATAACAGAAGCCCTATTTATCTTGATGAAAAATTTCCAAAACACAAATGGGCATTTCACAATATAAGAGATTGCGACTTTAAAAATCTCTATCAAGCTGCTAATTTAATTAAAGAAAAAGGTGGAAAATGTGTAAGGATGAGTTCTGGAGAAAAAGAAAAACTAGATAAAGAAGCTCCAAGTAATATTATTGACTACGCTTATTATAATCAAACTGATTTTTTGGATATATATTTACTTGCAAAATGTAAATTTTTCTTAGGTCCCCAGAGTGGATTACTAAATGTTTCATTAATTTTTAATATTCCTGTAGCGGCTACTAATGTTATTCCCTTAGGATGTGCATATGTTCCAGTAAATAGTCTTTTTATTCCAAAATTATTATGGTACAAGGAACAAAAAAGATTTTTATCTTATAAAGAGATATTAAATAGCAATTTGCAAAATAGCTTAAAGATATCAGATTTTCACTCTTTAGGTATTGAAGTTATAGATAATGATCCAGATGACATAAGATTATTAACTCAAGATATGTTTGATTTATTAAGAAAAAAATCGTTATTTTGTAAAGATGATAAACTTGTGAATAATTTTATGGAAGAGTACTTTGAAGAAGGTAAATTTGTAAATGAATTTACTAGTAAACATAAGAAATTTGAATTTGCAGGACAAATATCACGGAGATTTTTATTAAAGCATAGTTATTTAATGAATGATAAATAATTTATATAGTGGAAAATAATCTATTATTTTTTCCAATGTGAATTTCTATTATTTTAAAAATTTTTAACTTTGTAAAGTTTTTCTATTTTTAAAGTGAAAATAAAATAAAGGCTAAGATAATTTGAAAGCTTACATTTCTTAAATTGTATTAATGAATCTTTATCGTATTACTTCAAAAAAATAATAAATATAATTTAAATTAATAGCATTCTAAAAAACTAAATTAATTATTTTTTAATATCTTGTGGAGATGTTAAATTATATTACTATTATAATAATACTTATAAATTATTCAGAACAATAATTTTAATGTTAATTTAGATATATATCATATGATAAAAACAGTTTTTAATTCTGGAAAGTTAAAGCAATGGATCTGTTATAGAGGTCACAATTATATAATTTGGTTGGCAGGTTTAAATAGTGAAAAATATATTCAAAATATTTTGGAAATAATTGATAAAGTAAATAATATCAATTTAATTCTATGTAAGAAAATAATAAAAAATTTTGGTGATCATTTTGGTATAATTATTCAAACATTTGATTGGACGTTTGCAGCCGTAGATTATTCAAGAGGATATCCAATATTTTGGAAGATAAGCAACGGTCAATTAAGTTTATCTTCACAAGCTAATTTTTTTAAAAACAAAGTAGTTAATAAGAAACAGTTAATTTCTTTCAGAATGTCAGGCTACACCACTAACGATAATACTTTGTGGAAAGGTATAAAAAGTTTAAAAGCAGGAAGTTATTTATTTTATAAGAATAAAAATACTTTTCATTGCAAAAAGTATTTTTCTTATCTACCAGTAAATACCAAAACATATACTTATAAAAATTATATATCAAGACTAAGTAATCAGATAAATAATTTAATAAAAAAAATAATTAGAGAAGCTAATGGAAGGACTATAATTATTCCTTTATCTGCAGGATTAGACTCAAGATTAATAGCATCAGGATTAATGCACTTTAATTATAAAAATGTAAAATGTTTTTCATATGGTTTGAAAAATAACTATGAGGCTAGTGCCTCAAAAAAAATATCAAGAAAACTTGGTTTTAAATGGGTATTTGTAGAAATAAATCATATTAAAGCCAATACTTTTTATAAATCTAAAAAATATAAAAATTATTTGAAAAATAGTACGGACGGTTGTGCAACTTCAACTATTCAAGGATTATTTGCTATTAATGAATTAATTACTAGAAAATATATTACTAAGAAAGATATTATAATTAATGGAAATTCAGGAGATTTCATAAGCGGTGGTCATATACCTAATAGTATTCCTAAATCAATTTTAGAGAAAAAAAACTTTAATATTTTATTAAAAAAAGTAATTAATTTGCATTATGATAAACATTATTCATTATGGGAAAAGCTCAAAACAAATTATAATGAAAAAATAGTAAAAAAAGAACTTGAAACTCAACTAGGTAGAGAGTTAAAAAGAAAGAAAATGCCCTTATATGGTCTAATTGAGTATTTAGAATATGATAATAGACAAACAAAATATGTTGTTAATAGTCAAAGAATTTATGATTTTTTTTGTATTGATTGGTTACTTCCTCTTTGGAGTAAGTCTTTTATAAAGTTTTGGGAAAAAGTTCCACTTGAATATAAATTAAATCAATTGCTTTATAGAGATACCCTCATAAGATTAAATTACGGTGGAGTATGGACGGAGGAATATAATTTTAAGAGTTATGTCGCTCCAAGCTGGATGATTTTCGTAAGGTTTTTTTTTAAAATGTTCTTTTTCTTTTTAGGAAAAGATAAATGGAGGATTTTTGAAAAAAAATATTTAAATTATTGGACAGAAAATATATGTGGTTTTAGTTCAATTAGCTTCTTTATTTATGCTAATAATAAAAATATAGCTAGAAATTATGTTTCTTATTATACACTTATTTCAGAAAAAATTAACTTAGGGCGTAGCTGGCAAGAAAAATAGGATTGAAACTTTTATATAATCTTAAATTATTTACTCACAATTAATAAATATGTTAAAGTAAAGTATGTCTTGGAAGATTTTACAGTTTCAATATAGTCAAATTATAGAAAAAATAAGAGAAAAGAAAAACTTTTCTTCAGATTGGAAAAAATTCCAAGTATTATCAAATGAAATTAATAAAAATCCTCCCCTTGCTATATCGACATTACAGCAGTCTGTTGAGCAGATAGCAAAAATAAAGCCTAAAAATAAAATTAGAATATTTGATCATGGATGTGGAGCAGGTCTAAAAATCATTTACTTAGCTTGTATAGGTTACAAAAATATATATGGCGTTAATGTAAACTTTGATGTTTATCCTATAAATAAAATACTTAAGAGCAAATTCAAATTATCAGAACAAAGATTCTTTCAAACTGAAGGGAAAAAAGTTCCATTTAAAAGTAACTTTTTTGATTTCATTATTAGCTGTCAAGTCTTAGAGCATCTTAGAGAGGACGAAATTTACCATTATTATTCTGAAGAGGGAAGAGTTTTAAAAAAGAATGGATTAGTCTATCATGAAGTTCCTCATAAATTAATCCCTTATGAATCTCATACTAGGTTGTGGTTAATTCATCTTTTCCCAAATTTTTTAAAACCTCTACTATACGGTATATTTATATCTGTACAGAAGAAAAAAAATTTGTTTTTTAAGGGAAGATATTATGCGGAACGTTATACTAAAAATTTCTTAATTCTCCGTATGCCTAATTTTCATAAAAAAATGCTAAAACGCTATATAGGTAACTTTAAAGATTTAACTCAAGATAGGTTATCTAGCCAATCAGACTTGTCTTCATATGATAGAGATAGCCCAATTAGGTTAAGAAAATTAATACAAAAGATATTTACAATACCTCTTTTAGGTAAGCTTGTTATTATTATATTTAAGAATTTTTTTATCTTACAGACATTAGCAAAAAAAAAATAAAAGATATTATAAATTAACATATATTATTTTTTAAAATAATTAAGTAGAGAGTTTATTTATATTGAGTGTGTCTGGTGCAATAGGACAATGTTGCTGAAAATTAGAAAAGCATCAAAATTTTTATAATATTTTTAAAGTTTTTTTAAAAAGGCCCTTTAAAACTGTTATTAGGTACATCTATTGGTGACGAATTCTTTTTTAGTAATTTGAGAACTTTTTTAATTTTTAAAAGATCAATATTCAGGGATTTTCCTATTTCTATAATAATTTTTTCACTACTGGGGTAATGGCTCTTAATTGATCCTCTTGAGCTTGGTGTTGGTTTATCTGCCATACCAATTCTAATAGGAGGCTTTTTTAAATGAATAGCATCTCTACAAAATACCTGTGCTAAAATTTCAGATCCCACACCAAATAAAGTCCATCCTAAATCAACCGTCATTAAGTGTTTAGTTTTATTAATTGATTTAAAGACTTTATCAAGCTTTAAGGGTCTCAGAACTCTCAAATCTATTATCTCTATAAAAATACCAATTTCTTCAAGATATTTTGCTGCAATTAATGCTTCTATAACCATATAACTTACACATAACACTGTAAAATGGTTACCTTTTTTTACAATTTTTGCACCAATTAAAGGCTCTGAGTAGTTTGAAGGGATAATATTATCTTTTAAATAATGACACCATCTATGTTCTATTACAATAACAGGATTATTATCTCTTATAGCACTCAAAAACATTCCTTTTGCATCTCCTGGAAAAGTAGGAGCAATCACTTTTAATCCTGGAATATGAGAAAATATAGTTTCCAAACTTTGACTGTGGTTCGCTCCTTGTCCCCAACCTCTTCCAATTATTAATCTTATTACTAAAGGTACTTTAAGTTTTCCTTCACTCAAAAATGATGTTTTAGCAGCGTTATTAATAATTTGTTCTAGAGCTAATAATGCAAACTCCATTCTATGAAAACTTACTATTGGTTTCATGCCAGAAATTGCTGCTCCAATTGCTATACCTAATGCGCCATTTTCAGATGTTGGCATTTCTATTAATCGATTTTTAGGGATATTTTTTTCTAAATTTTTTAAAGTACCAAAAACTCCGGTTGGATCTGTTAATCCTTGAGCAATGAAAATTATAGTTGGATCCAGTTTAGCTTCCGTGATCATTGCTTGATTTATAGCTTCAGCAAAAGTTGTTAAGATTTTCTTTTTAGGCATATACATGTCTCCATGAGTCTTTTGATGAAGGCAATTTTGATTTTAATGCAAAGTTAAAAGCTATAATAATTTCTTTTTTGATTTGCTTCTCAATTTTAATCTTTTCTGATGGCCAGTACTTGCTTTTTTTAATTAAAATATTGTCTAGAGATTTAATTGCACACTTTTTTTTGATCCATTTATCATTTTCTGACTTATCTCTATAGTTTAGGTGATCATCATTCATAGGGCCACAATGTTCCTTCCATCTATATGTATCCAAAACTAAAAAAAAAGGAGCGGAATTTTTCTTTATATATTTTAAAGCTTCTTGAGTTCCATTGACAATTTGAGTCACATCTGAAGCATCTATTGTTTTGGATGCTATACTATGTGCAGAAGCAATTTTCTCTATATTTCTTTTTTTCGGTTGACGTTCATTTAAGTGAGTAAAAATTGAGTATTGGTTATTTTCACAGACAAACAAAACTTTTAAATTTTTTATTGAAGCAAAATTCATACATTCATGTAATATACCTTCTTCAATGGCAGCATCTCCAAAAAAACTTACAGAAATATTTTTCTTTTTTTTAATCTTTTCTGATAAGGCATTCCCCACTGCTAATGGTATAGAGCTTCCTATAATAGGAATACTCGCCATGAAATTTACCGATAAATCTGATAAGTGCATAGACCCTCCTCTGCCTCCAATACACCCAGTACTTTTTCCATAAATCTCACTTATCATAGATTTTAAATTACCGTTTTTAGCTAAATAGTGTGCGTGACTCCTGTGGCTACTATAAACTTTATCACTTTTTTTTAAACAGTAAGAAACTCCAACTGCTGTGCTCTCTTGTCCTATAGATAGATGAACAGGACAACGCATTTCTTGTTCAGAATACCTTTTAGCTATTTCTTCTTCTACTAACCTAATTCTATACATACTAAAAAATAATTTTTTTAAATTGTTCATACTAATATTTTTCTCCATAATTGTTTACTCCGTTATTGTCCAATACCAGTCACCTTTATACCCTGCTTTATTAAATAGTTTGATCCATTCTTTTGGGTAACCATGACATTCGGCAGTTAAAACCCAATCTTCAAATTTCTTTTTTTGTAAGTTGTTTAAATAACTATCTACCTGAATGAAATATGATTTTTTCCCTACTCGTATCATTTCTTTTAGTGCTAGTACAAAATCTTTTTTATTGAAATTATGAAGAGTATTTATAGAGACTACGCATTCAAATGTTTTGTCTGGAAATGGTAGTGAAATAGCTGAGCCTCTGTGAAGTCTGCCAAAGGTTTCCTTTTCAGAATTTTTGATAGCGTAATCTGATATATCAATGCCATAGCTATCAATACCTAAGCTTAACATTTCTTTAACTAAAAAACCTTTAGCACAGCCTATATCCAAAAATTTATCACTTTTTTTCAGTTTATAATGGGTATAAATATCATGAGCTACGGGTTTCCATCTACCATCATAGTAATATCCTCCATAACCACAGGCTCTTGGTCCATCAAAAAATTCTTTTCCAAATTCTTTAGCTATTTTTATATTTTTGGATGATTTTTTTTTTTTTCTAATATTAATTTTCCTATTAGACTTTGGCAAACATTTTAAAAGATTAATTTCAGCCATACCGTGATTTATATATATAAATTAATTAATAATAAATTTAATAAATTAAGCATAGAAATTTTCTATTTTTTCTATCATATAATGCATGTGTTTAGCATCTAAGTATTGATGAACTGGCAAAGTTAATAACTTCTTAGCTTGCATTTCAGAATTTGGAAAGCTTCCAATTTTGTAGTTGAGTTTTTTAGCAGCTGTTTGTAAATGTAGGGGTGTAGGATAATGTATTTTGGCTTCTATATTATTTTTAATGAGGTATTTTAATAATTCATCTCTCTTATCAAATAACCCCATATATAAAGCAAAAGTTTCGGTACTATTTTTTAAACGTTTTGGTATTTTTACATTCTTAAATTTAGATAAGTTATTATCTAAAATTTTTGCATTTTTGTTTCTTTTTACAATTATAGATTTCAGTTTTTTTAATCCGTGCATGGCAACGATGGCTTGTAAAGGTTGAAGTCTTGAGTTTACACCCCAAAAATCTATATTATTTCTATCAACCATACCATGGTTTCTATACTTAAAAATCCATTTTGCAATTTTATCATCATTTGTGGTAATCATGCCGCCATCACCCATTACATTTAGGGATTTAAGAGGGTGCATGCTGAATGCATTTACTTTACCAAATGCTCCTGGTGATTTGTTAAATATGCTAGCACCAATACCCATACAGGCGTCCTCCACTACAAATAAATTATATTTTTTAGATAATTGCATTATTTTTTTAATTTCAGGAGAAGCCCCGGCCCAATGCACAGGTAGAATTGCTTTAGTTTTTGAATTAATTTTTTCTTCAATTTTATTAACATCTATTTGATATCTATTATCAGAATCTACAAAGATAGGCTTAGCACCTACTGCATGTATAGCACCAGTAGTTGCATAAAATGAGTTACACACGGTAATCACTTCGTCATTTTTTCTTATTCCAAGTGATTTTAATGCTATTATTAAAGCATCAGTGCCAGTATTCGTTGAAATACAATGTTTTACGTTTATGTAGGCAGCAAATTTTTTTTCAAATTTTTTTACAAATTTTCCTAAGGTAAAATCAGAGGACTTAATTAGCTTTTCCCAATCTCTAAATATAGCTTTGTTGTTGGAAAACTGTTTTGGTAAATAATTGTAATATACTTTCATACTATTTATTATAATAATTTATTATTAACATTAAAATCAAAAATAAAAAAACATTATTATTGAATAATGTTTATTTTAACTTAATAATAAATTATTATTAATGGAAATATTATGAAAGTAGACTTAATTGATATCAAACATAGGTATTTTGACGAACATAAAATTATATTAAAAAGTATAAATAAACTGTTAAAAAAAGGTAATTTAGTTCTTACAGAGGAAGTGTCTTCTTTTGAAAAAAGAATATGTGATTACACTGGTATGAAATATTGTTTGGGTTTAAATTCAGGTACAGATGCCTTAATGATGTCGCTTTGGGCCCTAGGTATAAAAAAAGGTGATGAGGTAATAACTACGCCAGTTTCATTTATAGCTTCTATTGGAGCCATAGCTCATATAGGAGCAAAACCTGTATTTGTAGATATTCAAGATGATTTAAATATTAATTCTAATAAAATTGAACAGGCCATAACTAATAAAACCAAAGCAATTATGCCAGTACACTGGGGAGGAAGAGTGTGCGATATGGATCCAATCGTATCATTAGGTAAAAAATATAATATACCCATAATAGAAGATGCCGCACAAGGCATGGGAGCATACTACAAAGGACGTCATAGTGGATCTTTTAGCACAATATCAGCTTTTTCAGGACATCCTTTAAAAAATCTAGGAGCTATTGGAGATAGTGGTTTTATTATTACTAATAAAAAAAATCTTTATGAAAAAATAAAATTATATAGAAATCACGGAATGGTAAGTAGAGATAAAACAAGTTTCTTTGGAGTAAATTCTAGAATTGATGCAGTTAATGCAGAAGTTTTATCTTTCAGGCTAAAAAAATTGAAGTCTGTCATTTCAAAACGAAATAGGAATGTTAAACTTTATAGAAAATATTTAAAAAAAAATATTATTATTCCTTCAAATAAAAGCTTTGAATTAAATTCTTATGTAATGTTTTTAGTTTTATGTGATAAAAGAGATAAATTACAAAAGTATTTATCTAGATTTAAAATACAGTCCCTAGTTTATTATGGAACACCATTACATTTGCACGGAGCATCTAGAAAGCTTGGATATAAAAAAGGGGATTTTCCAAAAGCTGAATATATTTGTAAAAAAGTTTTAGCTTTGCCACATCATCAGCATCTTAATCAAAAACAGATTGAGTTTGTTGCTAATAAAGTAAATGATTTTTATAGTAAAAAATAAATCTTTATAACTTTAAGGTTTAATTAAATATATATACTATATATTTAATTTAATTTATATTAAAGGATAAAAAGTGCTAACAAGAAAATATTATACTAAATAAATCTATTTACATAAAGCTATTAACTCCAAAATATGTTTTATCTAATAAACAGTAAAAATTACATAATAAAGATATACTGCTTATTAATTTATTGTTAAATATTTTGATGAAAAGAAATATATAAATAACTATAATAGAATGATATAAAATATTAATGTGTTAGAAACATATCATTAAGATTATTACTTAAGCATAGTTTCTAAATGAATAATAATAAATTATAAGGTTAAAATGAAATTTGTTGATAAATATTTTAAAAGCTTTTCTCAAGAGTGTTTAAAAGTTAATTATGAAACTATTAATATCATTGTTGAAGGCTTAGTAGAATTAAGAAATAAAAAAGGTAGATTATTCATTATTGGAGTAGGAGGTTCAGCAGGAAATGCTAGTCATGCTGTAAATGATTTTAGAAAACTGTGTAATATTGAGGCCTATGCTCCTACAGATAATGTATCTGAACTAACTGCTAGAACTAATGACGAGGGGTTTGCGACAATATTTTCAGAATATTTAAAAGTCTCTCAGGTTAGTGCAAAAGATGCTATTTTTATCTTTTCTGTTGGTGGAGGAAATGTAGAAAAAAATGTCAGTGTGAATTTGATTAATGCAATGAAGTTAGCTAAAGAAAAAAATATGAAAGTATTTTCAGTAGTTGGGAAGTCTAATGGATATGCTGCTTTGAATAGTGATGCGAGCGTTATTTTAGATGTTGAAGACTCATCTTTACTTACTCCTATGTCAGAAGCTTTTCAGTCTGTTATATGGCACTGTATGGTTTCTCATCCTAGTTTAGCAGTAAATGCTACTAAATGGTAATTTTGTGAAAGAAAAAGCTATATTTTTAGATAGAGATGGAGTTTTAAATAAACCCAATTTGATCAGTAATAAACCTTTTGCACCAAATGTTTTCGAAGATTTTATTTTATACGAAGATGCAAAAGATGTTCTCCAGGTTTTTAAAAAATTTTTTTTTAAACTAATTGTAGTAACAAATCAAAAAGATGTAGGAAAAGGTATTATGAGCAAAAGCATTCTCGAAAAAATGCATACTCTTTTAAAAAAACAAATGCCGATAGATGAAATTTTAGTTTGTACTTGTATAGATGAATGTGATTGTTATAAACCAAATCCAGGAATGTTACTTGAAGCAAAAAAAAAATGGAATCTTGATATAGATAATTGTTTTATTATAGGAGATAGTTGGAGAGATATAGGAGCAGGAATTAATTTTGGGTGTAAAACTATTTTCATAGATAGAAAATATAATATGCCTATGCCTTACGAACCTGATTTTATAGTAAGTTCTCTATCAGAGGCAAAAAATTTAATTATAAAACTTAACAAGGAGAGTGAGTATGAAAGCAGTTAGTTTAAGTGAGCTTAATTTAAAAATCTTTGCTGATGGAGCAGATATTAATAAAATTAAAATTTTCGCTAATAACCCTTTAATAAAAGGTTTTACTACTAATCCAACACTAATGAAAAAAAATGGAATTAATAATTATGAAACTTTTTCAAGAGATGTTCTAGATATAGTACAAGATAAACCAATTAGCTTTGAAGTTTTTGCAGATGATAGTGAGGAAATAGTGAAACAAGCAAAATTTATATCATCATGGGGCTCGAATGTTTTTGTAAAAGTACCAGTTACAAATACTAAAGGGGTATTTTTAGGTTCAGTGATTGAAAAACTTTCAAAAGAGGGTATCAAATTAAATATTACAGCTGTTTTTACTATAGAGCAGGTTAAAAAAATTATTAGCTCTTTAGATAATCATACTTCCACTATCATTTCTATATTTGCAGGAAGAATTGCAGACTCAGGAATTGATCCAGTAAAATATTTTATCAAATGTAAAGAAAATTTAGATGTTCATCAAAAAGTAGAGCTTCTTTGGGCTAGCCCTCGAGAATTATATAATATTTATCATGCTGAAGAAGCAGGAGCAGATATTATAACAATTTCTGAGGATTTAATTAATAAATTTCAAAATATAGGCAAAGATTTAGACCAATATAGCAAAGAAACAGTAGAAATGTTTTATAATGATGCTTTAATGGCAGGTTATAAACTATAATTTAAAAAGGGAATGTTAAGTTGCAAAACAAAAATATAAAAAAAGTTTTAATTACAGGAGGAGCAGGTTATGTAGGTAATATTTTAGTTCCTTTATTACTTGCTAATCATTATAAAATAATAGTGTATGATACTCTTTTTTTCTATGAAGATACATTAAAGAAAGATAAAAATCTTAAAATTGTTAAAGGTGACATTAGAGATATAGAGCTATTTAAAACTAATTTAGAAAACGTTGATGCAGTCATTCACATGGCATGTATATCAAATGATCCTAGTTTTGAACTCAACCCTGATTTAGCTACTTCAATAAATTATACTTGTTTTGAGCCATTAGTCGTAGCCGCAAAAAAAGCTGGAGTAAAAAGATTCATATATTGTTCATCTAGCTCAGTTTATGGAGTATCTGAGTCTCCAAATGTTACAGAGTCTCATCCATTAGTGCCATTAACGCAATATAATAAATATAAAGCTTTATGTGAGCCTATTTTATTTAAATATCAAGAAAAAGATTTTACATGTGTTACATTAAGGCCTGCAACTATATGTGGGTATAGTCCTAGATGTAGATTAGATCTAACGGTTAATATTTTAACTAATCATGCATTTAATAATAATAAGATAATAGTATTTGGAGGAAATCAAAAAAGACCTAATTTGCACGTAAAGGATATGGCAGAAGCATACAAGTTATTTTTAGAGGCTCCTATAGAAAAAATTTCTGGAGAAATTTTTAATATTGGATATCAAAACTATTCTGTAAATGAAATAGCAAATATAGTTAAAAACAGTCTGGAAAAATTTGAAAATAGAAATAATATAGTTATTGAAAAAATTTCTAGTGATGATGATAGATCATATCAGATTAATTCTGACAAAATTTTTAATGTTTTGGGTTATAAACCAAAAAGAACACTTGAAGATGCCGTTTATGATCTTTGTCAAGCTTTCAAGCAAGGAAAGTTACCCGATAGTCTTAATGCTAAAAAGTATATCAACGTAAAAACAATGAAAAGTAAAAATATAGAGTAAGTGATTATATGAAGACAGCTTTAATAACAGGAGGAGCGGGTTTTATAGGAAGTCATATGGTCGACCTGTTACTTTCTAAAAATTATTGTGTAAGAGTAGTTGATAATTTAGTTACTGGAAAATATATAAATTTAGCTCATCATAGTAATAATAAGAACTTGCTTGTTGATGAAAGAGATATAAGAAGCTTAAGCGATAGTGATAGCTTATTTAAAAATTTGGATTATATATTTCATTTTGCAGGAATAGGCGATATCGTTCCATCAATAGACAAACCGGAAGAATACTTAAGTGTAAATACTCAAGGAACAGTAAAAATATGTGAAGGTGCAAAATTTAATTCAATTTCAAAATTAGTTTATGCGGCTTCTTCTTCTTGTTATGGAATAGCTAAAGTTCCAACGGATGAAGATGCCAAAATTGAAACAGAGTATCCATACGCATTAAGTAAATATCTTGGAGAATGTATTGTTCTGCACTGGAGTAAAGTATATAAGTTACCAGTTAATGTAATTAGAATATTTAATGCTTATGGAACTAGGTCTAAAACCTCTGGTGCATATGGAGCAGTATTCGGAGTATTTTTAAAACAAAAACTCTCAGGTAAACCATTTACAGTAGTAGGCGATGGAACACAGAAAAGAGACTTTCTTTATGTAACAGATGTAGCAAACGCATTTTATGAGGCTAGCATAACAAATAAATCTGGAGAAATATATAATCTGGGTGCAGGAAATCCACAATCCATAAATTATCTAGTTAAATTATTAGGAGGCCCAATAAAAAATATTCCATCAAGACCAGGAGAACCAAAAGTAACTTGGGCAAATATATCAAAAATAGTCAATGATTTAAATTGGGAGCCAAAAGTATCTTTTGAAGAGGGTGTTAAAAAAATTCTCCAAAATATTGATTATTGGAGAGATGCTCCATTATGGGATGAAGAGTCAATAAAAGTTGCTACAAAAAATTGGTTTGATAACTTACATTAATAGTTTAATTTAGTTTAGTATGGAAAATAATAATTACAAAAGTAAAATTAAAACAGCTTTGCAAATAAGTAAGTTAGTTGGGAATAGATCTAGAAAAAAAAAGGTTATAATGTGTCATGGTAATTTTGATATAGTTCATCCAGGTCATATAAGACATCTTATGTTTGCTGCTTCGAAAGCAGATATTTTAGTAGCTAGTTTAACTTGTGACGCTCTTATAACAAAGGGTAACAATAGACCTTACATTCCAGAGGATTTGAGAGCTGAAAATTTATCAGTATTAAATATGGTTGATTATGTTTTAATTGATTATAATTCAAAGCCTATTAAAAATATAAAATTAATAAAGCCAGACTTTTTTGCTAAAGGATCTGATTATGTTACAGGTGAATTAAATCCAAAAACACTTGAAGAAAAAAAACTAGTTGAGAGTTATGGTGGAGAAATAATTTTTACTCCAGGCGACATTGTTTACTCATCAAGCAGTATTATAAGCAAAAAGCCTCCTTCCTTGAAACATGAAAAGCTAAGAGCTTTACTTAAGGCAGAAAAAATTGACTTTAAATCTTTATACGAATCTTTAGAGAAAAAAAGTAAAAAAAATATATTAGTTGTGGGAGATACTATTGTAGATTCGTACACTGAAACAGAAATGATAGGAGGACAAACAAAAACTCCAACTATTTCTGTTAGGTATATTGATAAAAAAGATTATGTGGGAGGGGCTGGTATAGTAGCTAAGCATATAGCAAAAGCAGGAGCAAATGTAACTTTTGCAACTATTTTAGGTAATGATCATCTAAGAAAATACGTAGAAAATGATATAAAAAAAAATAAAATAAAATTAAAGAAAATCATTGATCCCTCCAGACCAACTACAAATAAAAATGTGATAACTAATGGAACTTATAAATTATTAAAGTTGGATTATATAGATAATAGAGCAATTAATGATAACACTTTAAAAAAATTAATAGAAGAAATAAAAGCTTTTTCTGGAGACGCTGTAATATTTAGTGATTTTAGACACGGGATATTTAATTCTAACTCAATTCCTAATTTGATAAAAGCTATAAGGAAAAATATTTTAAAGGTAGCTGATAGTCAAGTTGCCTCTAGATGGGGAAATATTATGGATTTTCAAAAATTTGATATAATTACTCCAAATGAGAGAGAAGCTAGGTTTTCTTTAGGAGATCAAGATTCAGTTATTCGACCTCTAGCAAAAAATTTATATGATAAATCAAAATGTAAAAACTTACTTCTTAAATTAGGTGAAAAAGGAATTTTAGTTTATAGAAAAACAAATAAAAACCAAGAATTGAGATCATTTTTTGCGCTTGATAGTTTTGCTGAAAATATTAAAGACCCAGTAGGTGCAGGAGACGCTATGTTAGCTTATGCAACACTGACTTTTATAAAAACAAATAATATTTTGATATCAGCGATCATAGGATTAGTAGCAGCTTCATTAGAATGTGAATACGAAGGGAATATTCCAATAAAGCCAGAAAATATAAAAAAACGACTTAAAGAAATTGAAAGTTACACTTATACTTAGGGTAGGATAAGAAAGATATTTTTAATGACTTTAAAAAAAATAAGAGTTGTAGTTGTAGGAATGGGAGTTCAAGGAAATAAAAGGGCTCAGATTGCAGGTAAAGAGTTAGTTGCTACAATAGACATTAAAGCTAAAAATGGAGATTTTGATGATATTGATAAAATAAATGACCAGTTATATGATGCAGTATTAATATGTGTTCCAGATTCTGTAAAGTTTAATCTGATTAAAAAGATACTAAATAAAAAAAAACATATATTAGTAGAAAAACCACTATTCTTTGAAAACAAACAAAAGCTCACCATATTGCAAAGAGTAGCTAATAAAAAAAATGTGTTACTATACACGGCCTATAATCATAGGTTTGAACCTCATTTTATAAATATGAAATCATCTATAGAAAAAAAAGAATTTGGAAAAATATATAGAATTAGAATGTTTTATGGAAATGGTACAAGCTTACTAGTAAAAAACTCTCCATGGAGAGATAAAGGTGCTGGAGTAATTCTTGATATAGGATCACACTTATTAGATACTTTATTATTTTGGTTTAAAGATAAAAAAATTAAAATTATAGATATTAAAAAATTTTGTTTCGAAAACTCTTCACCTGATCATGCCATCATAACAGGTAAAATTAATAATATTTTTTTCGAGCTTGAAGTAAGTTTGCTTAGCTGGAGAAATGATTTTATTTGTGATGTAATAGGTGATAAAGGTAGCGGTCATATAAATTCTTTATGTAAATGGGGACCTAGTAAATTTATAAAAAGGAATCGAGTTTTTCCTGCTGGAAAACCTGATGAAAAAATAATTACTTTAAAACAATTAGATCCTACTTGGGACAGAGAGTATTTGCATTTTAAAAAATTAATAAGATGTAAAACTAAAACAAATTTAAAAAATGATGATAAAATATTTCAACTATTTAAAAGCATTTTAAATGAGGATCATTCATGGCTAAAATAGGATTTTGTGGTGCAAGTCATTTAGGGCTATGTTATTCAGCAGCAGCAGTTAAAAAAGGAAATAAAATATTTTGTTACGACTTTGATCATAATAAAATAAGAAACTACAAAAGGTTCGAGATAGATATTGATGAGCCTAAACTCAAAAATATTTTAATAGAAAATAAAAAGCAATATAATTTTTCCTGTAAAATCAGTGATTTATCAAAGTGTGATTTTGTTTTTTTTTCATATGATGTAGGTACAGATCATAAGGGAAATGGTGATTATAGAAAATTACGTGAAAATTTAAAAAGCTTGATAGAATCTTTAGACATTAAAGTTCCTTTAATAATTTTATCTCAGGTTCCCCCTGGGTTTACGAGGCTTTTTTCTTCAAAAAAACATAATATTTTTTACCAAGTAGAGACATTAATATTTGGAAGAGCAATTGATAGAGCATTAAAACCAGAGAGATTTATAATAGGTTGTAGCTCTACGGATAAAGAGTTATTTAGTAAATATAAAAAATTTCTAAAGTCTTTCAATTGCCCTGTATTAATAATGAAGTACGAAAGTGCCGAACTTTCTAAGATAGCTATAAATTGTTATTTAGCAGCAGATGTTACTTTAACTAATACGTTAGCTGAAATAAGTAAAGTTATAGGAGCAAATTGGGATGAAATTTTACCTACTTTAAAATTAGATAAAAGAATAGGAAAAAATGCTTATCTTAATCCTGGACTTGGTCTTTCTGGAGGAAATATAGAAAGGGATTTAACTACATTAAATAATATAGGAGAAAAAAAAGATGCAAATACTGAATTTATAAAAACTATTATAAAACACAGTAAATATAGTAAAAAATGGTTATTAAAAACTGTTAGTATTTTTTTAAAAAATAAAAATTCAATAAATATTACTGTTTTAGGTTTAGCTTACAAAGGGAATACTAATGCTATCAAAAACTCTCCTTCTATTGAATTTTTAAAAAAAATGAAAAAATATAAAGTAAAAGTTTACGATCCAGTTGTTAAAAATATAGGTTTAAAAAATACTATAGAGTACCAATCAGAATATGAAGCGTTAGAAGGTGCTGATATTTTAGTCATTGCTACCTCATGGGATGTTTTTAAAAGACTAAATATAAGAATAATTAAATCAAAAATGAGAGGAAATGTAATCATTGATCCATTAAAAGTTTTAAATAAAGAAATTGTAGAAAAATTTAAATTTAAATATTATTGTTTAGGTTAAATCATAATGATGAAAAAAAATATTAATAAAACTGTAATAATAGGATCATCTGGATTTATTGGTACTGCACTATGTAAAGAATTAAAAAAAATAAATAAATATTTTTGCCCACTTTCTAGTAATGATGTAAATCTATTGAAATTGGATAGTATCGATAAGCTTGCCAAAATTATTAATAGCAATGATACAGTAGTTTTTATTTCTGCAATAGCGCCTTGTAAAAACGAGGATAGTTATGAAAAGAATATTACAATGGTTAAAAACTTTATTTTATCAATTGAAAAGAATAGACCTAGACATATAATATATATCAGTTCTGATGCTGTATATTATGATTCTAGTTCTAAAATCGTAGAAGACTCAAAAAAAAATCCTGCTAATTTTCATGCTAAAATGCATATAGATAGAGAAAAGTTATTTTATAATTATATGAAAAAAAATAGTTTAATGCTTTCTATCCTTAGACCTACTTTGGTATATGGACCTGGAGATACTCACAACGGTTATGGGCCTAATAAATTCATGAGATCTTTTAATTCAGGAGAAGATATTTATTTGTTTGGAAATGGAGAGGAGCAAAGAGATCATATTTATATTATTGATCTAGTTAAAATTATTTCAGATGTTATAGAAAATCAAATAGTTGGAGATTTTATATTAGCTACTGGAAAGGTGACTACTTTTTTTGATATTGCAAAAATAGTATGCAGTATAAAAAATGATGCTGGAATAAAAATTAATTTTAAGCCTAGAGTTGGAGAAATGCCGCATAATGGATATAGAGCATTTGATATCACTAAACTATATAATATTTTTCCACATTTAAAACTTACTACAATTGAAGAAGGAATTAAAAAGTCTATAAATTTTATGAAATAACTGATTTCGTTTTCAGTAACTTGACTTTTTTTATAGATTCATACTAGAGAAAAATTCGGATTGTGAGAGTAATCACTTATTTTATTTTAAATCCCTTCCTATTTCTATTTTCGAATATTACAAATAATATCAAAATAAAAAAAAGTAAATAAAGTAATTTTAAATATTAATCAGTTTTTTTACTCTTTATATTTACTAAGCTATTACTATTTCTAATTAAGAATTAATCTAAATTGCTTTGCTATTACAAATAATTGAGAAAATTTTATATTAGTAATACCTAAAAAAATTAATTAACTAATTTTAATAGGGCGTTGATATTCATCAAATAATATTTAAGCGTGACGTATAAATTATGTTTTTTTTTAGAATTTTAAATCAACATTATTAGATTAGAAAATATTACAATTTAAATTATTTATCATTTTTTTTAAAATCTTCTAGTAGGGCTTTTGCTAGGAACAATCTATACTGAAAAAATTGGCAATATCAAATGGTATTGTAAATAATATTTTTTAAAATTATATTAATTTTAATTCAATATTTTAGTTTTTAATATTTTTTTAATTTTATTAAAATATTATAAACAATAAAGATTTTTATGTGCAAAACTATTAATATTAAGGTTATTATATTTGGAGCTTCAGGTTTTATTGGAAAAGCTTTGTGTAAAGAATTAAAAGCTAGAAATATAGAAATAGTAGCCCTAGCAAGCAGTGATTTAGACCTTTTAAAAATAAATAAAAATCATAAACTTTTAACTACTATGGATAAAAATACTAGCATAGTTTTTATGTCTACCATAATACCCTCTAAGAATGAAAATAATTTTAAAAAAAACGTATCAATCATAAATAATTTTATAAGTTTAATAAAAGATAAACAATTTAATCATATAATATATTTAAGCTCAGATGCCGTATACAAAGATTCTTTGTCTAAAATAAATGAAAATTCTGATAAAAATGAAGTAGACTTATATGCAAAGATGCATTTAGTACGAGAAGATATTATAAAGGAATATTGTAATAAAAATGATATAAGTTTTAGTATTTTAAGGCCTACAGCAGTTTTTGGTCCGGGAGCCACACATTATAGTTATGGGCCTAATAAATTTATTAAAGCTATTAATGCAGGAGAAAAGATTAGTCTTTTTGGTAAAGGTGAAGAGGGTAGAGATTATATTTTTATTTATGATTTAGTAAAAATTATAGCAGACATTATAGAAAAGAAAATATTAGGAATTTTTACTTTGGCTTCAGGAAAAGTATATACATTCCACCAGGTTGCAAAGCTGATATGTAATATTCAAAAAATTTCTTTTTCTCGAATTGAATTTATAAAGAGAAATAAAATAAAGACATATAGTAAATATAGATCTTTTGATATTTCTAAATTAAAAAAAAATATTTCAAGTTTAGATTTTACTGATTTAAAAAAAGCAATTGAGTGGTCTATTAAAAATAATTTTAGATAATATTTATGGACTTAGTTAAAAACCAAATTTATATATTTATGCTTTATAATTTTTATACATGAGTAATATTTTACTTTTTTTTAAAAATATTAGTGAGAGTGTGCTACAGGTTCCAATCTTTTAAGAAAAACAATAAACTGATTTAGTATCGGAATATAAATTTAGGAATTATAAATAATTTTTGATAAATCTATACTACTAACATCTTTATAATTTTTTTTATGAGTTTTATGTAGACTATGTTTTTTAGAACTTAAAATCTCATATAATTTATTTTTATCTTCTGAATCAATAAAATAATTCACAAATTCCTCTCCTACCGAATTATTCTTTGTAAAAGATAATATTTCCTTATCATATTTAGTGATTTCTATTGTAATTGAATTAGCAAACCATG
This sequence comes from Alphaproteobacteria bacterium TMED62, assembly GCA_002170595.1. Classification (GTDB taxonomy): domain Bacteria; phylum Pseudomonadota; class Alphaproteobacteria; order TMED109; family TMED109; genus TMED131. The sequence continues at coordinate 65,524 of NHDP01000016.1, forward strand.
CATCAGGTAAAGCAAAACTAAAATAATTACTTATGGTGTATTTGCAAAAAGAAGCTAAAACTGCAGTATGCATATAGCTAATTTTATAATTAATAAAATCAAGATTTTTTAGTATTCTTTTTATCTCTTTAACGTTCGCATTAGGATGAGGTTTAAAAATAATAAATACGTCGTTTATCTTTTTTAATTGAATAATTGTTTTAATAAACAGTATTTTGCCATTAGTATTTTTATCAAACCCAGAAATTGCTCCAAAATGTCCAATTAAATAAAGTACTAACTTTTTATTATCTTTTATTTTTTTAATAGAAAAATTTTTTTTTATAAAAAATTGAGACTCCTTATAGCAGTACTTAAGCCACTCTTTATCTGCTCTAGGAAAATTTAAAAAAAAGATCTTTTTTTTTTTTTTTTTCATTCTTTCTACAAATGGAGATTCTTTACTGAAAGTTATTATATTTTTTGTGTATTTAATTTCTTTTTGAGGTCTCTCATCTTTAAAACGTTTATTTTTAAAAAAAATATCATCTGACTTTTCTAAATTTTTAATATATCCCCAAGGGTTAGGGTCAATATAGAAACAATTTTTTTTATTAGTAAAGTATAAAACATTAAACGGAAATAATTCTAAAGCTTTAAAATGAATGTATGTATTTTTAATGAAGATACTTGTAATTAATAAAAACATTAAATTAAAAAAAATATTAAATATTCTAATAATTTTTATTGTTGAAGAACTAGGTAATATCTTTAAAACACCAACATTATTTATTAGTTTTAATAAAAATAAATTTTTATTAATTTCATCCAACGTACTTTTATTAAAACAATAAAAAATAACTTCTATGTTTCTATTTTCTTTTTTAAAATCGAATATTAGGGGTATAACTGTATCTAGAGTAAGTATTTTATTATTTAAAAATAAATAAATTTTTTTCTTCATTTTCTAGATCTTTAAAATATTAATTTGTACAACTAACAGTTGTTATTTGATTTTAACTAACTTATATTATTTTTAATTATGTACAACAATTATTTACTAAACCTTTTTCAAAATTTTTTATTTTCAAATACAAGGATTAAGAAACTATGAAGAGAACGCATGACGAATTTTATTTAAGTGAAAATAATAAAAGTGTTAAACAGGTGTTTGTTGAAGTTGCAAACATTATAGAACAAGGAGAATTCTCCTCAATTGCTGATGTTGGTTGTGCTACAGGAGCATTCCCAAATTATTTAAAGTTTCGTTTTCCTGATGCTAATGTAATCGGTATTGAATATCTAGAATCCTTGTTGAATAAAGCATCAAAAGATTTTTCAAATATTTCTTTTATAAAAGGAAATGTATTAGACAGGGACTCTATAAAAGATAAGTATGATGTGGTTACCATGTGTGGAGTTTTATCTATATTTGATGATTATTGTCATGCATTAGATAACGTGCTTAGCTGGGTAAAACCAAAAGGAAAACTTATTTTGCATAATATGATAAGTGAATATGATATAGATGTTTTTGTTAAGTACAAACCTTCTAGCCTAAAAGTTGACTATAATGAATTAGAATCAGGATGGAATATAATAAGTAAAAAAAGCTTAAAATTAGTAGCTGAAAAAAATAATGCAAGCCTAACTTTGTGTAAGTCTTTTACATTAAAAGTTAACTTAGATAAACAAAAAGACATAATGCGAAGTTGGACTGAAGAAAATATATCCGGAGAAAAAGATATATTTAATGCACTTCATATAAGACAACCACATAAAATTGCAGTTATTGAGAAATTATAATTTATGTCAAATATTTAATTTAATATTTTTCTTTTTTTAAATTTTATACTCATTTTTAATAAAATATTTTTGATTTTTTCTAATCCAATTAATTGTTTCCTCAATACCATTTTTAAAACTATATCTTTTATCTTTATTAATTAAAGAGTTCATTAATTTTGTATCCGCTATTAGTCTATTAACTTCACTGTTTTTTGGACGAAGTCTTTTTTTTTGTGAAACTATTGGAACTTTATAATTCATAATATTCATAATAGTAGAAGCAGTCTCTTTAATACTAATTTCTTTACCTGTACCTATATTGATAGTCTTACCAATTGCTTTTTTTTTAACACTCAAGGCAGTAATTGATCTAACAGTATCTAAAACATAATTAAAATCTCTAGTAGCATGTATATTACCTAAGTGTAATTTTTTTACGCCTGTTACTAACTGAGAGATAATACTAGGTATTACAGCTCTAGTCGTTTGTCTAGGGCCAAATGTATTAAACGGTCTTAATGTAATAATAGGAAGATTAAATGACAAGTAAAAGCTCTCAGCCAATTTATCAGCTGCAATTTTAGAAGCAGAATATGGAGATTGACCTACAAGAGGATGACTCTCATTTATTGGTATTTGCTGAGCTGAGCCATAAACTTCTGAAGTTGAAGTGTGTATTATTCTTTCAATTGATTTATTTAACTTACATGCTTCAAGTATATTAAGTGTTCCTAATACATTAGTTTGATAATAAGATCTATATGCTACATATGAGTAAGGAATACCAATTAAACTAGCTAAATGAAAAACATAAGCTACTCCATCAACTGCTTCTTTTACTCTAGTCTGATCTCTTATATCTCCTGTAATTAATTCAACCTTAGATATTACCTCTTCAGGTAAATCAGATAACCAACCTATGTTATTCCATGAGTTATATAAACAGAAAGCCTTCACATTGGCTCCTATTTCAACTAAAAACTCTACTAAATGACTACCAATAAATCCATCAGCTCCGGTAATTAATATTTTTTTATTTTTTAATTTATGTCTCATTTGAATTTTATAGTCATTTTTTTTTGTACTAGTTTTTTATCTAATTTTACTTTTGAGATAAAATCAGCTATTTTTTTTCCAGCATTACCAGTCCCGTAAGGGTTATCAGTATGAAAAGCCTTATTTCTGAATCGATCATCATATAGACACTTTTTAATAGCACTATAAATTTCTTTATGTGCATAATTAGCATCTAAAACATTAGAACCTCTTAAACGACTTTTTTGTCTAGTTCCTATGTTTACAGTTGGACAGCCAAACACAGCGGTTTCTTTTATACCAGAGGAACTATTGCCTGCACAAGCAATTCTAATTTTTTTTGATTTTGCTAAATTTAATACTCCATAATAAAGATTACTTCCTAATGATTTTTTTATTATTAAATTTTTAAATGAATCGTTATTATTTTTCCACTTTACAATTTCATTAATAATTTTTTTTCCCCCTGCATCATTATTAGGAAATGTTACTATAACTTGTACATTTTCCAATAAAAGTTTTTTTATTGCTATCAAACTTTGTTGAATTTGTTTTGTTGATTCATTAAACTCAGTAGTCACAGAATGCTGAGTAAATATAATTATTGGTTTTTTAAAATCTAATTTGAGATTTTTTTTAATTTCTTCTTTTTTCATAAATTTCTTCTGCTTAATTAAATCTACTCCTGGAAAACCAACTGTCTTTACTCTCCAATTTTCTTCTCCCATAGCTAATATCCGCTTTGTTGCAAATTTATTAGTAGTAAAATGTAGATGGGATAGTTTAGTCATTGCGTGTCTTATAGAATCATCTAAAGCACCTCCTTCTGTAATATCTCCTCCTTCTATGTGTGCTGTAGGTATATTCATCTGGGTTCCTGCTACTACTGCTGCAAAACCTTCAAAACGATCAGCATAGACAATAAAAATATCTGGATTAATTTTTTTTAAAGCTAAAGATATCGATTTAATACCTGCACCAATAGCCTGAGTAGTGTCAAAAAGAGAATCTCCTAATAAAGGGATTTTAATTTCTTTAGATATATTAAATCCATCCTGTTTAATTTCGTTAAGAGTATTTCCAAATTTTTTATCAAGATGAGCTCCGGAAACTAATAAGTCATATATTAGATATTTATTCTCACTAATTGCTTTTATTACTGGGTATTGTAAACCATATTCTGCTCTATTACCCGTAAAAATTGCTACTTTTTTTTTTTTCATAACTATTTAACTATACTTCAAAAGTTTTTTAATTCCAGTTTCTATTGAGAATATAGGTTTCCAATTAAGTACCTCTTTGGTTTTTCCTATATCTACAGCTGAAAAAAAGTCATTTTGTTTTTTCTGAAGACTAACAATATTATTATGTTTAATTTTATATATCTGTATAAAATATTTTACTATTTCCTCTACACTTATTAATTTTCCTGAAGCAATATTATAAATACCTCTAGGCTTCTTATTTATTGCTGAGATAATAGCTTGCACTGCATCATCAATCCATAAAAAATCTCTTACTACACCAATATTTTTTAAAATAATTAATTCATTATCAAGTTGCTTAATGATATCTGAAAAAACATTTGTGCCTGACATATGGGGTCCGTATAAATTTGTCATTCTTAAAATAGTTCCACCGTATTGTAAAATAATTTTTTCACATGCCTCTTTGTTTTTTTTATAGGTTGAAACTTTCGTAGTTTTTTGTTGAACTAATATGGAGGATATATAAATAACATGTGACCATTCTTTTTCTAGTAAAGAGCCCAAATTTCTAAGATTATCATTAATATAACTTTGTCCTAATAAGTTTACTTCAGAAATATTATTGTTTTCTGCAAGATGAATTAAAACACTATTTTTTTTTGGTGATAATTCTTTATAATTTTCTATTCTAAAAAAATTATTAGCTTTTATTTTTTTTCTGGAAATACAATAAGGTATGATATTTTTTTTTTTAAGACCTTTTACCAAATTTTTTCCTATAAAACCTGAAGCTCCGGTGATATATATATAAGAATTCATTATTCTTTTTATTTTATATCTTTCTTTTTGATTTGAGTATTTGGTTTTATATTATTTTTTACTGTTTTATTTAATAAAGAGTTGTAAGAATCAGCTAAATAATCACCTGTTCCAGGTCTTTTAACCCATATATTTTTTTTTGTTAGTTTCTCTCCTTTTTTGATGGAAGTGGTAGTGCAAACAGATGCAAATGCAAATTTAGATACTTCCTTTTCAACACTTTGTAGCTCTTTGATACTTTTTCTCATTAAAAAAATTCTCTTTATATTTTTTGATATTACTTTACACATTTTAGGGTCCATAGAACATTCTATGTCAGGACCTGGTCTTTTTAAGCTATCAGTAAAATGTTTTTCTAGAATTCTAGCTCCAAGTAATACTGAAGACTGTATAGCAATTTCTCCTACAGAATGATCTGAAAAGCCAATATGAAACTTATTTTTGAAAAAAAGTTGTAAAGTCTTTATACAATTAAGATTAATACTTTCATCAGGACAAGGATAACTGTTAGTAGTATGCATAATTACAAGAGGAGCTTTAAATTTATTAATTATATTTACAGATTTAGATATGCTTTTTACATCATTCATGCCAGTACTTAATATTATAGGTTTTTTAAATTTAGCTATATGTTCTACTAAAGGATAATTATTACATTCTCCCGAACCAATTTTAAAAGCAGGAACATCTAATTCATATAAAAAATTAGCTGCTGCTCTAGAAAAAGGAGTGCTAATAAATACTGCTTTCAAATCTTTTTCTACATAGTTTTTTAGTTTAGCTTCATCATCCATCGATAGAGCACATCTTTTCATAATATTGTAAATTGACTGATCAATATATGAAACTTTAAATGCATCTGCTTCTTCTGACATTTCATCATCAATTATATGACTTTGATGCTTAACAATATCTGCACCATTGGTAATAGCTAGTTTTGCCATTCTTTTTGCAACTTTTAATGAGCCACCATGGTTTATTCCTATTTCAGCAATAAGAGGTGGAGGGTTAGTCTCTGATATGTTAATGTGTTTAATTTTAATGTTTATCATTTTAAAAATATTATATCATTAGTAGAAATAAATATAATTTTTTTTTATAGTTTCAGGAATATATTTTAAAGGGAAATAATTTGAAAAAAATAATAATATCAAATGAAATTATTGTAAGTCATAAAGATAAAATTATAGATGTTATTAAGAAAATGACTGAAGGTAATTATAGATTTCAAATTGTTGTAGAAAATGGTAAGCTTTTAGGTACTATTTCTGATGGAGATATAAGGAGAGGAATACTTCAAGGTAATAGCTACAATGTAAAAATTACAAAATGCATGAATAAAAACCCTTTAATAGGGCATACTTATAAAAGCTATAAACATAGAATTTTATTAAATACTGTAGGCTCGATAGTAAAATTTTTACCTGTTCTTGATAGAAGTAATAATGTTAAGTATGTCTTAATAGAAGAAATAAATGTTACAAGCAAAACTGCTTTAATTATGGCTGGTGGCTTTGGCAAAAGATTGGGAGATAAAACCAAAAATACTCCTAAACCTTTATTGAAGGTTGGTAAAGAGCCTATACTAGAACTTATTTTACAAAAATTAGAATATTATAATTATCAAAAAATTTTTATTTCTACACATTATTTATCCCAAAAAATTGAAAAGTTTATTAAAAAAAGAAAATCTAAAGCAGAAGTTTTTATAATTCGTGAGGAAGACCCAATGGGTACAGCAGGTTCTATAAAATTACTTCCTGATAATGTTTCATCTCCTTTGACAATTATCAATGGGGATGTTTTATCAGATCTAAATTTAAACTCTTTAATATCTTTCCATTTTGAAAAAAATAATAGCATTACATTATGTGCTGCTCAATACGAGATAAATATCCCGTTTGGCTTAATTAGCTTTAATAAAAAACATCAATTAACAAATCTTAAAGAAAAACCAACTCTTAAAAATTATATTTTAAGTGGAATTTATTGTATTGAAAAAGAAATGTTTAGTCTAATCAACAAAAGTAATTTTGACATGACCGAACTAATTTTAAAAGCAAATAAGTTAGGAAAAAAAGTTGGAATTTTTCCAATTTATGAGAATTGGAGAGATATAGGCTCTTTAAAAGAATTAAATCTAGCGAATAAAAATACTAGAAAAAATATATAATATATTCTTAATAATATTTTATTCATGTAGATTTTATTTAATTAAATTACAGTAGACAATGGTCTATATTTTATTAAATGTATTTACTATTTTTTTTAATAAATAATAATCTAAATATAGCTGTAATTTTACTAATTAAACTATCAATACTTTATGTATTTAATTAAGCATTTACTTCTTTTGAATTAATTTAATTAAAAATACATGATTACTTGTCTTTTATCTTCATTATTAAAGGCTAGCTTTAAATTATACAAAACTAATCGTTTTTAACAAATTTAAGTATATGAAGAAGATATTATCTGGATGTGTTTGTTTCCAATAGACCTATGTAGATATATTATATAGCTTTAGCTACTATTAGAACTCTGTTCTAGACGAATTTACAATTATTTAGTAGGATATTTTTTACTTTAATTATAAGAAAAACAACATGAAATAGTGTAAAATATTATTTCCTTATTAAGGTAAAAAATAATAACTCTCTGTAATTTATACTGAGTAAAGTTTGCAAAGAGTTGGGAGGGGTGGCCGAGTGGTTAAAGGCAGCAGACTGTAAATCTGCCCTCATTTGAGTACGTAGGTTCGAATCCTACCCCCTCCACCATACAATTCCTGATGTTTGATAGGGTTACCAAGTTTTCAAGAAACAACAACATAACAGCAAATACGCAAGGTACTTTTTAACTTTGACGTACAGATGACGTACAGGAGGTATTTGTGAAAGTATTAAACTTGAAAAATTTGAAGAACTTGGAAGAACTTGGGGTGGTGTTGAAAGGTAACTTTGGAATAAAGGCAAAACGTAATCCTAATGGTTCTATAGCTTTTAGATTTCAACATAGAATAAAAGGCAAAGGTGGTATATCCAGAACGTTAGGTTACTTCCCACAGATGAGTATCAAGGAAGCTGAAAGAGAGGCATTGAGATTAAGTAATTTGTGCCAGAAGGGTATAGAGCCTAAAGAATATGACAAGCTACTAGAGGCTAAAAAACAGTCTAGTATAGATAAAGACATACGAAGGCAAAGAACAGTAGGGCAAACAATAAAGCAGTACGTTGATAATAAAAGATTACAACAACAAAATACTGAAAGCTACATAAGAGAAAGAGATAATTGTTTGAAGGCAATATGCTCTGATTGGTTCAACGAACCTATTATTAATATTTCTTTTCCTGAAGTAGAAGAAAGGTTTAATAAAGTAGCATATAGAAAAGGAACTCTTGGGAGAGCAAAGTCTTGGGCAAGATATATGAAAGCAATCTTTGAATGGGCAAAGCAAAGAAACTATATTGATAACAATCCTTTTACTAGATTAAAAGCAGAAGTGAAAACATTTCAATCAGGTAAAAGAGAAAACAATTATCTACTACCAGAAGAAGCTAAGTACATTTATGACAAGGTAAAGCAATCTAATAAGATTAATGTAGGTCATACTGCTATTGCTTTATTATTAACTACAGGATTAAGAAAATCAGAAGCATTAACACTTAAATGGGAAAATGTATTTATTAATGATGTTGATATTCCATATTTTATTTTTGATTTAGGAACAAGAAAACAAAAGCATATTAGGTATGCAGTACCCATAGTGCCTAAGATGAAATTCATATTTGAAAGAATGCAAACTGTTAGAAGAAATGAATATGTTTTTCCTTCAAGAAAAATTAACTACTGCCATTATGATAGATTAGATGCTTCATTTAAACATTTAAGACCTCCACAATTAGATAATCCTAAGATTAATACTACAGGATTAGTTAACGAGAAAAGGGTAGAAGAGTTATCAGCTATTACATTAAGAAGAACTTGGACACAGATAGGATTAGAACTTGGTTACGATACTAATATTCTAAATGTATTGTCAGGCAGAAGTAAGAACTTAGGCACTAAGACTGCTCTAGGTTCTTATACATCTGCTAACTTAAAAATGGCAGTCAGCTTCTATGAACAGATAATTGATAGAATTACAATCTATAAAAATTAATTAAGATATTTCTTTTTAACTTCAGGTATTAATTCTTCAATCTGTTTTATTCTTTTGTCTGTAAGTGGATGAGTTCTTAATATCTCTGGTTGATTTCTTAAGAAGGAAGCTAATAAATCTTTTTTACCTTTATGTTTTTTAACCTCTGCATAATAGTTTTTTATTCCCTTCCAAAAATCAATAGATTTTTCAGGATTATAACCTGCTAAAGTCATAAAAATTAATCCTAGTCTATCTGCTTCACTTTCTTGAAACCTACTAAAGGGTAAGAAGTATCCAACCTCACTAAGAATAGTTCCAGTTCCTGGAATTCCTCCTAGAACAGTTGATAAAGCTTCCATAGTAACTGTATGAGATAATCTTTCCTGACTATGAAGAGCAACAACATGTCCCATCTCATGAGCCATTACTGTTGCTAACATATCGTCATCTTGCATAAAATCTAATATTCTTGAATAAAAAACAATCTTTGCAGTAGGCATAGCAAAAGCATTAATTGTTCTTCTATTTTTAATTACTCTAATTTCATAATCAAAATTATATTTTTCATA
>NHDP01000017.1 GCA_002170595.1 Alphaproteobacteria bacterium TMED62
TTTAGGAGTATTTGAAACTAAAGTAGAAGACATTATTACTTATGCTTCTTCTAAATATAGACAAAGTATTGGCAATTTAAAATCAAATGGATCAGAAATAAGAATTAAAACTAGACTATTTAACAGCTTATCAACTGGTGCAAATTATACAAAAACAAATGCAAAAGAAAATGATGGAGATAGTATAAACTTGGTTCCAAAAGATAAGCTAATACTATTCGCCAATTTTAAACCTATAGAAAAAATAAATATAAGTACTTCTTATCACTTGCAAAATAAAGCGAAAGATCCTAAATATAATGAATTGCCTGCTTATAGATCCCTAAATGTAAATACTAGTTATTCACTTAAAGAAAATTCAAAATTTTTTCTAAAGATTGAAAATCTTCTAGATAGAGAGAATATATTAAATCGTGGAGGAACAACAACTAATAATTTAGGTTATAAAAGTCCTGATCGATCTTTTTATATAGGTTTTAAATTAATAAATTAAGATTAGATTTTTTAGTCATTATTGTATAGAATTAAGTATGCGAGATACTGTAATAAAGAATTTTGTTTTAATAAGTTTTATTTCAATTTTAGTTACCAGACTTATTCCGCATCCTCCTAACTTTACATCAACTTTAGCTTTGGCTTTTTATTTACCTGTATTGTTTGGAGTTAAATTTATTATAGTTGCTATGGCTGCCTTTATTTTAAGTGATTTAATTATAGGTATGCATCAATTAATTTTTTTTACTTGGGCTAGTTTGTTATTAATTGGATATTTGTCAAAATTTTTTAAGAAAGCATATTTTAGATCTATCGGCATTACTATGAGTTGTATTTTATTTTTTATGATTTCAAACTTCGGAGTATGGCTTTTTAGCGACCTCTATACTAGGGATATGCAAGGTTTTATTACTTGTTATACTATGGCTATTCCCTTTTTACAAAATAGTTTAATTGGAACTATTATATTTTCTTTGGTAATTGAGTTAATATTATCTTTAAATAGAACTAAGATTTTTATAAATAAAGTGAAAGCTACTTATTAATTTCAGTTTCAGTAATCCAATTTGGGACACCTAACAATTCATAGTCAAATACTACATTTAATATTAAAATACTAACAAATGAAACTATTAAAGCTGAAATTATATTTAAACTGATTCCAGCCCTAATCATATCTTTAATATCTAATTTTCCGCTTCCAAAAACTACTGCATTAGGTGGAGTTGCAATTGGAAGCATAAAAGCACAACTTGCTGCTATAGTAGTTGGAATAACAAAAAATATTGGATTAATTTCTAGGCCTATTGCAAAAAATATTAATATAGGTGTAAATGTTGCTACAGTTGCAGTATTAGAGTTTAATTCTGTAAGAAAAATTATTATAAAAACAGAAATTAATATCAAAATATAAATGTCTAACCCATACAGGTAACTTGAGAAGGAACCTATCCAAGTTGCTAATCCAGAAGACTTAAAAGCATTTGATAAGGCTATACCTCCTCCTACTAAGAATAATACACCCCATGGTATTTTATTAGCAGTTTCCCAATTACAAGCCCTTTCTCTTTTCCCAGTGGGTATTATAAAAAGCATTAGCGCACCCATTATTCCTATTGAAGTATCATTTAGGCTAATATTTAGATAGTTATTTAATACTTTTCTAAATATCCAAAGAATAGCAGTTAAAAAAAATATAACAGCTACTACTTTCTCACCTTTACTTGCCTTACCTATACCTTCATTTAAATCTAAAACTACTTTTTCAAGTGCCAATGATTTTTCAGAAGATACTTTGAAAGTTATTTTATTTAAAAAAAACCAAACTACTGGTAATAAAACTAAAACTATAGGAAAACCAATCATAAACCATTCTATAAAACCTATATCATATTGATAAGTATCACTTAATATACTTGCTAACATTATATTTGTTGGTGTACCTATAATTGTAGCCGCTCCACCAATAGATGCAGAGTAAGCAATAGCTAACAGTAATGGTATAGTAAAATTATTTTTATTAAAGTCATTTTCCTTTGAAAAAATTGTAATGACTGACATAGCTATTGGTAACATCATTATAGTAGATGCAGTATTGCTTACCCACATACTCAACACAGCTGTGGTAAACATAAAACCTGCTATAATTTTACTAGGACTAGTACCTGATATTCCAAGTATTTTCAAAGCTATACGTTTATGTAAGCCACTACTTTCCATAGCAGAGGCAATTATGAAACCTCCTAAAAATAAAAGTACTAATGGATGAGCATAAGAAGCTGAAACTACTTTAATATTAAAAAGCCCTAATAAAGGAAATAATACTAAGGGTATTAAACCCGTAGCATATATTGGAACCGCTTCAGTAGTCCACCAAATTGTCATCAATATGGCTACTGCAGCAGTTAACCATGCAACCTTATCAAGTCCCTCGGGTGGTTTAGATATAATAAAAAGTGAAAATATTACAAAACCAAAAATTAAACCAAATATGGAAATTTTATCTTTTGTAAACAATTACTAACTATGAATAAAATTATTCTAGATAGCCTAGAGACTTCCAAGTCTCTATATTTTTTCTAAAAGTACTCAATGATTCCCATGATCTTTTAAAATCTTCATTTCTAGCACTTTCTTCTTCAACTACTTCTAACCAAGCATTTTCTAATGTATCTAAAATATCTTGACTCCACTTATGAATCTTCACGCCTTTACTTTTAAGAGTATTAAGAGCTTCTACTTGAATAGCTTCTCCTTCAGCAATACCGTTTCTAATATTATCTCCACATGCTGATTTTATTTGTGCTTTTTGAGTTTCTGATAATTTATTCCATTTATCCATATTTACCATCAATTCAAACAAAGTAGACTGTTGATGCCATCCAGGAAAATAATAATGTTTAGCTACTTGATAAAAACCTAAATCTAAATCTACAGCTGGCATAGAAAACTCTGTTGCATCGATAGTCCCTAACTCGAGAGCAGGAAAGATATCTCCTCCGGCAATTAACTGTGTTGAAACTCCTATTTTTTCCATAACTTTTGCACCTAATCCAAAAAACCTCATCTTCATGCCTTTTAAATCATCAACCGTTTGTATCTCTTTACGAAACCACCCTGATGCTTCTGGAGGTACGACACCACAAATTATTCCTTTTATGTTATGTTTTGCATAAATTTCTTCAAATAATTCTTTACCTCCACCATAATAAATCCAAGAGATATATTCTTGTGCGGAAGGACCGAAAGGAACAGCAGCAAAAAGTGGTAAAGCAGGAACTTTGCCGGCCCAATAACCGGGAGTAGACCAACCAGCATCAATTGAGCCAGAAGATACAGCATCAAAAATTTCAAGTGCAGGCACTAGAGCGCCCGGATCAAAAAATTTCACTTTAATGTTTCCTCCTGATATCTTTTCTATTTGTCTAGAAAACCTTACTCCAGATGATCCTAATTGCGTTAAATTTCCAGCAAAAGTACTTGCCATTTTCCATCTAACTTTTTTTTCTACATTACTTTCATCTGAGGACTTAGGTGAACTGCCATTATCAGAGCATGACATTAAAGCTAAACTCAAAGCAGAAATAATTAATAAAATTTTCCTTGATAAAATCATTATAAACTCCCTTTTAAATAATATATATATCAACTCATAAATCGGCGCCACTAAATTTTAATTGCCTCCAAACTTCGTATGCTACTATTGAAACAGAGTTGCTCAAATTAATACTTCTACTATCTTTAATCATAGGTATCTTCAATGAACGATTCTCTAATTTATTTAAAATCAATTTTGGTAACCCATGAGTTTCTGACCCAAAAAGTAAAAAAATATTATTAAAATATCTGATATTGTTGTACCTTTTTTTTCCAAATTTACTTACTGCGTACACTTTATTTTCGTCTACGGAATTCATAAAGCTTTTATAATTTTTATGTATTATTGGATTAATTTGGGAAAAATAATCTAGTTTTGCCCTTTTTAGCGATTTATCATCTAATGGAAAACCAATCGGTTCAATTATGTGAAGGCTAAAACCGGTGTTAGAACACAAACGCATAATATTTCCAGTATTAGGAGGTATTTGAGGATTATATAAAACTATTGTTATCATAAAAATAAATCTTTTATTATAAAATAAACTTACTACAATAAATTAATGTCAGAAACTAACAAAAATATATTTGTTTTAGATAAAGATAAAAATAAGTCAGCAAGTGCTACTAGAAAAATGGCAGCCATTTTTGCAGCAGATGTAGTTGGCTATAGCAAATTAATGGCTTCTAATGAAAAACTTACCTTATTTAGACTAAAAGAAACCAGAAAAATTACAGATAAAATTATTCATGACTTAGATGGAAGAATTTTTTCAACAGCTGGGGACTCTATTATGGCTGAATTTGCAAGTCCAGTTGACGCAATGGAAGCAGCAATAGCAATTCAAAAAGAGGTATCCGCTAAAGCTAAAGAAACCCAAGATAATATCACTATTGAGTTTAGAATTGGAATCAATCTTGGTGATATTATGGCACAAGATAATAACTTATATGGAGATAATGTTAACATCGCTGCAAGATTAGAATCAATAGCTCCAGTAAATGAAATTACAATTTCTGAAAAAGTTTATTTAGAAGTAGAAGATAAAGTTGAAATATCTTTTAAGTATGAAGGAGAAAAAAAGCTTAAAAATATAGCAAAAAAAATAAAAGTCTATACGAGTCAAATGACAGTAGAAAAAAATGCATCCTCTAAATTGAAATTTAAAAAACCTTATTTAATTGGATTGATCGTTTTTTTAGGCTTAATTATTTTGACCGGTTTTTATTATTTGAATAATAAATTTTCAAATAAAATTGAGTATACTGATAATTCAAAAAGTGTTTTAGAAAACTTTAGGACAGATCAGGGCAACCTTCCTACAAATAATATTGTTTCTAGTGATGCTATAGTAGTAGCACTAATGGAATTCCAAAATCAATCAAAAAATCTAACTCAAAATAAAGTAGACGAAATTTCATTATTATTTAAAGACCAATTTTCCGAATCAGAGAAAATTTTAACAGTCCAAACGCCTCAAGGATCTGAAAATTTAAATCCTCCTGAAGTTATGCTTATAGCTACAGAGTCTAATGCATCATTCGTAATAAATGGTATTGTATATGATGAAAATAATCTGAGCTTTATAAACCTAAAAATTTATGAAGCAAAACGAGGTTCTTTAATTATAAATCAAAAATTAAATCTAAAAGACGATAATAAATCACTGATAGAATTTACATCTGACTTTAAGAAAGACATTCTCAAAAAATAATTATGGCGGAGAGAGAGGGATTCGAACCCTCGATACGATTGCTCGCATACACGCGTTCCAGGCGTGCGCCTTCGACCGCTCGGCCACCTCTCCTTTTTTAATATAAAATTTCTTATATTTATATAGAATAAAGATATGAATGTAAAAAAGATAATTTTATTATTTTTTTTTTTATTTGGAAACTTTCAAATATTCTTAGGCTTATATTATAAAAGTTTTTCTATTGGTTTTATCTGGTATTTAATAAATCCAAATATTCTAGTTGGTTTTCAAAGACTATTAGAAAAATATTCTAGTTTTATTTATATTAATAAAGTTGGTGTTAATAAACTTTTAATCTTTTTTTTAGACATTAATATATTTTTTTTTCTAGGTTTTTTATTTTTATTATTACCATGCTTCTTATCAGTAAAATTAACTAACTCTTAATTTTGCTCCTATATTTTTTTCTACTTTTTTTATAACCTCATCCATCAATGAATTTATCTCTTGAGAGTTTAAAACTTTATGCTTTTGTATAATCTCCATTTCTATTCCTAATGATAGCTCTGATTTATTTTCATTTTTATAAACATCAAAAACATTTACTTCCCCAATATTTTCATCAACTTTTTTAATTTCTTCTATGAGTTGTTCAGCACTAATATCACTGCTAATAATAAAAGCAAAATCTTTTTTTATTGATAATAAAGGATAAATATTTAATGAATTTTTTTCTTTATTATCAACAACTTTACAGATAGCTTCTA
Source organism: Alphaproteobacteria bacterium TMED62 (assembly GCA_002170595.1). Classification (GTDB taxonomy): domain Bacteria; phylum Pseudomonadota; class Alphaproteobacteria; order TMED109; family TMED109; genus TMED131. The sequence continues at coordinate 6,056 of NHDP01000017.1, forward strand.
TACTTCCTTCAGATATGATTGTTGGTTGTTTAATTTTAAATAAACCTTTTAAATTAGGATGCAATTCTCCAAAGCTTAGACACTTCTTTTCATTTATAATAAGATCTGCTGAAATGCCTGGATGAAACCATTCATCTTTGCTTCTTTCTAATCTAAAATCTGATATATCCAGTTCATTTAATAATGCTAAAAGCAAAGATTTCATATCATAAAAATCAAAAGTTCTTCTAGGAAAATGCCAATTTTTTTTAAATGCATTTCCACTTATCAGTATAGCAAAATTAGACTTCTGATCTGAGATCTCTAGACCATTATATATAGAACCCAATTCAAATATATTTGTAGAATCTATACCCTTAGAGAAATTTCTTGAAGCTATATCTAATAAATTAGGCAATAATGAGTTTCTCATAATATTTAATTCACTAGATATAGGGTTTTCTAATTTTAAGTTTTTATTTACCGCTGTAAAAGGAATTATTTTATTTTCAGAAATAAAAGAAAACGTTAAAACTTGATACAGTCCTAGTTTTGCTAAAGAATCTCTAATTCTAATTTCAGTTTTTTTATTGTGTGATAATAAAGTTATTTTTGTTCTATGATTATTAATTATATTTTTTTCTGGAATATTTTCATATCCTTCTAGTCTTAAAATTTCTTCTACTATATCGTTACTTATTTTTATATCATGCCTCCAAGAAGGAACTATTATATGTAAAAGCTCTTTTTCCTCTTTTTCAATTACAAAATTAAGTTTAGAAAGTAAATCCTTTTGCCTATTTTTATTAATACTAAAACCTACTAGTTTCTCAAAAATTCTAAAATCATATTTAATTTTTTTCTGTAAATTTATTTCTGTACCTGATTTCGTATAATCACTATATGAGCCACCACAAATATCTATTATTAAATTTGTACTATATTCTAAGCCTTCTATTAGACCATTTGGATCAATGCCTCTTTCAAACCTGTAACGTGCATCCGATGTTATTCCTAATCTTCTTCCTGTCTGAGCTATTTTATGCGAATCAAAATAAGCAACTTCTAAAAAAACGTTATTTGTATTTACATCTACACAACTATTTAGCCCTCCCATTATTCCTGCAATACTAACAGTTTTTTCATCATCTTTTATTACAACATCACCCTTACATAATATATATTCCTTTTTATCTAAGCCTATAAACTTCTCTTCTTCTTCCAAAGTTATGACTTTAAGGTTTCCATTAATTTTTTCTACATCAAAAACGTGCAAAGGACGACCTATATCAACTAATATGTAATTAGTAATATCTACTAAACTTGAAATAGATTTTAAACCAATACTTTCTAATCTTAATTTTAACCAAGAAGGGCTAGGAAAGTTTTTTTTTACTATAAATTGTCTTCCATATATTAAAGGGCAATCATTTTTAAACTTTAATGAACTCAAATCCCATTTTATAGAACTTTTAAATGTGCCCGGTTTAATATTAAATTTTTTCTTAATTAAATCTAGGTTAAGACTCGCTGCTAGATCTCTAGCTATTCCTCTAACTGAAGCACAATCACCTCTATTAGGCGTCAATCCTATACTAAAAATAAAATCTTCTTGAATGTAACTTATAAATCTTTTTCCAATTTCATAGTCATTACCTAACTCTATGATACCATCATTTTTTTTAGCAAGCCCTAATTCCTCTTCAGAACAAAGCATCCCATCACCTTCAATCCCTCTAATATTTTTTTTTTCTAATTTAAAATTACTTCCTGGTATATAGCTTCCATTAGGCGCAAAAACTGTTTTTAAACCCTCTACTGCATTAGTTGCACCACAAACTACTTTATAAGTTTTTTCTCCATATGATATTTCACAAACTTTCAATCGATCAGCATTTGGATGTTTATAACATTTTAATATTCTACAAATAAAAAAATTTTGAAAGTTTTCGTTCAGGCTTTCAACACTTTCAACTTCTAAGCCAATATTAGTTAATTTTTCAGAAATCTGATTAATATTCTTATTCAGTTTTAAATGATCTCTTAGCCAAGAAAGAGTAAACTTCATAATATTCCTTTTAAGATATTAGGAAAGCCAGTAGGTTTAAAACTGTAATGTTTTAACCATCTATGGTCATTGTCATAAAACATTCGAAGGTCAGTTATACCATATTTTAACATAGCAAACCTCTCTACCCCCAAACCAAAAGCAAATCCATTATAAACTTCTGTATTGATATTACAATTATCAAATACTTTAGGGTTAACCATGCCACAACCTAGAACTTCTAACCAATCTTTTCCTTTTCCTATAATTAGTTTTCCGCTATCTACAGAACATCCAATGTCAACTTCTGCAGAAGGTTCAGTAAAAGGAAAGTAAGATGGTCTAAATCTCATTGGCAGTTCTTTCACATTAAAAAATGCAGTTAATAATTCTTTTATTGTCCATTTTAGATTTGCCATAGAAATATTTTTGTCAATTACTAACCCTTCTATTTGATGAAACATTGGGGAATGAGTAGCATCATCATCACATCTATATGTGTTTCCTGGCGCTATGATTTTAATTGGTGGCTTTTTTTCTTTCATCACCCTAATTTGAATTGGTGAAGTATGAGTTCGCAACAACTTTTTTTTTTTACTCCCATTCATGTAAAATGTATCATGATCTTGTCTTGCTGGATGATATTCAGGAATATTTAATGCAGTAAAATTATAATAATCATCCTCGATGTGGGGGCCTTCCTCTACATTAAAATCTAGAGTACCTAATATACTGATTATCTCATCCATAGTTTTGCTTATTGGATGAACACCACCTTGATTAATTGGTCTGCCTGGAAGGGTAATATCAATCCTTTCTTTTTTAAGTTTGTCATTTAAGAGTTTATTCCTTAGTAATTCATGATGAAAATTAATTTTTTCTTCAACCTCCTTCTTCATATTATTTAGTGCTTTTCCTGCAAGAGCCTTTTTGTCTTTATTTAACTCATTAAGAGACCTTAATAGGGATGTAAATAAGCCCTTCTTTCCCATGTACTTTGTTCTAATAAGACCAATATCTTTAAGATCGTTAATATTATCAATTTCTTTTTTAAAACAAAAGACAAGTTCTTCAGCTTTTTTTATTATGTCGGTTATATTATTCTCCAAGTATAGATAATTTACTTTCTTACTTGATCAATTATTGACTTAAATGTTGCAGGTTCGTGAAAGGCAATATGCGCTAATAATTTTCTGTCCATTTCAATATTATTTTTTTGAAGTAAGTGTATAAATTCTGAATATTTAATATTATGACTTCTACAAGAAGCATTAATTCTCAAAATCCATAACTTTCTAAAGTCTCTTTTTTTATTTCTTCTATCTCTGTATGCGTACTGTCTATTTTTTTCAACCCTTTGTATAGCAGCTCTAAAAGTATTTTTTTGTCTTCCTCTTGCTCCTTTAGCTGCAGAAATAACTTTTTTGTGTCTAGCATGTTTAGTGACGCCTCTTTTAACTCTAGCCATTTATACTACCTTGGTTAACTTCTTAAAAAATTTCTTTTAATTATTTTTTCATCAGCCTTTGCTAGTAATGTCGTTCCTCTAGCATTTCTAATAAACTTATTTGTTCTTTTTATCATACCATGCCTTTTCCCAGCCTGATTCATTTTTACTCTACCGGTTCCTGTAAAAGAAAATCTTTTCTTTGCTCCACTTTTATTTTTTATTTTTGGCATATATCCTCGTAGTTGATAACTATATTAATTTTGCAAAGCAAATCAAGTTTTATTTAACAATATTATCTATTTATTATTTTTATCTTCTGGAGCTAAAATCATTACTGCCTGTCTACCTTCTAATTTAGGTTCAAGCTCGACTTTAGCAAATGACACTGTCTCTTCTTTTATTTTTTTTAAAACATTTATTCCGAGATCTCTGTGAGCCATTTCTCTTCCCCTGTACCTCAACGTAATTTTTACCTTATCACCTGAAGACAAAAACTTGATAACATTTTTAGTTTTAATATTGAAATCATTAGTGTCTATATTAGGCCTATACTTAACCTCTTTTATATCAATAATTTTCTGCTTTTTTCTNGCTTTNGCAGCTTTTTTTTGNGCTTCAAATTTNAACTTTCCATGATCTAATATTTTACANACTGGNGGCTTGGCNTTTGGAGANACCTCNACTAANTCTAANCCTACGCTTTCAGCAATTTCAAGCGCNTTATGAAGTTTAACTACNCCTAACATTTTACCCTTATTATCAATTAGCCTTACTGGATCNATNTAAATTTCTTTATTAACGCGNGGACCCGCGTTTGACGAATAATTCTCTCTTGCTATAACAATACCTCCTTACAATTATTTATATTAAATGTATAACTAAAATATCTAAAGTTTACTATAATTTTTTTTATTTATTATGTTAATGATACTTTGAGGCTTTATGTCATTAATATTTTTTTTTTTCACTATTATTACATTAGCACCTCTAGGAGCACATAAATCCGGGTTAGATGCATCTCCAAATAGTACAATTTTAGTTGCTTTATTATTACTACAAGCGACTAGCAAATGCATAGGTCCAGTATCATTACCAATAATTAACTCTGCGCCTGAAGATAAATATGCTAAGTCTGAAAAATTTGTATTTCCTATTAAATTTAATACAAGCTTATGTTTTTTATATATTTGATAAATATCCGTTTCATCNTTACCTCCAACTAACACTGATAATATATTTTTACTTTTCAAATATTTAATAATTTTAAGAAAATTATTAAAGCCCCATCTTTTATTTTTCCTATGTTTAGATCCACCAGGAACTAAAATTACGTAAGGTTTATTTAAATTAAACGAGTTTACTTTATACTTAAAATAGTTCCAATCTGGCTTAAATTGAAGGTATATACCTGCATATTTTAGTTGCTCTTTTTGCCTATCCATAGTGTGCAATTTTTTTCTATTCACATCTAAATGAGGATGACTACAATTTCTAGCTATTCCACTCCAATTAAAATCTTTAAAAAAAGACAATATTAAAAAATAAAAGTTAGTTCTTTTTGATGTTTGTAAATCGAATACCCATTCAAAATCAGATTTATAAAACCAATTGAAAAATTTTATATATTTGATTATTTTATAAAATTTAGGTCGATTATCTATTATAATATTTTTTACAAATGGAAGACATTGAAATATTTCTTTATACCTTGATTCAGTTAATATAGTAATTTCATAACCTTTAAAATATTTCCAAATAGCAAATATTGGATGCATTGCAAGCACAATATCTCCTAAAGCACCATGTTTAATTATTAAAACTTTTTTCACTAAAACTCTTAATTAAATTTTTATATAAATTTAAAGTTCTTTTACTCATAAACTCTGTTAAATATTTTTTATTTACGTTAGTAATACTTCTTTTTGATAAAACTTTTCTTTTATAGAGGCTTAAGTATAATTTTTTTTCTATATTCTCAGCTAAGTCATTGATATCAGACACATTACATAATGCTCCATTTTCATTTTCCTTTATAAGCTCTATTGATCCGCCATGATTAAAAGCAATTACAGGCTTACCCATAGCTTGAGCTTCTAAAACTGTTCTACCAAAAGCTTCTGGTTTTGTAGAACAGGACAACACTAAATCAGCAAGCAACAAGTAAGAAGGTAAATCTCTTGTGTGGTCAATGAAAATAACTTTATTTCCTATATTCAAAGAACTCGCTAATCGAACTAATTCATTTTTATACTTAACTCTTCCCTGAACATCACCTATTAGAACTAGTTTAAAATTTTTTATTTTTAACTTTGAAATAGCCTGAATGGCTAGCTTATGTCCTTTCCAATTTGTAAGTCTTCCAGGTAATAGTACAATTTTATCNTNNCNTTCNATNTTAATTTTTTTTGCTGCATTTANTANCCTAGCTGAAGNAACTTTTTTTGGAGAAAAAANATNTANNTTAACNCCTCTAGGNATAANNTNNANNTTCNTTTTAANATTNTACTCATCTTCTATNTGTTTCTTNATAAATTTTGAAATTGCTATAATAGCATNACCNTTTAACATAATGCTNTTNTATTTTTTTTTNAATAANCCNTTTGTTCCATANGTTCCATGAAAAGTTGTAACAAATGGNAANTTTAATTCTTTTGCNGCCCANTANGCTGACCAAGCAGGAGCTCTTGATCTAGCATGAATTAAGCTAATATTATGCTTAATAGCTAGGTAAATTATTCTTTTTTTATTTAGCAGTATGCTAAATATATTCTTGCTATGTACAGGTAATTTTTCTAATATACTATTGTATCTTAACAGCTCATTCTCTTTATAGCCTCCTGAAGAGACTACTACACTTTTATAATTATTATCAAATAATTCTTTCGCAACCTCAACTGCTCCAGAAACCAGTCCCCCAGAATTCAAATGAGGAAGTACTTGCATTACTGAAATTTGTTTAGTATTTTTTTTATTTCTTTTTATCATTTAATTAAACATTAACAATATAAACAATGAAAAAAAAAAGCTATCAAATAGTTAATATAAATGGTGTAGATATCTCTTATATTCATAAGAATAGATTAGAAAAAGGTCCTAAAATATCAGTAATATTTTTAACTGGATATAGATCAGATATGCTTGGGACTAAAGCTGTTTTTCTTGATAGACTTAGTAAAAAAATAGGTTATGAATACTTAAGATTTAATTATTCCGGACATGGAACTTCTGGTGGAAAAATTAGAGAAAGACTTTTGAGCGATTGGGTAGAAGAAACAAAATATTTTATAAAAAAGCTTAGTTATCCTGTTATAATAGTAGGATCCTCCTTAGGGGCATGGATTTCAATTATATTGCTACAAAAGATAAGAAAAAAAATTATGGGTGTAATTGGAATAGGAGCTGCAGCAGACTTCACAGATGACATTTTAAAAAATTTATCTATGAATGAAAAAAAAACTTACAAAAATAAAAAAATTATTTCAATAGATAGTAATTATAATAATCAACCTTATATATTTGAAAAAAGATTTATAGAAGACTCAAAAAAAAATTTTGTACTTAAAAAACCCTTTAAAACAAATACTAATATTATATTACTTTATGGACTCTTAGACGAAGCTGTTAAGTTAAAGAAGCAGATAGAAATTTTAAATACTCTTGAAACCGAAAATGCTAAATTAATTATATCAAAAAACAGTGATCATAGAATGTCATCAGACTCTGACTTAAAGTTATTGGAACAAAGCCTTAAAAATATGCTTAAATATACTCTTTAAGATTATTAACTCCATTTATATAGGTAGGAAAAATAAATTTATATTCAAAGTGATCTTTAATTTTATGATTAGAAACTCTTTTATTATTTAACCAAAATTTCTTAGATTTTTCTGATAAATTTTTAGAATATTTATCAAATGCAATTGTTGAATATTTTGTTATTTTTTTAACTCTTATTACTTGTGAAAGTAATGCTTCCCTACTACTAGGTAAGTCATCTGCTAAGTTCCATACTTCATTTTTATAGTTTTCTAATATTATTTTTGTCACTAATCTAGCAGCATCTAAAATATGAATTCTAGAAAAATAGTGATTTCTTTTTAAAACCACTATTAACTCTTTTTCACTTACATTAATGAATCGCTTCGGACCATAAATACCAGCAATTCTAACTATATTCAAATTAATGTTATGTTTTATACAAAATTTTTTCCATTGTTTTTCTGCTTTCACTCTGCGTTTATCATATGAAGAATTTGCTTTTATTAAAGATTTTTCATCAACCCAATTACCATTATGATTTCCATAAACTCCAGTTGAAGATATATAAATTATAGATTTAACATTTGAATTTAAAATTTCATTGGCATATTTATTAAATATTACACACCCTTCAGAATTAGGCGGCGCTGTTATTAATAAATGTGTTGAAAAAGATATTGCTTTTTTTATATCTTTTCTAATTACAAAAAAACGATTACTAAAGCCATGATCCTTTATTTGTTGAGAGGTTACTCCTATTGCCGTTACTCCTAAACCACATATCCTTCGAAAAACATATTTTGATAAATACCCATATCCTAAAGCACAAAGAATCATATTTCTTCACCATTAAACCATTCTTGTTTCACCTCAAAAATCTGCTCTACATTAAATCTCTTACTTTTTTCTTTAAAAAACCTATTCTTGCTCAAACAAAATAGAGCCCATATTGCCATAGCTCTAATTATGTCACTATTACTATCTAAATACCTTAATACACTTTTAACTAAACTTGAATTTTTAGAATTAGCAGCTGCTATTAAAATATTTCTCATAAATCGGTTATAACCTAATCTTCTAACAGGAGTGCCTACAAAATATCTTCTATAATCATGCTCCTCAAAATTCAAAAACATTTCTAGGCTGGGCAGATTGAGTTTTTTAATAAAATTTAATTTCAAATCGCTATATTTTTTAGCAAACTTATTCCAAGGACATATTGCAAGACAGTCATCACATCCAAATATTCTATTTCCTATTTTTATTCTAAACTCCTTTTTAATATGTGTTTTATGTTCAATAGTTAAATAAGATATACATCTTCTTGCATCAAGCGAATACGGTTTAACTATAGCATTAGTAGGACAAATCGTAATACATTGTTTGCAGGAACCACATTTGCTATTGATATTTTTTTTATTTTTAAAATATATATTTGTTAAGATTACTCCTAAAAATAACCATGATCCATATTTTTTTGAGACAAGGTTTGTATGTTTGCCTTGCCACCCTAACCCAGCTGCACTTGCTAAGGGTTTTTCCATCAACGGAGCAGTGTCAACAAAAATTTTTACCTCAGAAGGTTTAATTTTTTGTATGAACCTAGCTAGTTCTTTTAGTTTAGATTTGATTACTTTATGGTAATCTCTTCTTCTAGAGTAGATAGATATATACCCCTTTCTAATTTGGGTAAGATCTTTTAGTGGGTTATTTATTGGGCCGTAATTTATCCCTAAAACTATAGCACTTTTTGCATCATTCCATATATTTTTAGGGTTTTTTCTTATTTCTAATTTATCTTTAAACCATTTCATTTCACCATGGTGTTTATTTTTTACAAACTCCATTATTTTTAAAGAGTTAAACTCAAAATTTTCTAAATCAGTAATACCAAATTCATCAAAACCAAGCTCTAATGACTTTATTTTAATTTCATCAAATAATAATTGTTGGCTCATTAAAAATCTAAATTTTTATAATGTTTAGTAGCAGGAATTGTGAATATTTTTTCTTCAAGAATGTCTCTGAATGAAGGTCTACTCTTTATTTTTGCATACCATTTTTTTGTAAAACTAACTCTATCCCATTTTACTTCTCCTAAATAATCTAAGGTTGATAAATAAGTAGCATAAATAATATCAGCAATTGAGAAAAACTCTCCTGCAAGAAAAGTTCGCTCATTTAATAACCACTCAAAATAATTTTCATGATTTTTTAAGTTAGTTCTACCAGCTTTCAAAAACTCACTTGAAGGATTTCCAAGACCTTTTAAGTTTTTAAAAACTCTTTCTTCTACAATATTTTGATAAACTTCTTTACTAAATTTATTATCTAACCATTTACATATTCTTCTAACTTCTAGTCTATTAAGCGGGTTATTACCTATTAAAATGTTTTTTACATTACTTTCTTCTAAAAAATACGCTAGAGAAAAATACCCTATTATCTTATTTTGTTCATTATCTATGACAACTGGTAATTCTCCTTCTGGATTGATTTTTAAAAAATCTATTCTTCTCTTCCAAATCGGTTCGTTTATAGAATGGAATTTAATACCTTTTTCATGTAAGATCATTTTAGCCGCTCTACTCGCAGCACACATAGGCATATAATATAGCTTATACATTTAAAATATTTCGAAATTTAATATATTAATATATCATTATTAAAAAAAAAAATATGGAAAATATACAAATTTTTACTTACTCGTTAATTCAAGGCATTACAGAGTTTCTTCCTGTTTCTAGCTCTGCACATTTATATTTATTACAAAATATTTTTAAATGGACTGATAATGCATTATTGTTTGCATTAGGAGCTCATTTAGGTACATTTCTAGCTCTAGTTTTTTTCAATAGAAAATTATTTATTACATTTAAAAAAAATAATCTATTAATATTTGCATTAATTTCAAGCTTTCCAGTAATATTTTTAGGTGGATTAATAGGACTATATGGTTTTGATAGCTTTAAATCTAATCTCTTTATAATCGCTATTGCTTGTATTCTTGGAGGTATACTATTGGATTTTTCTGATAATTTTAATAAACAAAATAAAAATAATAATACAATACAACTCAGTGATACTGTTATCATTGGTATATTTCAGATATTGGCTTTAATCCCTGGTATGAGCCGCTCAGGAAGTGTTATAACCGCTATGCGCTTTATAGGAATTAATAGAAGGTTAAGTCTGGAATTTTCTCTTCTTTCTGGACTTCCGGTTTTATTTGCTGCCTGCTGTTTTGGTGTATATAAGGCAATTGATATAAATTATTCAGATTTATTAAAATTATTTATTATAGTTTTAATTTCTTTTTTAACGGCAAATTTAACAATACATTTTTTTTTTAGATGGATTAAAAAATTTTCATTTAGAATATTTAGCGTTTATAGAGTTTTATTAGGGATTTTTATTTTCATATATATTATATAAAAATTAATGCCCCCCGTTCTTTTTATAAAATTTTAATTGATTTCTTACGGCTATAAAAAAAGATGTGCTTTGATAGTTAATAAAATTTCTATATGAATATTTTTTGAATACTATACTATTAGTTTTCAGCATTTCTACTTGATCTCTAGTGATTAGTTTTATTGGCAACTTTTCTAGAAAGAATGCTAGTCCACTGGCTACATTAAAAGGTAACTTCAAGAAATACCTTTTAATTTTCAACTCTTTTAACATAAAAGTTAATATTTCTTTAAAAGTAAGAATATCCGGTCCTCCAATTTCTAAAATCTGTCCTCTATTAAATTTTTTATTAATACAACTGACTATAATATTTACCAAATCCGAAACTAAAATTGGTTGAAACTTAGTCCTTCCTCCTCCAATCAAAGGTAAAAACGGAGAAAACTTAGCATATTGAGCAAAAAAATTGATAAAATTATCTTCATCACCAAAAACTATAGATGGTCTTATAATTAATGAATTTTCAACTCTTCTAATATTTTTTTCAGCTAAAAATTTTGTTAAAGCATATTTAGATGTTTTATTTTTATTTACTCCTAAAGCTGAAATATGAATTAATTTTTTTACTTCATATTTAGAGCAAAATTTAACAATATTATTTGTACCTTGAACATGTGCTGCATTAAAACTATTTTTCCTACTATTCTCTAAAACGCCTACTAAATTTATAATGATTGAAGACCCTTCTAGTATTTTAAATAATTTTTTTTCATCACATATATTAGAATTTATTAAGGAATATTGTCCTAATCTAGCCGATGGATAAAATTTTTTTTTCGATTTGGGTTTTCTTGATATTATCTTCACATAATAGCCAGACTCCAAGAGCTTATCTACTAAGTAATTGCCTATAAATCCGCTTCCACCTATTACACTTATTATTTTTTGATTCATTTTTACAATATAGTATATTTTTAGTTATGATAATGTTAGTATATTATTTAATAACATAAAAAATTTAAATTCTATAATACAATTTACTATGAATAATCTGTATCAGGGAGATATTCCCAATAATATTAAGTTTGCCAATAGTATAGCAATTGATACAGAGGCAATGGGTTTAAAAAACTCAAGAGATAGACTATGTGTAGTACAAATTTCTTCAGGAGATGGAACTACTCACTTAGTACAATTAGGGTCAGATTTTGGATATTCAGCTCCTAATTTAAAATTACTTTTAAGAGATACCTCAATTTTGAAAATTTTCCATTATGCTAGATTTGACCTAGCTATTATTAAAAAATATTTAGGTATATTACCTAAGAATATCTACTGCACAAAAATTGCTTCTAAACTAGCTAGAACCTATACTGATAGGCATGGATTAAGAGAGCTTTGTAGAGAATTATTAAATATAGAAATTTCAAAACAGCAACAGAGCAGCTATTGGGGAAGTAAAACCTTATCAAAAAATCAAATAAAGTACGCTTCTAATGATGTTTTGTATTTACATCAAATAAAAAATGAATTGGATCTAATTTTGAAAAGAGAAAAAAGGTCTCACCTTCTTGTTCCTATACTAAAATTTTTACCTACTAGAGTTAAAATGGATCTATACGGTTGGGAAGAAATGGATATATTTTCACATTCATAAAAAATGTTTTTAAGAATTTCTAAAAATATAATTAAAAAAGAGGCTCAAGCTCTATTATTATTGTCTAAGTCCTTAGACAATAATTACAATAAAATTGTCAGTTTAATATCTACAACTAAAGGTAATATATTTTTATCTGGAGTAGGTAAGTCTGGACATATAGCTAGAAAAATTGCTTCAACCCTTACATCTACAGGTACTAATGCTTTCTATATTCATCCTACCGAAGCAAGCCATGGTGATTTAGGCTCAATAAAAAAAAATGATATTATATGCTTATTATCGAAATCTGGACAGTCAAAAGAGCTTTTAGATTTACTTTACTATGCTAATAAAAAAAAAATAAAATCAATTCTCATCTCTAGTAAAAATAAAAGCAAATTGGCACAAATGAGTTCTTTTAATTTAATTATTCCAAATATTGCAGAAGCAGGTAAAAATAATATTGCTCCTACAACCTCTACAACAATGATGTTAGCTCTAGGAGACGCAATTGCCTTATCTATATCAGAAAATAAAAATTTTTCAGAAAAAATGTTTGGAGAATACCATCCTGGAGGAAATATAGGTTTTAAGTTTATCAAAGTTAAAGATATAATGCATAGCGAAAAAAATATTCCTTTGACATTTGAAAATACAAATATGAAAGATGTTATAGTACAAATAACAAATAAGAACTTTGGGTGTATTGGTGTTTTAGATAAATCAAAACTTTTAATTGGAGTTATTACAGACGGTGATTTAAGAAGACATATGAAAAATGATCTATTGAATAAAAAAGCTAGAAATATAATGAGTAGAAACCCTAAAATAATAGATGAAAATACATTTGTTTCTGATGCTTTGAAAATAATAAATGAACATAAAATAACTTCTCTTTTTATTGTAAAAAAATTAAAAAGTAAAAAACTTTCAGGTATAATTCATCTTCACGATTGTTTAAGATTAAAAAGCTAATGTTTTTAAAAAATTATATACCTAGATCAGATAAAATAGATGTCAAAAATAGTTTAACTTACGTGAAATTTGCTTTAATGTTTTTTTTCTTTTGTACAATATTAATTACATTTATCTTTTCAATAGAAGATAAAAATAAAATGATACTTAAAACAGAAAACCTAGAAAATAACTTAAATAGGAATACTCTTAAATTAGAAAATGCTAAACTTATAGGAAACGATATAAATAATAGACCTTACGTAATAACAGCAAAGTCATCTTTTAAAAATAGTAAAGATGAAAATATTATACATTTAAATTCTGTAGAAGCAGATATGACTCTTAATAATAATAGTTGGATGTTAATTAATACTAATCTCGCATCCTTTAATGTTTTAGAAAAGTCTATAAAAGCTAAAGATAAAGTTTTTATATTTTATGATGATGGTACCAAATTAGAAAGCACTGAGTTAGATTATAATATTTCTAAAGGAGTTGGTTATGGAAGTGATGGAGTTAAAATGTTTGGTAAGTGGGGGCTAATAGAAGCTACTTCGTTTTCTTTTGATACTAGTCATCAAATGATNANATTTTNTAATAANCCNAAATTAACNNTGAATTAANTATGAAAATGNTTAACATTATANTATTANTATCATTTTTATTNNNTNNTNNTNTNTANNNTGAAGATANANANCCNATAGAAATANTAGCTGATANNATGGANTGGAATAANCAACTNNNTCAAGCTATNGCNATTGGNAATGCNAAAGCTATTCANGGTNAANCNANTATAAANGCNNATAAAATTATTGCTGTNCTNNATAAANNTNANANTCAACAAATNACNNAATTANNNGCTANNGGNAATGTTTCTTTTTTTGAANGATAANCANTTAGCNACNGGAGATNAAGCNATNTANNANNTNAATNAAGANNANNTNATNATTACNGGNAATGTNNANNTANAAAGAGANANTAATATANTTANAGGAGAAAAATTAATTATTGATTTTCTAACNGGTTTAAGCAAAATGGAAGGATCTAAATCAAATCAAAAAGTGAAAATGAAATATACTACAGAGTAACTAATATGAATATCAATTTTAAAAATAAACCTAAGGTTATAGTATCCAATGATGGATTATATGTAAAAAAACTGGGTAAAATAATTAAAAATAGAAGAATTCTAAGAGATATTAGTGTAAAAATTAATAAAGGTGAAATTGTAGGGTTACTCGGACCTAATGGAGCTGGAAAAACTACATGTTTCTATATTATTATGGGTTTATTATCTGCTGATTATGGGTCCATTCATCTAAATGGTGTAGATATAACTAATTTACCAGTTTACCTTAGAGCTAAGAATGGGCTAGGTTATTTACCTCAAGAATCTTCAATTTTTAGAGGAATGACTGTTGAGCAGAATATCAAATCAGTTTTACAAATAATTGAAAAAGATAGTGAAAAAATTGAACTAATGCTAAACGACCTTTTAGCAGAATTTTCCATAAGCCATCTAAGAAAGGCTTCTGCAATTACTCTTTCTGGAGGAGAAAGAAGAAGAGTTGAAATAGCAAGAGCGTTAGCTAGTCAGCCAGCCTTTCTTTTATTAGACGAACCTCTAGCAGGAATTGATCCCATTTCAATATCTGAAGTTAGTGAGCTTGTTAGCCAAGTCAAAGAAAAAAATGTTGGAGTATTGGTCACTGATCATAATGTCAGAGATACACTTAATATAGTTGAAAGAGCTTATATAATCCATAATGGAGAGATAATGAAGTCTGGAACCCCAAAAGAAATAGCTCAAGATAAAAATGTTAGACAAGTTTATTTAGGCTCTAAATTTAAATTTTAAGTTGATATGAATACTAACCTTTTAAAAAAAAATTTTAATAATATTATTTTGAGCAAATCAAACTCCAATATTAATTTTTTTGTAACTAAAAAATCATTTTTAGACAAAAATTTTTCCTCCTTAAAAGATGTCTTTTTAGAAATAAAAAAAATAAGTGAAAAAGAATTTGGATTACAGAATAATAAAATATTTTCATCTTATAAAAATCAAAATCAAAATCATCTAATCTCATTAGATAATGGTATACTTTTAATTAATAGTCTTTTAGAAGAGCTTAAAAAAAACTGTTTAATTTTTTTTAGACTGGATAAACCAATATTATTGAGTAATCAAAAATCTACAGATATTATTTTTACGCTTTTAACTCCAAATAATATTGAGACATCAAACAAGTTACAAATTTTAGCAAAATTAACAAGAATTTTAAAAAAATCTAATATTAGAAAAGAGATAAAAGGAATAAAAAAACCTGAAGACGTTTTAGCCCTTTTATTATTACCATAATCATAAACTAAATTAATAAGGAAATACTATGAATAACAATGATTTTAAAGTAGCAGACTTAAGTTTGGCAGATTGGGGCAGAAAAGAAATTACACTAGCTGAAAAAGAAATGCCTGGTTTAATATCCTTAAGAGAAGAGTATAAAAATATAAAGCCATTAATGGGTGCGAACATTGTAGGCTGCTTGCATATGACTATTCAAACAGCAGTATTAATTGAAACATTAATACTACTTGGTGCGAATGTGAGGTGGTCTTCCTGTAATATTTTTTCTACCCAAGATCATGCTGCAGCAGCTATTGCAGCCAAAAAAATACCTGTCTTTGCATGGAAAGAAGAGACTGAAGATGAGTTTTGGTGGTGTATAGAAAAAACTATTATTGCAGAAGGATGGAAACCAAACCTTATTTTAGATGATGGCGGAGATTTAACTAAATTAATGCATGAAAAGTTTCCTGATATGCTTAATGATGTAAAAGGATTAAGTGAAGAAACTACAACAGGTGTTCATAGATTATATGAAATGCAAGCTAATAAAACTTTAAAAGTTCCTGCTATAAATGTAAATGATTCAGTAACAAAATCAAAATTTGATAATTTATATGGTTGTAGAGAAAGTCTAGTTGACTCTATCAGAAGAGCTACTGACGTTATGTTATCTGGAAAAATTGCATTAGTTGCAGGATATGGAGATGTAGGGAAAGGTTCAGCAGCAAGTCTTCGTAGTGCCGGAGCAAGAGTTATGATAACCGAGGTGGATCCTATTTGCGCACTTCAAGCTTCTATGGAAGGTTATGATGTTGTTAACATAGACGAGGTAGCACATATCCCTGATATATTTGTAACTGCTACAGGTAATATAGATGTAGTAACACTTGACCATATGAGAAAAATGAAAGATCAAGCAATTGTGTGCAATATCGGACATTTCGATTCTGAAATTCAGATTAATCAATTAAATAATATGCAATGGGAGGAAATAAAACCTCAAGTTGATCAAGTAACTTTTCCAGATGGAAAAAAAATAATAGTGCTCGCTAAAGGTAGATTAGTTAACTTAGGGTGTGCTACTGGTCATCCTTCCTTTGTAATGAGCGCTTCATTTACTAATCAAGTATTAGCTCAAATAGAATTGTTTAAAAATTATAGCAACTATTCTAATCAAGTGTATACGTTACCAAAACACTTGGATGAAAAAGTAGCTATGTTACACTTAAATAAAGTTGGAGCTACACTTACTAAACTTAGCAATACGCAGGCTCAATATTTAGGCGTTAGCAAAAATGGGCCTTTTAAAAATGCAAAATATAGGTATTAAATTTTTGCTTAAGTATGTTTATAAATACCTTTAATATTCATGAAGAAATTAAAACGAAGGCAATAGCCCAAGAACTTTCAAAGATTAGCAAAAAAGGCGATGTTTTTGGAGTGACCGGTAATATGGGTTCAGGAAAAACTACTTTTATAAGACATTTTATACAAAGAATTTCAAAAGTTAAGACTGTACCTAGTCCTTCTTATAATATTATTTTACCTTATGATAGTAATAAATCTAAAGTATATCATATGGATGCATGGCGATTAAAAAATTATAATGAAGCATTATCACTTGGGATTACTGAGATGTTTGATGACTCCATATTTCTTATAGAGTGGGCAGAAAAAATAAANACTATTCTTCCTAANAATTANTTAAAATTATCAATNAAAAATATTAAAAATAAAAAANTNTTAANATTAGAAGGTGANAAANAATGGNAAATAAGATTAAAANAGTTACTGAATTATGACAAAAATTAATTTCTCAAAAACTATTACTGATTTTTGTTTGAAACATGCAATAAATACAAATAACTTAAAACTTTTAAAAAATGATGCCTCCAAAAGAATATATTATAGAATTTCTAACTTAAATAAAAAATATTTATTGATGGATAGTTCTTCAGAAAAAAGATCTTTAAAAAAATTCATAGAAATATCTAATTGGCTAAAAGAAAATAATCTATCCTCACCAAACATATATTTTAAAGACTTAAATTCAGGCTTATTAGTAATAGAAGATTTTGGAAACTTTAAATACAGTATCTTATGTAAAAAGGAAAGAAACAAAAAAGAATATTATTACAGAAATGCTATAAAGTTACTCATTGCATTGTCCTATAAAGAAAAGCCTAAATTTATAAAAAATTATGATAATAAAATTCTTAAAAATGAATTAGATTTATTCTTAAAATGGCACTTAATAATTAACAAAAATAAAAAAGCATGTAAAGAATGGAATAAAATTTGGAGTTATTTACTTAATAAAATAAATTATGCCCAATCTTGTGTTGTATTACGTGATTTTCATGTAGATAATATTTTTTACTTGAAAAATAAAAAGAAAGAAAGAAAAATTGGTTTAATAGATTATCAAGATAGCCTTATAGGTCATCCTGCATATGATTTGGTATCTTTGTTACAAGATGTCAGAGTCTTTTTATCTAAGAATGAGCAATTAAATTTTTATAATTACTTTTTAAAAAACAAAAAAATTAATCAAGATGAATTTAGATATGCATATTTAGTTTTAGGAACGCAAAGATTATTTAAAATAATTGGAATTTTTAACAGGCTATTTAAAGAACAAGGTAAAGCTAATTATTTAAAATACTTGCCCAGAACAAAAATACTTTTAAGAAATAATTTAAAGAACACTATCTTTAATGAGTTAAATAATTGGTTAAAAATATATACTTAAAATGCAAAAATTTAAAAAAAATAATTTAATCAACACTATGATTCTTTGTGCTGGAAGAGGCAAAAGAATGCGTTATAAAACAAAGTATATTGCCAAGCCGTTAATAAAAATACGAAATGAACCTATCTTGAGAACTAATTTACGATATTTAGCAAAACTAGGTATAAAAAATTGTATAATTAATAACAGCTATAAATACAGAACTATTCAAAATTTTATCAAAGATTATTCTTACAAAAACCCTTACCCTAAAATATACTCATCCTATGAAAAAGAGAGACTTGAAACAGGGGGTGGAGTAAAGAAAATACTTCATTTATTTAATAAAAATAATATTCTTGTTATTAATGGAGATTCGCTATTATTAAAGAAACCTTATATATGTCCTGTTAGTAAATTATATGATAATTTTAATAGCACTAAAATGAAAATACTTCTATTAATTGCCCCTATTAAAAACTCTATAGGTTATAAAGGAAAGGGAGATTTTATAATGGAAACAGATAAAATTGTATCAAGAATACAAAGAAGTAAGAAAAATTCTCGCTCCAAAAGCTATGTTTTTACAGGTTGGCAAATTATTAATAAAGAGCTTTTTAATCATATAGAAGAGAAGAAATTTTCACTCAATTTATTATACGATTTAGCATTAGATCAAAAAAAACTTTTTGCAGTAAAACTAGATGGATTTTTTTTACATGCTAGTACTCCTAAATCTATTATGCAGATAGAACAATTTACTAATTATAATAAAAAAGCTTTAAATGAAAAAAATTATATTTTATGACCTAGAAACCACGGGTAGATCTGCTCACTGGGATCAAATAATACAGATTGCAGCTATCTGTACAGATGAAGATTTTAATATTTTAGATAAAATAAATCTTACAGGTAAGCTAAATTCTTTTTCGTTACCTGATCCCGAAGCATTATTAGTAAATAGAATACCTATAGAAAAAATATATAAATCAAATTTATCTAACTATGAATTAGTTTCTGAGGTTCATAATAAATTTAACGAATGGTCTCCAGCTATATTTATTGGGTATAATTCTATTTTATTTGATGAAGAAGTATTAAGAAATGCATTTTTTAAAAATCTTTATGATCCCTATTTAACAGTAAAAAATAAAAATATCAGAGTGGACTTATTAGATATTACTAGAATTGCTAACTTTTTTTATCCAGATAAAATTAAAAGCTTATTAAATAAAAAAGGTACTTCCATACTAAAGCTAGAAAGTATTGCTCATACAAATGGCATTAAGAACTTTACTGCTCACGATGCTATGGGAGACACCTTTGCGAGCTTAGAGCTAGCAAAATTAATCAAAAGTCAGATTCCAGAACTATGGGAAAAAAGTATCAATCAATCAAATAAAAATGAGCTAGAGCAAGTTATATCTTCTCAACCATTTTGCTATCTAGAATCTTTTTTTGGTAAAGCAGAGCTTTTCTGCTTATCTTTTGTTGACTTTCATCCGACCTATAGATGGGCTTTATGTTTCAATTTATTAGAAGACCCAACTAGAGTATTAGATATGGACCAATCAGATTTATATAGTTTTTTGGAAAATTCACCTAAAAAAATTAGAAAGTTAAAGCTAAACAAGAGTCCGATTTTACTTAATATAAATATTAGAAAAGATCTTGAAGATTATAATAATATTTCGGATCAAGTCTTAATGGAGAGACACAACTTCATAACTACTAATAAGGATTTTAAAAATAAAATCCTATCTTGCTATAGTGATGTAATTAACAATGAGTCGCAAATTGATATTTATGCTGAAGAGACTATTTATACAAAATTTATTTCTAACTCAGATAATTTATTAATGAAGAACTTCCAAAAATATGCTTGGAGTGATAGATATCAAATTATAAATAAATTTAAAGATGAAAGGCTAAAATATTTTGCTCAACTATTATTTTTTGAAGAAAAACCAGAATTATTAGAAAAAAAAGATCTTTATAAAATAAAAAACCATTTAAAAGAAAGGCTGTTAAGTACTAATAAAGAAAAATGGTTAACAATTAATGAATGTTATAAAAAAATTGACGATTTAAGAGCAAAATATGATAATAATAATAAAGAAAATTTATTAATATTAGATGAAATTAACAAATATATTGAAAATTTAGAAAAAAAACATAACGTATAAGAGGATAATATGTCAATTTTAGATGTAAAAGACAAAGATTTTAAAGAAAAAGTATTGGAAGCAGATAAACCAGTTTTATGTGATTTTTGGGCAGAGTGGTGTGGACCCTGCAAACAAATATCTCCTATTTTACATGAATTAGCTGAGGATTATAAAGAAAAAATACTTATTGCTAAAGTAAATATTGACGAAAATCCTGAAGTTCCTTCAAACTATGGTATTATGAGTATTCCTACTCTTATATTATTTAAGAATGGGCAGTCGATTTCATCTCAAGTTGGATTGGTAGAAAAAAGCTCTTTAACTACATGGTTAGATGAAAATATATAAATCATCAAATTTTTTCTAAAAAATTTCCTACTAAACCGATTGATCCTGTAATAATAACTTTTTTCTTATTATAATTGTTATTTACTTTTTTAATATTATTTAGCGCTTCAAATAGATCTTCAAAAATAATTGACTTAATTTTAAATTTATCTGCTGCGCTTTTAATATTTTTAGGATTATGACTATTAAAGCTTTTTCCAGATACTATATACAATTTTTTTGGATTAGCTTTTTTTATCTCTTTAATTATACCTAAATAATCTTTTTTAATTCCTAATGACAAAATCATATAAAAACTTTCTATTTTTGTTTTTTTAATCCATTCTACAAGTACTGAAAAACCTAATTTATTATGAGCTACATCTATCCAAATTTCTAAATTTGGATATAAATTACTTTTTACTTTTTCTATTCTACCTCGCCAATATATTCTAGGTAAAATTTTATCTAAGCTTTTTAAATCTATATTAAGTTTTTTTATTTTAATACATGCCATCAAGGCACAAGAAAAATTTATGTGCTGATGTGCTCCTGATAATGCAATTTTTTTTAAGTTTACTTGTATGTCCCCATGGTAAAAAATTTTATTTTCAATTTTCCAATTTTCATTATACTCATAAAATAAACAATCCATTTCTAAAGATTTATTTTGAATTATTTTTCTAGCAGTTTGTGTTTGCTTACTGGATATAACACAACTTTTTTTCTTTATTATACCCACTTTCTCATTAGCTATTAATTTTATCGTGCTACCTAAAAACTCTTTATGATCAATACCAATAGTAGATATTATTGAAACTAAATTTTTTTTTATTACATTTGTTGCATCGAAACGCCCTCCTAAACCAACTTCTAGAATTGTCAAATCTGCTTTATTTTCATAAAACATAAAAAAAGCAGTCGCTGTAATAATTTCAAAGAAAGTGATAGGTTCATTATTATTCACATATTTTATATGTTGCAAGGTATTTAGTAAGTAATGGTTTGATACTTCTTTATTTTTAATATGAATACGCTCATTAAAAGATACTAAATGAGGAGATCTATAAATGTTAACTGTCCTACCTTGACTTTTTTGTAAATTATATAAAATAGTAGCAATAGAACCTTTGCCATTAGTTCCCGCAATATGTATTATATTTTTTATTTTTTTGTGAGGGTTATTAAGTTTTTTTAATAACCTATTAATTCTTTCTAATGAAAGATCAATATTTTTAGGATGGAATAAAAAAAAAGATTTCAATATATCTTCTATTTTTTTATTTTTATGCTTGATGTAATCTCTTACCTGTAACAACCTTCTAATTACCTACTAAATGTTTTAATATATTAGATAATTTATTCTTAAATTCATTTCTGCTTACTATTAAATCCATCATGCCGTGCTCAAGCAAATATTCACTTTTCTGAAAACCCTCTGGTAATTCCTCATTCACAGTTTTTTTAATAACACGTGGTCCCGCAAAACCAATTAAAGCATCAGGTTCGGCTATTAAGATATCTCCTAACATTGTGAAAGAGGCCGATACCCCTCCGGTTACTGGATTAGTAAAGAGAACAATATAAGGTAATTTGGTTTCTTTAAAAATTTCTATTGCTGCTACGGTTCTTGGCATTTGCATAAGTGATAATATACCCTCTTGCATTCTAGCACCACCAGAAGATGCAATAATCAACAGCGGACTTTTAATATCCTTAGCTAATTTACTAGCTACAACTATACCTTCACCAACCTCCATTCCCATTGATCCTCCCATAAAACTAAAGTCCATAGCTGCACTTACCAAATTCATATCATTTATTTTTCCATTAACTACCAGAATTGCATCATTATTTGATGTTTTTTTTCTTGCCATTTTTAGTCTGTCTTTATATTTAATCTTATCTTTGAAAGACAAAGGATCCTCTAGAACTTTTGGTATACTTTTAACTTCATATTGTCCTTTATCGTATAAACTTTTTAACCTTTCTTTAATGGGCATTGCTAAATGAGCATCACAATTTGAACACATATATAATTTTTCTTCTAAATCTTTACGGAAATTCATTTGTCCACAAGAGGAACACTTAAGCCAAAGATTTTCTTTTTTAAGAATCTTTGATTTTATTACTTTTAGTTTAGGCTTTACAAAGTTTGTTAACCAATTCATTTTTTTACTTATTAATAGCTTTAGAATATTTTTTTACTAGATCTATAACATTATTAAAAATGTTACTTTTATTTTCAATACCTTTTTCTATTTGTTTAATTAAATCACTACCCACCACAACTCCATCTGCATACTTAGCTATTTCACGAGCTTTTTTTGAGGAATTAATACCAAAACCCACTACAAATGGTAAATTAGTAATTTTTTTTAAATTCATATAACTTTTTTTAATATCTAAAATTTTATTGATTTTTGATCCTGTTATTCCTGTTATAGATACATAATATAAAAATCCTGAGGATGATTTTAGGATACTTCTCATCCTATCTGTAGTTGTAGTAGGAGATGCAAGTCTAATCATATCTAATGTTGATTTATTTAATTCTAAAGATAACTCTTTACTAACCTCTGGTGGTAGGTCAACTATTAATAATCCGTCTACTCCTGCAATTCTTGCTTTATTTATAAAATTTCTCAATCCCATTTGTAATATAGGGTTATAGTATCCCATCAAGACAACTGGAGTGAAATTATTATTTAACCTAAATTTCTTAACCAAATCCAAGGTCTTAATTAATGAACTACCTGATTTTAATGCCCTAATATAACTTCTTTGAATTACCGGACCATCAGCCATTGGATCACTAAACGGCATACCTATCTCTAAAATATCTACACCAGCATTAGGCATCGCTTCCAATAACTTTAAACTAGTTGAAAAATCAGGGTCTCCGCTAGTTAAGAATGCTATGAAAGCTGATTTTTTTTCTTTTTTAAGCTTGGAAAAACAATTATTTATTCTTCTATTATTCATATCTTAATCTTCAAATGTTTTGCAAGACTATCTAAGTCTTTATCTCCTCTTCCACACATGTTCATAACTAAAATATGTCTTTTAGTTTGCTTTGGAGCTAACTTTAATACAAATGACAAAGCATGGGCTGGCTCTAAGGCAGGAATAATCCCTTCTAATTTACAGCAAATTTTAAATGCTTTTATTGCATCATTATCATTAGCATAAACATATTTTACTCTACCAGTATCTTTTAACCAACTATGTTCAGGGCCAATCCCTGGATAATCTAATCCTGCGGAAATAGAATGTGCTTCTTTTATCTGACCTGCATTATCTTGTATTAAATAAGTCTTGTTTCCATGAAGCACACCTGGCTTTCCTGCATTTAAAGATGCCGCATGTTTGCCTGTTTTAATTCCTTTTCCTCCGGCTTCCACTCCATATAAGCTAACTTTTTTTTCATCTAAAAAATCGTAAAATAGCCCTAAAGAATTTGAACCTCCTCCAATACAAGCGACTAAAGAATTAGGAAGTCTTTTTTCTTCTTTCAAAATTTGTTTTTTTAATTCTTTTCCTATAATTGATTGAAAATCTCTTACCATCATCGGATAAGGGTGAGGACCAGCTGCAGTACCGATTATATAAAATGTATTTTCTACATTACTTACCCAATCTCTCAGTGCTTCATTCATAGCATCTTTTAAACTCGCTGAGCCTGACTCTACTGGAACTATTTTAGCACCTAATAAGTTCATTTTAAAAACATTTGGCTTTTGCCTTTCAATATCTTTTTTTCCCATATAAACAATACATTCAAGACCAAATAAAGCACAAACTGTAGCAGTAGCAACTCCATGTTGACCAGCACCTGTCTCAGCGATTATTCTCTTCTTATTCATCCTGAGTGCTAACAAAACTTGACCTAAACAATTATTTATTTTATGAGCCCCTGTATGGTTCAGTTCATCTCTTTTAAAATAAATTTTTGCTCCTCCCAAATATTCAGTTAGATTTTTGGCATAATATAAAGGGCTTGGCCTACCAATATAATCCTTTGATAACTTTATAAACTCATCATTAAATTTTTTATTTTTTTTATAATATAAATATTTTTTTTCTACTTCTAAAATTAAAGGCATTAGTGTTTCTGCAACATAACGCCCCCCATATTGTCCAAAATTTCCATTTTTATCAGGATAATTTTTATAGCTACCTTTTATCATATTAAGTATTTTTAATTTTATTACAGAATTTTTTTATTAATTCTATAGATTTTATTCCTTTTTTAATCTCTAAACCAGTAGAAACATCAACAGCAGTAGCTCCAGTTTTTTTAATTGCTTTACCTACATTATTATAGTCTAAACCACCAGAAAGTATCCAGCTAAAATTTAACTTCTTATCAGCTAATAAATTCCAATTAAAAGATTTTCCTGTGCCGCCAGCTAATAAATCATCTTTATAATCAAATAGCACCCAATCTACTATATCTCTAAAATTATTTGCATACTCAATATCTTTTACGGCTCTTATGCTGATGGCCTTGATAATTTTTACTTTATACTCTTTCTTTAAATTTAAACAAAAACTTGTACTTTCATCTCCATGAAGCTGAATGTATTTAAATCCTAATTCAATTAAATTTTTAATTTTAGAATAAGATGGGTTGATAGTAACAGCTATTGGTTCAATGTAAGCAGGTGTATTATTAATTAAATTTTCAGCCTTCTTATATGTTATGAATCTTGGTGAATTTTTTACAAAGATCATTCCATACCAGCATGCACCATAATCAGAAGCACAATTAACTTCTGATATACTTTTTAATCCACATACTTTAATTTTAATATCAGTAAATGTCATGAAATATTAATAATCTATAATTTTTTCAATAACTTTGTTAGGATCTTTAGAGTTTATTAAAGGTCTACCCATTACAATAAAATCTGATCCCATCTTAAACGCTTCTTTTGGTGTCAAAAATCTAGATTGATCATCATTAGAATTTTTTCCCAAACGAATACCTGGTGTTATTAGTTTTAAACTATCACCATGTAATTTTTTAACTAAATGTACTTCTAAAGGAGAACATATTATACCATCTAAATTTGAGTTTTTTGCTATTTTTGAATAATTTTCTACATAATCTTCAATTAAAATAATATGGCCCATTTCCTTGAAATCATTACTATCTAAACTGGTCAAAACTGTAACACCTAATAATAATGGTTTTTTAATATTATATTCTATCGATACTTCAGTTACTGCTGCTACTGATTTTTGTAGCATTTTTTTTCCTCCTGCTATATGAAGAGTTAACATATATGGTTGAACTTTTTTTACTAATGGATAAATACCTTTTACTACAGTATTTGGAATATCATGTAATTTTAAATCTAGAAATAACTTAGCATCTTTTTTAAGATTCCTGATCTTAGAAACTCCTTCAAGTCCAAAACTATAAAAAAATTCCATCCCTATTTTAAAAATAATATCATGATTTATAGAGGCAACAAAGTCTTCAGCTTTTGAAATACTATCAAAATCAAGGGCACAAATAATTTGATTTGAACTAAGTTTCATTTTTTTTTTTAAAAAAATAGTAGGTGCTAACTGATAATACCCCTATTATAACAGATATATAAAAAAAAAGATAAGTGGGAATTTGAAGCTTAGAATCAAATGGCCAAAGATTTATAAATAATAGATCCTTGTTAGATGCGCCGAAAGAAGCTAAAAAAACAACAAATAAAAACAAAAATATTCTTTTTATTAACTTCAGAATTATCACTGATTTATATACTCATATAATATTTTTGACATTTTAAAATAAGGTATATTTTTTTTATCAGTTACTATTTTTTCTCCGGTTTTTGGATTTCTTGCAGTTCTTTCCTCTCTTTTTTTAACATAAAAAACTCCAAATCCTCTAAATTCTACTCTATCACCAAAGCGCAACGCCTGAGTGATTTCATCAATAATAGTAGCTATAATTATTTTAGAGTCTTTTTCCGTTAAACCTTTTTTCTTAGATAAAATTTTAATTATATCAAATTTATTCACATTTTTTTCCAAATACTAAAATTACTTTTTTTTGTTTTTAGTTTCTTTTGTATTTTTTTCATCAGACTTAGCTTCTAGTGCCGCACCTAAGATATCTCCTAAAGACGCTCCTGAATCAGTTGACCCATAATCTTTCATAGCTTTCTTCTCTTCAGCCAATTCCATAGCCTTTATTGAAAGATAAACTTTTCTTGAACCTTTATCAATATTAGATACCATTGCATCTACTTTTTCGCCTTTAGCAAACCTTAAAGGTTTTTGTTCCTCTTTTTCTCTTGAAAGATCTGTTTTCTTAATAAAACCAAAAATATCATTTTCAAGTTTTACCTCTAGACCAGCATCTTGAACGCTTTCTACCCTACATGTAATAATGCTTCCCTTTTTAAATTTATCATTAAGTATAACTTCAAATGGATCTCTATCTAATTGTTTGATACCTAGTGCAACTCTTTCTTTTTCGGCATCTAATTCTAAAATTTTACTCTTAACTTTCATGCCTTTGTTAAACTTTTTAAGTTCATCTTCTATTTTTCCGTCCCAAGATAAATCATTTACATGTATCAGTCCATCTACATGCTCATTTATTTTCACAAATAAACCAAATTCAGTAATATTTGTTATTTCGCCTTCATGAATTTGATCTACTTTTAATAAATTTTTTATTTCATCCCAAGGATTAGATATTGTCTGCTTCATTCCTAAACTCAGCCTTCTCTTTTGCATATCAAAGTCAAGAATAATTACATCAACTTTATCCCCCGTTGCAACCAATTTAAAAGGATTAGTATTTTTTTTATTCCAACTCATTTCTGATACGTGCACTAAACCTTCAATGCCTTTATCAATCTCTACAAATGCACCATAATCAGCTATATTTGTCACAACACCGTTATATTTATTTCCAATTTTAAACTTATCATCAGCACCTTTCCACGGATCCTCATTTAATTGTTTCATACCCAAACTTAATCTTTGGGAGTCAGAGTTATATTTAATTAATTTTACCTTAACTTTTTTACCTACACTTAAAACTTCTGAGGGATGGCTAATTCTTTTCCAAGAAATATCTGTGACATGTAATAATCCATCCATCTCACCTAAATCAACAAAAGCACCATAGTCAGTGATATTCTTAACAGTCCCTTCCATTATTTGACCTTCTTCTAAAGTTGATGCCATTTCCTTTTTAGCCTCAGCTCTTCCTTCTTCTAAGACAGACCTTCTGGATACTACAATATTTCCTCTTTTGCGATCCATCTTTAGAATATGAAATATTTGTTTCGTTCCTAATAAATATGAATTATCCTTTATTACCTTAACATCTACCTGACTACCTGGCAAAAAAGCAATTGCATCATTAAGGTCAACAGAAAAACCTCCTTTTACTCTAGAAAAAATATTTCCTTGCACCTGCTCTTTATTCTTCAATGCTTTTTCCATAACTTCCCATGCAGTTTCTCTTTTAGCCCTTTCTCTGGAAAGCACTGCATCTCCAAATTTATTTTCAGCATGTTCAAAAAAAACTTCTACCTCATCTCCTAATTCTGGTTTTTTATCTGGAGGAGTAAACTCTTTTATAGGCACTCTACCTTCTGATTTAAAGCCTATATCAACTAATACTGAGTCTTTTTCTATTGCTAACACTTTACCCTTTACTAAACCACCTACTTTTTTATTTTCTTTGCTAAAAGATTCTTCAAGTAATTGTGAAAAATTTTCATTACTTGCTTTTATCTTATTATTGTCATTATTGTTAGAAACGACTTTATTCATAATTTCCTTCTTTCAAAATTATTTTTATTATATTTTATTTTTTAAACTTGGTATATTACTAAATATTATATTTTTTACAATATTTATTGTTTCCTCTAAATTGTAATTAGAATTATCCAAAATAATTGCATCTTTCGGTATTTGTAATGGCGAATGCTTTCTATTTTGATCTTGCATATCTCTTTCTTTTAAATCATTTAAAACTTTTTTATAACTTATATTTTTTCCATCCTTTGTAAACTGATTAAATCTTCTTTTAGCTCTAATTTCAATATGAGATGTTAAGAAAATTTTTACATTCGCCTCAGGAGCTATAACAGTTCCACAGTCACGACCTTCTAATATAATACCATTAAATTTTTCATCCAATGAATTAATAGAATCTTGTTGAATGCTTAGTATAAATCTTCTTATATCTAAAATCTTAGCAAATTTTGAGGCTAAAGTGGTAATTTTTGATGTATAAAGGTTTTTGTCATTATTTATCACAAATGCTTTAAATTGAGTTTTACTTAGATTAGCTAAAAAAGCAGGCAATTCAGAATACGAATCTTTTTTACTATTAAATAAACTAGCTAAAGCTCTATAATAAATTCCAGTCTCTAAATAGTATAGATTAAAATCTAATGAAATTTTCTTGCTTAAACTACCTTTTCCAGAAGCTGCAGGGCCATCTATTGTAATAATTATACTATTCATGCTTAAGAGATTTTAACGTACAAAAAAAGTTAGGAAAACTGGAAATAATAGCATCATTACCTATAACTTTAATTGGCTTTTCCACAACTAAATTTAGTACATTAAAAGACATAGCAACCCTATGATCTTTGTTAGAATGAATGATACTATCACCAGTAATTTTTTTTGCACCCAAAATCTCGATATCATCACCATAAGTTTTAACATCTACACCACACTTTTTTAAACCTTGACTTATTGCAGCAAACCTATCACTCTCTTTAAATCTTAATTCACCTAAGCCTCTCATTACCATTTTACCTTTTCCACAAGCAGCAGCAATTGATAAAATAGGAAATTCATCTATTAATGAAGTGGAATCATTTTTTTTTAAATGAATGTTTTTCAAATAAGAATACTCTGCAATAATTTCACATTTATCGCTAGATATTTTATTAATTTTAATTTTTCCTCCCATTTTTTGTAATATTTTAAATACTTTGAGTCGCATATTATCATTCAGTATATTTGTAATTTTAACTTTACTTCCTTTCATAATCAAAGCAGCAACCACTATAAACGCTGCTGAAGAAGGATCTCCGGGAATAAGAAAATTACAATTTTTTAGATAGTCCTTACCCTTTATTTTAATAGTATTAATAAATTTTTTATTAATTTTAGAAGTTATTACTACTCCACATTTTTTAAGCATTTTCTCAGTATAATTTCTACTTTTATAAGGCTCTTCAATACAAGTAATTCCTCTAGCAGTTAATCCTGCAAAAATTATTGCAGATTTAATCTGAGCAGATGCAACGGGAGTCTTATATTTAATAGGCATAGTTATACCTTTTACTCTTGCTCCTATAACCGTAATTGGTAATTTTTTTTCTCCAGAAAGTATAAAACTGGCACCCATTTTTTTTAATGGGTCTATGATTCTATCCATTGGTCTATTACTTAGTGAATCATCACCATAAAAAGTAACAGTTGCATTTGATCCTGCTACTAAACCTATAAGCAACCTTGCCCCTGTTCCACTATTACCCATATAAATAGGCTTTTTTGGGGACACCAAATTTCCTATACCTACACCATTTATAGTTAATAATTTTTGGCTTTTCTTAATATTTATTTTTGCTCCTAGTGCCTCCACTGCCTTAAGTGTATAAAATACATCTTCACTATCTAAAATACCTTCAATAACTGTCTCACCAATTGAGGCTAATCCTATAATTAAAGCCCTTTGAGATATAGATTTATCTCCAGAAACTCGAATATTGCCTCTTAAGGACCCTTTATCAAGTGTAATTTTATCAAAGTTATTAATTAATTTAGAAGATTTTTTTTTGAATATAAACATAAATAATTGTTGAAATAAAATAATTTTAAAAATATTTTTAATTATCATAATTATTTAGACTAATTTAACAACTTAAATTATGGAGTTAAAAATATGGAAAAATCTCTTAGAGGAAGAAAGCATGTTTGTTCTAATTGTAATACCAAATTTTTTGATTTTAATAAGGAAAAAATTATATGCCCTAATTGCAAAACAGAATTAATTACGAAGAAAAAAATACTAAATATTACTGACAATTCAAAAATAAAAAAAGAAGATAAAAAGGTTGATGATGAGATGGACCTGTCAGAAGAAGTAGAGTTTGATGATGATGATTTAGACGAACAATTATAAACATGAAGCTAGTTTAAAAAAGAATAGATCGTAGATTTTAAATTTAGTTTTGCGGGGCCGTAG
Organism: Alphaproteobacteria bacterium TMED62; assembly: GCA_002170595.1. GTDB lineage: Bacteria > Pseudomonadota > Alphaproteobacteria > TMED109 > TMED109 > TMED131. The sequence goes on from NHDP01000017.1 coordinate 37,117, forward strand.
CTCAGTTGGGAGAGCGCGTGAATGGCATTCACGAGGTCAGGGGTTCGATCCCCCTCGGCTCCACCATATTTTTTCTATTAATAATTAGTATTATTGTGTTATAAAACATTATGAAAAATCGTACCTATTTTTTTTCTTTTTTAATTTTTGTTATTTTTCTATTTATATCACTTTACTCTTGGAAAAATTTTTCGAACAATGAAACTACAGATAATGCTTATGTAAGAGGTTCCATTACTACCATATCCTCTAGAATAGAAGGTTATGTAAGTATAGTCCCTGGCGTATTAAATACGAAAGTTAGTAAAGGAGATGTGCTTGTTCAATTTGATGATGCTCCTTTTATTGCTAAAGTTAGAACTGCTAAAGCTAATTTGAAAGCTGCTACTGCAAAGTTATCTGAAATTAATTTTATGCAATATTCAGAAGAATTAAAAATAGATGAACAAAAATTACAGCTCAAACTTGCTAGAAATAAAATAATGAGTGCAAATGCTAAAAAAGACTCTGAATATTCTAATTTAATAATGTATGAAAATGAAAGAAATAGAATTGAAAAATTATTAAAAACAAAAAATGTCACTAAGTCTAAGTATGAGAAAGCCGTAGCTAATTTTGAATATAGTAAATATAGAGTAGAACAGTATAAAACTGATATAATATCAGAAAAAATTGCCAGTCAAGTTATAGAAAAAAAAATTAATAAATTACAATTTAATTTAAAAAAACTTGAGGCAGAAAAAAATAGATTTATAGCTAAACAAGACTCATTAAAAGCTGAATTAGACAATTATTTAATTGACTTAGAGTCTTCTATCATAAAATCACCTCTTGACGGAATTATTGCAAATAGAATAGTAGAACCTGGAGTCTATATGAAAAAAGGGTGGCCATTGATGTCTGTTGTTCCTACTAAAGAAGTTTGGATTATTGCAAACTTTAAAGAAACACAAATAAAAAATATTGAAGTTGGGCAAAAAGCTGAGATCATAGTAGATGCTTTCTCTAATACAAAAATAAAAGGGGAAGTATTATCCTTTTCTCCAGCTTCAGCATCTTCTTTTAGTCTGATACCTCCTCAAAACGCATCCGGTAATTTTGTTAAAGTTGTACAACGAATTCCTGTAAAAATTACTATGACTTTATCAGAAGATCTTTTGGGCAAAGTGATACCTGGTATGAGTGCAAAAGTAAAAGTATACAAAGAAAATTAATTTACATTTTATTTTTCAAAGACCTTATCTCTGCATCACATTGTGCCAGTCTATATGATAGTTGTTTAACCATTGATTTAATTATAGGCGGGGATTTTTNTAATAACTCTGTTAATATTTTTTCATCTATAGGAAGAACTATAGAAGGCTTTANAACTCTTATACTNGCGNTNCNAGGTTTTTTTAANANTAATGACATCTCACCNAAAATTTCCATTTCAGAAATTTCTGANACTTTTTTNCCNTTNACTTCTATTGCNATNCTNCCATCTAAAAGCAAATANGCTTTGNTNCCNNTTTCACCTTGNTTAAAAATATANTCATCAGGCAAAAATTTNTGTTTNANTTTATCTTCCATAATNTNATATNNCCTANTTAAATANTAAATAGACATACCTTCTTTTGCAACTATAAANTTNTTATCCATTTTTTTACAAATATTTTCTATTTGTTCCATTTTATTATCNTCATTATCTGGATNATGNTGAAAAATAAATAANTTTTTNATATTACATTCCTNTGCNAANCTNGTAGCTTCNTGCCAAGTTGAATGNCCCCATCCTANAAAATTCTTAAAATNNTTATCATCNTANGTAGANTCATAAATAAGNNCATCTGCATTTCTTAAAAAATCTAATAACATTTGATTTTTATTTTTTATATCGTGTTCATGATCTGTAATATAACAAATCGATTTCTTATTACTTTCAACCCTGTAACCAACTGCTCCATCTGGATGATTTAAGGAAATAGTTCTAATTTTAATATTATTAATATAAAAATCTTTTCCTATTTCAAAATCATAAAAGTTTATTTTTGCTAAGAACTTGTCCAATGTTATAGGAAATGAAGGACTACTAATCTGTTTTTGTAAAACTTCTAAGGTTTTGCCTCTAGTCTTTTCTATACCTGACCTAATTGAAAATTCACAGCTTTTATTGTATGCAGGTTGAAAAAAAGGTAAACCACAGGTGTGATCATAATGAAAATGTGATACTAAAATATCAAATTTTTTAATATTATTTTTTAATAAGTAATTACCTAAATTTACTAAGCCTGAACCCATATCAAAAATTATAGTCTGACAATTTATGTTTAATTCAACACAAGAAGTATTGCCCCCAAATTTTACAAAGCTATCTCCTGGTGTAGGAATGCTTCCTCTAACTCCCCAAAATTTTATTTCCACTTTTTTCTCTCATACTAATAATTATATTATGATATTTTTAATTTTCTTGAAATACCTTTTAATATTTCTGGTGAAGATTTTACTTTTGGCAAATTAAGTTTCTTTCCTGCTTCAACCAGACAAGAAATAAAACTTTTTGCTGGCTCTAGATATTCATTTTGTTTTGGAGTTAAGGATACTAACCTTCTATCTAATAAATCTGTTTGATATAAATTTACGTCATAGGACTTACCAAAACCTATTAAAGCAGTCAAAGCTGGAAGAACAACTACACCAAGCTCTGCCTCTACCATAGATAATGCAACTTCATAAGACCTAGTGTGAGCTATAACTTTTTTAGTATTTAAATTTTTTTTAAACCAATCTTCTATTCTTTTTTTATGCTGACTTCCAAACTCGAAAACTATACTAGAACTAACTATATTTTTTTGTTTTTCATTTAAATCTTTTAAATGAGTAATTTCTTCTAAATTTATATTTTTAGAGACTGCTAAAACATAAGGGTCAACAAATAATTCTTTTTTAGCAAAGGATAGATTTGAAGCTGCTAGAGAGTCCTCTGCTACTACTGCTACATTAAGTTGTCTAGCATACAATAAATCTATAGCTTCTGTTGGAGTAACCTCTAAAACATTTATTTCTATATTAGGAAGAATATTTGAAAATAATTGCATAGTAGTAGGCAAAATATTTCTTGCTACAGAGGATAACATTCCTACTTTTAAAATACCTCTAGTGTTTTTAGAAAACTCTTTTAATCCCTCTTCTACTTCCCCTATGCTAGCAATAATTTGTTCAGCTTTAGTATATAAATATTCCCCTGCATCAGTTAAATTAATTTTACTAAAACCTCTATCAAATAATTTCGATCCTAGCTCATCTTCTAACTTTGAAATTTGCTGCGATAAAGAAGGCTGAGCCAACCCCAGTATTTTAGAAGCTTTAGTATAAGACTTAGCTTGAGCAACTGCCCAAAATATTTTTAATTGATGTAATGTCATTGCCATAATAGTTTATTATTAATATATTTATTTCAATATGAATAAAATACAACAAATATTTAGTATTATAAAAATGCTCTCCTTCTTTCTTATATCACTTTTTTTCTTTAAGCACTATGTTTGATAAGTAAGTCTTGAGTATATTGATGTTATAATTCTTTTTTATTTGATAAAAATGTAATTAACCCCTTATAGTAAAACTGGATATTACACCTGCCTCCTAAGCGGGAATTTCAGGTTCGAGTCCTGATAAGGGGGCCACATGCTAATTTAAGTTTATGGTTTATATTTTTTTTAATTTACTAATAATCTAGAGATTATTATGGATTATTTTTATTAAATCTTAAATGATCTAATAATCATATTATGATTATCAAGAATACTTATGCAGCTATGTATATATAGTAATATTACTTAGAGTTTTAAAAAATGTCTGGTAATTATAAAATATTCTATACTAAAATTTTCTATATCAGTTTGATTTGAAGAAAAAAATATCTCAATGATTTAAAAGCGACTTAGATATAAATGGTGCACTTTTAAATTGTCCCTTGAATAATACTAATATTCACAAAAAATCGGTTGCCTACGCTTTAAATACTGACCTAAGTAAGTTAAACCCAACTGAAGATTTCAATAATGACTTCATAACTGAAAAAAATTTAAACTCACAAAATAGTTAATTTAAAAAACCTTACTGGGGTTCATTGAATTTAAAATAGCTGAATATAAATTTATATAATATATAATTAATTAAGATTAGTCCTATCCACCATGGCTGCCAAAAACCAAAACTAATTTGCCCAATAGTGAATATTTGAAAAAAAGAAATGATAGTAATTGTAGCTATATAATGATTTTTTTCATCATACCTGTAAATTTTATTTAATAGTTTTTTAATGAAAATAAAAAATATTATTACACCTACAGCTCCAAGCTCCAACCATATTTGCAATATACTATTATGAGGATGTAAAGGTATTAATTGATAATTAGTTTTATTTTTTGTTTTTTTCATTTCGCTAGCAATATATCTTGATGAATAAAAACCATGGCCCAGAAAAGGTTTTTCTATAATCTTTTCTTTTGAAAAACTCCAAATAATTAGTCTATGTAATTTATTTGAGGCAGTATTATAAATTTTAAATTTTAAAAATAATTTAATTTTTTCTACATCATTTTCAGATTGATGCAAAAAGTCATTTCTAGAATATTTTTTTTTTTTCTCATTGTCTTCATTACAGCTTAAAACAAGAACTAGCTTGTTCATCTTGTAATACATTGAGGCACCGCTCGTTTTTTGGCAATAATCAGAAAATAAATTATTTTTTTTTTGTAGTAAATCAGTTTCATATTTTGAAAATTTTTTGTAATCTAATTGGCCTAAGATAAATGGACAAGTTATAAAATATAAGCCAAAAAACCATAAAAAATATTTCTTAAATATATCTTGCTTCATAAAATAAATAGCTCCAAATGATAGCGATACAATGTGACATAAAATTACAGAAAAATTCAAAGTTGAAATAGTTAGCATACAGCTAAAGACCAATATTATATATGCTGAAACTTTATAATTATAAAGAAAACATAATGCAAATAAAGGCCATGATAATATTGTTAATCCAATTACTCCCCTGTTATAGGTGTTATGATTATAAGATCTAATTAAATCGTAATATTGTGTTTTAAAGTTATTAAAACTAATCCAGTTTTTAAATTTATAAATATTTTCAAAATTACTAAAATCAAAGTTTTTTGATAACCATAACTTCAAGCCCAGATTGGTTTTTATATCTATTATAATTAATAATGTACTAAAGATAAAAGAAGTAGAAAAAATTATTACTATCTTTTTAAAATTAGGGTTATTCAATAACGCTAAGCTTACAATAAAGCCTGATAAAATTAAAAAGCTCAAATGAAAAAACTTTTCTAATACTTGTAAATTTTTTCCTATAAAAATAATACTAAATGCTATCCATAAAAAAGCTGTAATAATTGTAATGTGAATATTGTTGATAGAAAATTTTAAAAATATAACTCTTGAATATAAGGATATTAGAACTGCCGATAATATAACAGGTACCCAAGAACCGACTGGTGCTAAAACAATAACAGGACAAGTAAATAATGCTATAAAAATGAAAATATTATAGAAGTAATTTTCTTTTGTTATTTTCAACATTTTTTTAAAAAAACAAATGATACTTTTATAAAAAATTAAAGTTTTTTTCTCAAATATTTTGGGTTAGCAAGGCATCTCTTAAAGCTAACTTCTTTTTCTTAAGATCTCTGAGTATGAACCAGCTTTTAGAATCTCTTGAGGTTTCCCTGCTTTTTTCTGCCAAATTAACTTTTAATTTCAAATTTTCATATTTTCTTTTTGTATTCATATTTTAATATTATATTATTGCTTAAAAAAAACAAGTTTATGAATAAAGTTAAAAAAAAAAATGTAGGTATATTTATTTTTGACTTAGTAGAGACTTTAGACTTTGCTGGCCCTTATGAAGTTTTTTCAAGTGCTAGATTCGAAAAAAAAGCACCCCTTTAATACATAAACTAGACGCTGCTTTTAATGTTTTTACTTTTTCAGAGAAAAAAAAAATTATTACTACATCAGGAGGCTTAAAGGTAATGAGCAACTATACACTAATAGACTGTCCCACTTTAGATATTCTCATAATACCCGGTGGTATAGGAACAAGAATTTTATTAAATAATAAAAAATTTTTAAGTTGGTTAATATTAAATAAAAATATAAATATAATAGCTTCAGTATGTACTGGCTCCTTACTTTTAGCAAAAGCTGGTTTATTATCAGAAAAAAAGGCAACTACTCACTGGGGTGCAATGAAATTTTTAAAAACAATTAGCCCCAGTACTACTTTAATAACAAAAAAAAAATATGTATTTGATACCTACTATACATCTGCAGGTGTTTCGTCAGGTATAGATATGTCATTACACATAATAGAAAAAGTTTTGGGAAAAAAAATAGCAAAAAATACTGCTAAGTATATTGAGTATAACTATTAAATATTTTTTTGATCTAACCCTTGATTTTGACCTTGTTGAAGCAAATCATCGTCAAACCACTTAGAACAGCTCAATATAGAACCATTTGTAGAAAATTCACAAGCCCTAAATAAATTATTTTTCTTTTGAATGAATCCAGCAAAAGCTCCGTCAGAGTTATAATATGAGCTAAATGAATCTATTTCATTTCTTTTGTTCATATTTAACAATAATAATATTACTATTATAGTCATTAATAAATTTAAACTTGTTAAAAAAAGTATATTATTCATGTTTTGAAATTACAATAAATCTGCTAAACTTTAAAGCAATATATGAGGTATATAATTAATTTTCAAATTATAATTGTAGGTGATAAAATCTCTAATGATGTCATCAGGTCTTCTTATACAATTTTAGAAAAAGATAGTGAAAAATATAATTTAACAAATATTAAACAAGTAGAATTTTGGTTTAAAGAGCATTTTAAAGAGAAACCACTTGACAATTTTATAGACACCAAAAAAATTTCAAAAAAAACTAACTTAGATATGAAAATCGGAAGAATAACAAATTCAATATCTGGAGAGTATAAAACATATTAGGAGAAATTATGAGTAATAATCAAGCTGTCGAATATGAAGTTATTGAGAATATAGGTATTATAAAAGGGATGAATCCACCAGTTAATGCACTTTCTTATTTAGTTAGAAAAGGTTTAGTTAATACCCTTAAAGAATTAACTAATAATCAAAAGGTAGAAGGTATTATTTTAATTGGTGACGGTAAAACATTTTTTGCAGGAGCTGATATTTCTGAATTTGGTAAACCTATACAAGAACCTGATTTAAATCAAGTTATAAATACTTTTGAAGAAAGTGAAAAACCTATTGTAGCTGCTTTACACGGCACTCCTCTTGGAGGAGGGTTAGAATTAGCAATGGGATGTAATTATAGGGTAGCTTTATCCTCAACAAAATTAGGATTACCTGAAGTAAAATTAGGTATTATTCCAGGGGCTGGTGGTACGCAAAGGTTACCTAGATTAGCAGGCATAGAAAAAGCTTTGTCTATGATAACATCTGGTATACCTATTAATACAAAAGATGCTTTAAAATCAGGAGTAATTGAGGAAATTTACGAGGACGCTTTAATTGCAAACGCACTTAACTTTATAAAAAGTAAATTACATCTAGAAAGGCATCCTATAGTAAGTAAAACGTCGGACAAAATTTCTAACATTGACAATCAGATTTTTGAAGTCTTTTCTAAAAAGATAGAAAAAAAGTATAGAGGAAGAAAATCACCTCTTTACGCTATTGAAGCAGTTAAAGCCTCAACTAATTTAGATTTTACTGAAGGACTTAAAAAAGAGAGAGAGCTGTTTAAAATATGTCATGGCTCCAAAGAAAGCTCCTCTTTAATTCATATGTTTTTTTCTGAAAGACAAGCTTTAAAAATACCAGATATTCCAAAAGAAACAAAAATCTTATCTATAAACTCAGCTGCCGTTATTGGTTGTGGAACAATGGGCGGAGGGATAGCAATGAATTTTGCTAATGTTGGAATTCCTGTAGTTGTTATTGAAAATAGTCAGGCTTCTCTCGATAAAGGAATGAAAATAATTGAAAAAAATTACCTTAATACAGTTTCTAAAGGCCGTATGAGTGAAAGTGATTTTAAGAATAAAATGTCCTTAATAAGAGGAGCTACAAATCTTGATAGTATTTCTAGTGTTGATGTAGTAGTGGAAGCAGTATTTGAAGAAATGACTCTCAAAAAAGAGATGTTTGAAAGAATTGATAAATTAGCAAAGGAAAATTGTATTTTAGCTACAAACACCTCAACTTTAGATATAGATGAAATAGCTGAGTCAACTAGTAGACCTGCTTATGTAATTGGTACACATTTTTTTAGTCCCGCTAATGTTATGAAACTTTTAGAAATAGTAAGAGGTAAAAATACCAGCAAAGAGGTAATAGCTAGTACTATGAAACTTGCAAAAAATATTAAAAAAGTACCCGTCCTTGCAGGAAACTGTGATGGATTTATTGGTAATAGAATGTTTCACGAATATGTTAGACAAGCGCATGCATTGGCTGAAGAAGGAGCAAAAGTAGCTGATATAGACCGTGTTATTTATGAATTTGGATGGGCTATGGGACCATTTGCAGTTAATGATTTAGCTGGTAATGACGTAGGCTGGAGAATAAGAAAAAGACATAAAAAAGAAGGTAAATACGATAATCTAAGATATACTTCTACAGTCGCAGATCAGATATGTGAATTAGGAAGATATGGTCAAAAAACTGATAGAGGTTTTTATATATATGACACACAAACAAGACAAAAACAAATAGATCCTGAGATTGACATGATGTTTGAAAAAGTAGCTAAGGAAAAAGGAATACCTAGAAGAAATATTGATGATAATGAAATACTACATAGATTAAGTTGGGCTCTATTAAATACAGGTTGTATGATCCTTCAGGAAGGTTTTGCCTTGAGGGCTTCTGATATAGATGTAACATACGCATATGGTTATGGATATCCTCATTGGAGAGGTGGACCAATGCAATATGGACAAGATTATGGTTTAAAGAAAGTATTAGAAGAGATTGAAGGTTTTAGGGAAAATAATCCAGATATGTGGCCAAAATGTAGTTATTTGGAAGAGTTAGTTAAAGAAAATAAAAAATTTAATTAGGAGCTAAAAATGAATGAAGCAGTAATTATTTCGACAGCAAGAACACCTATAGGAAAAGCCTACAAAGGTGCTTTTAATAATACTCATGGAGCAACATTGGCAGGTCATGCTGTCCAAAAAGCTTTAGAAGTTTCAGGCATAGAACCTACAACTGTTGAAGATTGTTTAATGGGCTGTGCTATGCCAGAAGGAGCTACAGGAGGTAATATTGCCAGACAAATTGCAATAAGAGGAGGCCTACCAGTAACTACAGCAGGCGTGACTATAAATAGGTTTTGTTCTTCAGGAATGCAAGCAATAACTATGGCTGCTCAAAGGATTATGACAAACGAACTTGAAGTATGTATTGCAGGTGGGCTTGAGTCTATAAGTCTAGTCCAAAACGAACATCAAAATAACTTTATGTCACAGGAAAATTGGATTAATCAAAATAAACCTGAATTATACTATACTATGATTCAGACTGCTGAAGTAGTATCAAAGCGATATAATATATCTCGTGAAGAGCAAGATGAATATGGATTACAAAGTCAACAAAGAATGGCAAATGCTCAAAAATCTGGATATCTAGACAAAGAAATTTTTCCTTTAGAAACCACAAAGTTAGTAAAAAATAAAGAAACTGATGAAATAAGTCAGGAAAAAGTGTGTTTAGACAAAGATGAAGGCAACAGACCTGATACTAACATTGAAGGACTTAAATCTTTAAAGCCTGTTTTGGGAGACGACGCTTTTATTACAGCAGGAAATGCCAGTCAACTCTCTGATGGAGCCTCAGCTTGTGTACTTATGAATTCAAAAAAGGCTGAAAAATTAAATTTAAAACCATTAGGAGCTTTTAGAGGAATGACAGTATCTGGTTTAGAGCCTGATGAGATGGGCATTGGTCCTATTTATGCTATTCCTAAATTACTTAAAAAACATAATTTAAACATGGATGATATTGACCTCTGGGAACTAAATGAAGCCTTTGCAGTCCAAGTAATTTATTGTAGGGATAAATTAGGCATTCCTAATGAGATTCTTAACGTAAATGGAGGTTCTATAGCTATTGGCCATCCTTATGGTATGACAGGTTCTAGATTAGTAGGGCATGCATTAATAGAAGGAAAAAGAAGAAGAGCTAAAAATGTAGTAGTAACTATGTGTATAGGCGGTGGACAAGGTGCTGCTGGCTTATTTGAAGTATTTTAAAAGCGTTAATGAATTTACTTTTTTATGTTAAAAAAAGATATAACAATCTATAGATTATTGGTAATTTTAAATACTATTGTATCTGTTGCTATTACACACGAAATAATTCTGTATAATATGGAATACATAAATTATAAAATATATTTTATTTTGTTATATGCTCTTATTTGGTTTTTTTCTCTGTATAAAATTTACTTTTTTTCTAAAACTGGTCTTAAAATATACATTTTATTAGTTACATTTGGTTTTGTTTTAAATATGCTTTCAGATTACAAAGTTTTTGGTCCTTTTTATTATTTCATGACCTTATTTGAACATCTAATAATTGGTGCAATCATCGCATTATCTTTTTACTCTAAAGTAAAAATCAAGTTTTCTTAGAATTAATCATAAAAAAATAAAAATAGATAAACATTTCTCTATAAATAAAGGTGCAGGAGAAGCTTACAGATCTCTTAATTCTAATTGTACAATTTAGTGTATATTTATTTAACATTAACTATATAATATGTTATATGTACTAATTTATGAAAGGAGGTGGTCTATGTCTAAAATTTTAGATCTAGTCACTTTCTATATACGTATAGAAAGTAGATAGAAAATTTAAGTGAGAGGATAAAAATATCCTCTCATTCTTTTTTAAGGAGTAAATATGAAAAAAATAATTATCATCACTTTAAGTCTTTACTTTATTGTTTCCAATATATTTGCTGGATGCATGAAAAGTGAAATCAAGCAGTTAGATGCAAAGTTGTCTACTACAGATTTATCTGATGCTAAAAAGGCAGAAGTAAAAAAATTAAGAGATATTGTGGTTGCAAATGAGCACAAGAATTCTGAATTGGCCTTTGAAAGCTACGAAAAAGCTGTAAGTTTACTAAATTAGAACGAATATTTAGAGTAGGTTTAAATACCTACTCTAAACTTCACTAAACTCTTTTGCTTTTATACTTTCGTTGTCTGTCTGTCTATAAACGCAACTAAACACAATCACAGCAATTACGTTGACAACAAGGCCAATTAAGCCTGCATGAAAATCAAAAAAGGTATTATCAGCAAAATATTGATAATAAACTGTAATGCAAACTCCTAAAATCAAACCGATTATAATTGATAGCGCATTCGCTTTACGAAAAAATAAAGAGGTATAAACTGCAGGAGCTAGTTGAGCTATTGGGCCGTAAGCACCTAATAATAATTGTATGAGACCTTCACTGCCAAAAATAGCTATTAGATATGCTATGGCACCAACACCAAATACTGCTCCTCTCATTATCCATAATTCGATATTTTCAGGAATCTTAGAGTATATGGCTTTACAAATATCTCTACCAAAAGAAACTGAAGCTCCATGCGTTATTGCATCAGAGGATGACATAGCAGCAGCTAATGCTCCCGCACCTACTATACCATATAACAGACCTGACTCAGTTAAATAATTAGTAATCAAATATGGTAGAATCTGACCGGAATTTTCTATATCTTGACTATTTACAATACCATATCCTGAAAAGCCAATAAATAAAACTGGTAATAAAAAAAGTGCAAATATTGGATATACAGCTACCGTAGTTTTAATTCTTTTTTCCGTGGTAGTATAAGACTTAGTAAATAAATGTGGCCACATTACAAAACCTATCATTGAAATTACAATATTACTACTATACCTAGCCTTAGACATAGAAGAACCTTCTTCTCCGATTAATAGAAAATTATTATTACTGTTGTTTATAGTTTCAAACATGTTTCCAATTCCTCCATGCAACTTTTGCACAAAATACATACCCAAAATCCATGCTATAATTAACATTAAAATTGCCTGAAATACGTCGCTCCAAGCTGCTCCCCTTACACCGCTAGTAGCAACGTATATAACTACAATTCCAAAAGATATAAAAGCACCAAACCAATAAGGTATATTATCATAGGTGAGAACATTAAAAATATAGGCCATACCTTTAATTTGTAATGTAAGGTAAGGTATAAATGCCAATATTGCTACTATTCCGACTATAACAGTTAAAACCTTAGATTGAAATCTATCACCTAAAAAATCTCCCATAGTGATATAATTATTCTTTTTTCCTATCTTAGCGACTTTTGGACCGATTACATACCAAGGCATTAAACCTAAAGTACAGTAGACGAGAATGTAAAAAGAGGCTGCCCCTTTAGAATAAGCCCATCCAGGGCCTCCTAGAAAAGCAAAAGCTGAAAATATAGTTCCACCCATCAAAAACCACATTACAAATAAATTGAAAGACCTATCACCTACTGCATATTCAGATAAAGAAAAAAATGATTTCCCTCTTCCCGCTATTATTCCAATCAAAAATGCTAAAACCAAATAAATAGAGATGGCTAATAAGGCTATATGCCATTTTTCCATTTTAAGATTCCTCTTTGTCTATGAATAGAAAAAAAAGTATGCCTGTAAACTGAATCAATATACAAGCAATAATCCAAAACAATGAAAATGGTATTCCAAAAATAAATGGCTCTACTCTATTGCCAATATTATAAATAGGAAATATTAGTAATACTAAAATAAAGATACTAAATAAAAAAAAATAAAGATTTATTTTATCTTTTCTCTTCATTTTAAGCTGAATTTTTCTCAATCATGTTTGCTTGCAAAATTTCTATCCAGTAACCATCAGGATCTTCTATGAAAGCTAATCCTTTCATCTTTCCATCATCGGGCTTTTTTACAAATTTTACACCTAATTTTTCAAATCTCTCAGAAGCTTTATAAACATCAGGAACACTAAAACCTATATGCCCAAAACCTTGAGGGTCAGAATTTCCATTGTGATGAGAGAAATCATTATCAGTTTCGGTGCCCCAATTGTGGGTAAGCTCTAGCATTGCTCTTTGATTAAAAGTCCAAGTTGTCCTTGAATTATCTTGACTTGGAACTCTGTCATCTTCTACATCTCCAGCAATACCTAAAAAATATAAAGTGAACTTCATTTCAGGAAAGTCTAATTTTCTATATAATTTCATACCTAAAATTCTAGTATAGAAATCTAAAGATAATTTAGGACTTTTTATTCTCAACATAGTCTGATTAAACACGAAACCATCCGTTTCACTATCTACATTTTCACAAAGACCTTCTGCTTTTTCATAATGTCTGCTCATATTCACTCCTTTAATAATATTTTACTCTAAAAAAAATAATATTACAGCCAAAATAATTTATATCTTGAAAAAATATGTATAGTAGTTATTGTCATATGTACAATTAGACACTAGTAACTATTACTAATTAATTAGGGAGGAAAATTATGAGTGTATCTAGAAGAACTTTTTTAACTGGGGCACTTGCTACCACGGTATATATGTCACTGTGGAGTATAGACCCTGCAAAAGCAAAAATAAATGCTGGATCTAAAAAAGAAGATAAAGAACTGCTAATGAAAATGGTACGTACGCTGTATCCACATGACAGATTTCCAGATGGACCTTATATCAGAACTACGGATGACGTTATTAATAAAGGCAATTCAAGTCCAGAAAATGCTATTATGTTGCAAGAAGGAATAGATCAATTAAAGTCAGATAATTTTTCTAAACTTGACATGGAAGAATCGACAAAATATTTAAATAAAATGGGTAGGACTGCATTTTTTGAACATGTAAGAGGAACCACTACAGTTACTCTTTACAATGATAAAGAAGTTTGGGAACTTCTTGGATATGAAGGTTACAGTTCCGATCAAGGAGGGTACGTAAACAGAGGCTTTAACGATTTAGACTGGCTTCCTGAACCAAGAATAGAAGAACATCCAGACTTAGCTGCTTTTCTTAGCGAATCACCTACTAAATTTGCTGAGATCAAGAAAATGATAGCTAACGAACTAAATTAGGGAGAATAATATGAAAAAAATAGATCAAAAAGAAAGTGCCGTTGTAATTATTGGTTCTGGAGCAGGTGGAGGAACTATGGCTTACGAACTAACAAAGGCTGGAATTCCTTGCGTATGTTTAGAAGCCGGACCTTATCTCAAACCTGAAGATTATACAAATGATGAATGGGGAGCCTTTGGTCAGATGGCTTGGTTAGACAAAAGAACAACAAGTGGAAACTGGAGAGTAGCTAAGGATTTTCCAGGTCTACCAACTTGGTTAGTTAAAGCAGTAGGAGGTACTACTACTCATTGGGCTGGAGCAACTCCTCGCTTTATGGAATATGAGTTTAAGACTAAATCCACATATGGTAATATTAAAGGCGCAAGCCTTTTAGACTGGCCAATTGGTCTTGAAGAAATGGCTGATTATTATACTAAAGCTGAAAATGCTATTGGTTCTACCCATAGAGGTGGCCGAGCTGCTCTACCAGCTAACAATAATTACAAAGTTTTTGCTAATGGAGCAAAAAATGTAGGTTATAAATTTTATGCTACTGGTCCCTATGGAACTAATGCTGAACCTTATGATGGACGTCCTGCATCTATTCAAGATGGTTTTAATTTCCAAGGTGATAAAAATGGCTCAAAGTGGAGTACAGCTAAAAGAGAAATACCTAGGGCTTTAGAAACTGGTCTTTTAGACTTGAGAGCTAATTCTCATGTAATAAAAATTACACATGATAAAAAAGGTAATGTGGATGGTGTGCTATACATGGACAATGATAAAAACCTTCAGAAACAAGCTGCTAAAGTTGTTGTTGTTGCAGGTAATTCCATCGAATCTCCTAGACTATTACTATTAAGTGAGTCAGATATGTACCCTGATGGTTTGGCAAATAGCTCAGGGCAAGTAGGAAGAAACTACATGCGCCATATGACTGGTTCGATGTATGCAAGATTTGATAAGCCTGTAAACATGTACAGAGGTGAGACAATGGCTGGTTTCTGTGCAGACGAAGTAAAACATAATCCTAACAGAGGTTTTGCAGGAGGATATTATATGGAAACATTATCAATAGGGCCTGCATTCATGGGTGCATTTCTTGAGCCTGGAGGTTGGGGTAGAGAGTTTACCAATATGATGGATGGGTATCAAAATCTTGCAGGTATGTGGCTTGTTGGTGAAGATATGCCTCAATCTAATAACAGGATTACTCTTTCTAATACTGCAAAAGATCAGTATGGCTTACCTGCTCCTAATGTGCACTTTGATGAACATCCTAACGATATTGCTATGAGAGAATATGCTTATGAAAAGGCAGAAGCTCTCTACAATTCCGTAGGTGCAATACAAACCTGGAGAACACCACCTTATCCCTCTACTCATAACTTAGGAACCAATAGAATGAGTGCAAAAGCTAAAGATGGAGTGGTAGATAAATGGGGAAGATCACATGATATAAAAAACTTGTTTATTGCAGACGGATCAGTAATGACTACTGGAGCAGCAGCCAATCCTACGCTTACGATTACTGCGCTTGCGATTAGAACGGGTGAATATCTTGCATCTGAATTAAAGAAAAACAACATATAAATTTATAATAAAAGTATTTGTTGTATAAGTTAAGCAAGGCTTAAATGCCTTGCTTAACTTAAATCATGAAAATTTAATAATCTAAGGATTAAAATTATAATTAGCTAGGAAGAAGTTAAAGTATCTAATGAGTTTTTATAAAATTTTTTTCTTATCCATATTTATTATCCTACCTATCAAAGTTTACCCTATTAATTCAATATCAAAAGATATTAATATAATCAATTCTGGTTTAGAATTATATAAAAAAAAATGCTCAAATTGTCATGGGGTTAATGCTCAAGGAAAAAGTAATGGTTTCTTTTTATCACCAAATTTAAAAGTTTTCCAAAAAGGGTATATAAATTTTATTAATATTATAGTGAACGGATATGGAAGAATGCCTGCCTGGGGAGGAAATGTTGAACTTACTGAAGAACAAATTAATCAACTAGCCTCTTATCTAGCTAGTATATCCTCTGAAGAAGCAAATTGGCAATAAATATAGTTAAGTAAAAAATAATACTATATTTTTATTTTTTATCCCCTCCCAGCAATAGTAATACCACCATCCATTGTTATCACTTGACCTGTAATGAAAGAACCGGGTTTAGAAGCAAGTAATATTGCAGCACCTGCTACTTCATCAGTTGTTCCTATTCTTTTTAGTGGAGCATAACTTTCAACATCTTTTAGAATATCTGGATTTTCCCATAATGCTTTAGCAAAATCTGTTTTAATAATACCAGGGCAGAGTCCATTAACAGTAATATTATATTTTCCTAATTCTACAGCTAAACTTCTTATTAAACCTATATCAGCAGTTTTGGAAATAGAGTATGCGCCCAAATTTTCAACTCCTTGTAAACCAGCAATAGAAGATACTATAATAATAGAACCGCTTTTATTTTTTTTCAAATGAGGAATAACATTTTTACATAACCACAAATTTGACTTTACATTATTATTCATAATTTTTTCAAAGCTTTCATCCGGTATATCCGCTAAATCACCATAGTAAGGATTACTTGCAGCATTACAGACCAAAATATCAATTTTACCATATTTTTTTTGTGCAAAAGTTATTAATTCCTGACAAGAGTTTTTATTAGATATATTACACTCAAAAGCACTAGCAAGTCCTCCAGCATAAGTAATTTCTTTAACAACTTTTTCACAGGCATCTATTTTTCTAGATGAAACAATTATCTTAGCACCTAATTCTGAAAATCTAAATGCTATTCCTTTACCAATACCCCTTGATGATCCTGTTATCACAGCTACTTTATTTTTTAAACTAAAAAAATTATTCATTGATTATTATTCCCTAAAAAAATTTTTTTCATTATAAATGTTTTTACAAATTAAGTCGAATGTATTAACCTATAATTAATTATTTGGAGTATATATGTCTAAGCATGATATTAAAATAAAAGCTAATCACATTGAAATAGAAGAATCTTGCATGAAGAATTATGAGGATTTGAGTGAAAAAGAATTAAGAATACAATTAGCTGCTTCATACAGGTTATTGGAAGAATTAGGTTGGTCTTTCTTGATTTTTGGACATTTAACTGCAAGGGTTCCTGGGCCTGAAAAACATTTCTTGATCAACCCTTATGGCTTAATGTACGATGAAGTTACTGCTTCAAATTTAGTAAAAATTGATCTAGATGGTAACGTAGTCGAGAATTCAGAATGGAAAGCAAATCCAGCTGGATTTATTATTCATTCAGCTATTCACTCATCAAAAGAAAATGCTCATTGTGTTATGCACACACATACCAATGCTGGCATGGCAATGGCTGGATTAAAGCAAGGCTTAATAAATATTGATTTTAGTGGGTCTGCATTTCATAATAAAGTAGCATATCATGACTTTGAAGGTGTGACTCTAAGAAGTGATGAATGTGAACGGATAGCCTATGATTTAGGCGATAAAACCGTCATGATATTACGAAATCATGGACTACTTACCACAGGGCCAACAGTGGCAGATGCATTTATGAAACTTTATACTTTAGAAAGTGCATGTCAGGTGCAACTAATGGCTAGAGCTTGTGGTGAGAAATTAGAGTATGTACCAGATAATATTCTCGATAGGCACGCCAAAGACTTAAAAGATGAGGGTAGTTATAGATTAGCCTTTAGAGCGTTAGTTAGAAGAATGCTTAAGAAGGATTCTAGCTTTATTCTATAGTTAATAAATTAAGAAGTAATTAAGGAGATTTTTTGTGAAAAGAACTTTTCAACCTAGTAAATTAGTTAGAAAAAGAAGACATGGATTCAGAGCAAGAATGGCAACAAAGTCAGGTAGGTTAATATTATCTAGAAGAAGAGCTAAAGGCAGACAAAGACTTTCTGCATAGTTTTAATTAATGAAAACACACAAAATTACTAAGAAAAAAGAATTTTCGTATATATTTAAAAATGGAAATTTTATAAATTTTAATTCTTTTACAATAAATTATGCCGAAAAGCTTACTCATGAAAACAATCCTTCACCAAGGTATGGAATTATAGCAAGCAAAAAAATTGGAAATGCCGTTAAAAGAAATTTTGCAAAAAGAAGGGTTAAAGCATTAAAAAATATATTAAATCATAGTGGAAAAAAAGAACTAGACTATGTTCTCATTATTAAGAAAAAATTACTTAATACAAAATTTAAAGCGTTAAGTATAGAATTAGAGATGGCTTTAGAAAAAATAAAGAAAAAAAATAATGAATGAACAAAAGAATTTATTGTTAGCTATAGTAGCTTCATTAATAATATTACTTATATTTCAGTACCTTTTTCCTACTGAAAAAAAACCTGCTCAAGAAACTACTAAAATAGAAAAAACAGAAACAATAAAAGATAAATTTAAAGTTCTTCCCAGAGTAAAAGTAATTGAGAATGATCAAAGAATATACTTATCAAACTCCTCAAGAATAAGGGGGTCAATCTCTCTTAAGGGAGCCCGCTTTGATGATATTATATTAAAAGATTATAAAGAGGCCATCAATCCAGAAGCCAAAGAAGTTACTCTTCTTTCTCCAAAAAACACAAGGAACCCTTACTTTATTGAGCTTGGGTGGATGTCTCAGCAGAGTATAAATTTACCAAATAAAGATACAATATGGGAACTAATAGGAGGTAAAGAACTAGGTCCTGAAAGTCCAATATCTTTAAAATGGAAATCCCCTGATGGACTAGAGTTTTTTAGAAAAATAGAAATAGATGAAAATTTTTTAATTAGTATAGAACAAAAAATAATTAATAATTCAAATAAAGAAATTTCAGTGACACAATATGGAAGAGTTAATAGAACTGGTACGCCTAAAACCTCAGGATTTTATATACTTCATGAGGGTCCTATAGGTGTATTAAATGATAGACTGATTGAAATTGATTATGATGACCTTATAGATGATGGATCTAAAACATTCATAAGCAAAGGTGGCTGGGTAGGTATAACTGATAAATATTGGCTAGCTGCGCTTATCCCTGATCAAAGTACTAGAATTGAAGGAGGTTTTAAAGCTATATTAAAAAATATTGAACGATACCAAGCTCAATATACTAGTGGAGAACTAATCTTAGAAAGTGGTGAAAAAGTAACAATAAATTCAAACATCTTCGTAGGAGCCAAGGAAGTAAATTTGTTAGATAAGTATTCAAAAAGTTTATCTATAGAAATGTTTGATAGGGCAGTAGACTTTGGGTGGTTTTATATCATAACCAAACCATTATTCTTATTATTGCATAAACTATCTGGGTGGTTTGGTAATGTAGGGTTATCTATTTTAGCTTTAACAGTTTTGATTAGAATATTATTATTTCCATTGGCTAATAAATCTTTCAAATCAATGAGCAAAATGAAGATACTAACCCCTAAAATGACAGAGATTAGAGAAAGATATAAAAATGATAAATTAAAAATGCAACAAGAAATTATGTCATTGTATAAAACAGAAAAAGTAAATCCTCTTTCAGGCTGTCTTCCTATTCTGGTACAAATTCCTATATTTTTTGCTTTGTATAAAGTACTTTTTGTGACATTAGAAACTCGCCATGCTCCTTTTTATGGTTGGGTTAAAGATTTATCGGCACCAGACCCTACTACCATATTCAATTTATTTGGACTACTTAACTTCAACCCTCCTTCATTTTTAATGATTGGAGCTTGGCCTTTGCTTATGGCACTAACTATGTATTTACAACAAAAACTAAATCCTGCTCCTCCCGATCCTTTACAAGCAAAAATAATGTCCTTTTTACCATTGATGTTTCTTTTTTTATTTGCTACTTTTCCTGCTGGCTTAGTCATATATTGGACATGGAATAATATACTTTCTATAGCACAACAATGGATAATAATGAAAAAAACAAAATGATTTTATGAAAACTTTTAGTTTTAGAACTTCTGAGGACAGTATTAGTTTTAAAGATTACAGTGAATTAAAAAAATATGGTTTACCAGAAATTTGTTTCACAGGAAGATCTAATGTTGGTAAATCATCTTTAATAAATGCTATAACTAACAGAAAATCTTTAGCTTCTACTTCAAACAAGCCTGGTCATACAAGAAAAATTTTTTTCTATAATATATCTAGAAAATTTATGCTTGTAGATCTTCCAGGTTATGGCTATGCTCAAGTTTCAAAAAGAAAGATTGAAGAGATTTCACAATTAGTTTTTTTATATTTAACAAAACGTACATATTTAAAAAAAGTATATATTTTGATAGACTCTAGACACGGATTTAAAGAAAGTGATATAAATTTTTTAGAATTTATAAAATCAAATAATATAACTTATCAAATTGTATTTACAAAAACAGATAAAGTATCACATAAAGAAAGGGAAAAACTAATTCAAGGCATTCAATTTCATAAACTTATTAAAAATAATAACCCTTTTTTTACAAGTTCAAAAACTAAATTAGGTATAAAAGATATTAAAAAACAAATTATAAATATTTTAAGCGAGAATGGTTAATTTAATAAGCAAAGTAATAAAAGAAATTTCTACATCAAAGAAAGAGATTAATAGTAATTTAAAAAAATATTTAAATGAAATTATAGTTATTAAATATGGTGGTAGTGCAATGCTAGATGTCAAATTATCTAAAAACTTTTTTCAAAACATACAAGTTTTAGTGAGCTTAGGCATTAAACCAATAATAGTCCATGGAGGAGGCCCACAAATAAATGAAATGTTAAATAAACTTAATATAAAACATAACTTTTTTAAAGGTATGAGAATAACAAATAAAAAAACTTTTGATATAGTAGAAATGGTTTTATCAGGTATCATAAACAAAAATATTTCTTTTTGTCTCTCTAAAAAAGGGGTTAATGCTTTAGGCTTATCAGGAGTTGATTCTAAGATAATTACAGCAAAAAAATATAGGAAAAAAAATTTATTAGACCCTGATTTAGGCCTTGTAGGACAACCAGAAAGAATTAATAAAAAATTTTTATTAGAATTAATTTCTAACAATATAGTACCTGTTATAGCTCCGATAGGTTCAAACTCTAAAGGGACTAAATTTAATATTAATGCTGACTTAACAGCAGGTTTTATAGCTTCTGAGATTGGTGCAAGGCGCTTGCTTATGCTTACTGATGTTGAAGGTGTTAAAAATCAAGATAACCAATTAATCAGTGAGCTTAAAGTTAAAGATATACAAAAATTAATTAATCAAAAAATCATACATGGTGGTATGATTCCTAAAGTAAAAACTTGTGTTGAAGCGGTTAAAGGTGGTATTAGGGCATCAGTAATTTTAGATGGTCGAGTAAATCATGCAATACTAAAAGAGTTACTCAGTGATAAAGGTATAGGAACACTATTTAGAAAATAATACTATGTTAGATTTATTAATTGACCTTGACAATACTGTTTATCCAGAAAACACAAATATATTTAAACAAATAGATTTCAAAATGAAAAGTTTTATATCTAAAAATTTAAAGGTTACCTTAGATGAAGCTTATACAATACAAAAAAAATATTTTATTAATAATGGTACTACTTTAAGAGGTTTAATGATTTATCATGATATACAACCAGAATTATTTTTAAATTATGTACATGATATCGATTTAAGTAATATTAAAAATAATAATCTACTGAATAAACTATTAAAAAATTACAAAGGAAAGAAAATTATATTCACTAATGGATCATATAATCATGCTAACAATGTACTAAAAAAAATTGGCCTAAGTAAAAATATTGATCATATTTTTGATATAATAGAGGCTGCTTACATACCTAAGCCTGATATCAGGACTTATCAGAAAGTAATTAAAAAATATTCATTACAACCTCTTACTACTATTATGATTGATGATTTACCAAATAATTTAAAAACAGCTAAAGATTTAGGAATGAAAACTGTTTTAATTAAAAATCATATTTTTAATAGTAAAGCTTATGATTATATTGATATAATAAGCTCTGACCTTTCCGATACAATACAAAAAATAAATAAAGGAATTATTTAAATGCTTAATAAATTAGAAAAAGAAATAAATCAAATATGGAAAATTAGGGACTCTTTGAGTGCAAAATCAAATAAAAAAATAACTCAAACAATTGAAAATGCTATTGATTCGATTGATAAAGGCAAAGTTAGAGTCGCTGAAAAAATCAAGAATAAATGGAAGGTTAATGAATGGCTAAAAAAGGCAATACTACTCTATTTTCGTGTTAATGAGCAAAAAATTATATCAAACGGTCCAGGAAATGCTTTTTGGTGGGATAAGGTTCCATCAAAATTTTCTAAGTGGAAAAAGAAAGATTTTAAAAAAGCTGACTTTAGAGTTGTTCCTAATGCAATAGTAAGAAAAGGTACTCATATTGAAAAAAACGTGGTCCTTATGCCTTCTTTTATAAATATTGGTGCTTTTGTAGGAGAGGGCACAATGATTGATACATGGGCGACAGTTGGTAGTTGTGCTCAAATAGGGAAAAATTGCCATATTTCAGGTGGAGCAGGAATCGGTGGTGTTTTAGAACCACTTCAAGCTTCTCCAGTTATTATTGAAGATAATTGTTTTATAGGTGCTAGATCTGAAGTTGCAGAAGGTGTGATAGTTGAAGAAGGAAGTGTTTTATCCATGGGTGTATATATAGGAGCTTCTACTAAAATCGTGGATAGAAATAGTGGAAAAATATTTTATGGTAGAGTTCCCAAGTATTCGGTCGTTGTGCCCGGTACACTCAATGGAAAAAAAGGAAGTGATATTAATCTTTATTGTGCAGTTATTGTAAAGACTGTAGACGCTAAAACAAGATCTAAGACTTCTATCAACGAACTATTACGAAACTAATTATTCTTTTTTCAAAGGTCTAGATAATAAATGGTTAGCTATTTTATGTGCTGGATAACCCTTTACTAATATTTTATAAATTGAATCTAATATAGGGGTATCTAAATTAAATTTTTTTTTAATTAAATATAAAGATTTAGAATTTTCTACACCCTCAGTTACAGTATTATTCCTTTTTAAAATATCATCTTTGTTTTTTCCTTTTCCTATTAGAACTCCAAACTCATAGTTTCTAGATGATATAGATGAACAAGTTAAAAAAATATCTCCTATACCTGATAAGCTTAATGTAGTTTTTTTTTTGCCTCCAAAAGCAACTGCAACTTTTTCTATTTCATTTATTCCTCTGCAAATTATAGCTGCTCGAGCATTTTCTCCATAACCTAATCCTTCAGTTATCCCAGCGGCTATAGCTAAAATGTTTTTAATAGCTCCATTAATTTGAACTCCAATAATATCATTGTTGATGTAAATTCTAAATTGTTTATTTTTTAATAATTCCCTTACTTTTTTGGAGAGAATTAAATTATAAGAAGCTAATGTTACAGCAGTTGGTTTTTTTTGTACTACTAATTTTGCAAAAGAAGGCCCGCTTAAGACCGCTATTTTTTTTAACGGAAAAAATAATTTTAAAACTTCACTTAAAAGTAATTTTTTTTTTAAATCAAATCCTTTAGAACATATTATTACAGAAATTTTATTTTTACGTTCTTTTTTAATACTATCGGTATATTTTTTTACAACACTAAAAACAAATTGAGACGGCACCACAATAAAGATGTAATTTGGTACTATCCGTCTAAACTCACTGATAGCGACTATATTTTTATTTAATTTCATTTTAGGTAAAAACTGGCTATTTATATTATTTTTGTTAACATCTTCAGCAACTTTTTTTTCAAAAGCCCATAAAAAAATTTTTTCATTATGATTCTCAGCTAATAAGTTTGCAATTGCCGTTCCCCATGCTCCAGCACCTAAAACTAATATATTACTTTTCATATTCTATCTCCTATTTTTTCTAAAGGCCACCTAGGCTTAGCTTGTATGTTTAAATTAGTAGTTACTCCTTTTTTGTATAACTCAAATCCTGCCCATGCTATCATAGCGCCATTATCAGTACATAATTTAGGAGGAGGGAAAAAAATAGTTTTATTTTTTAATTCTACTGTTTTTTTCAATTTAGTTCTCAAGTAATTATTTGCTGCAACACCACCTGATACTACTACATTTTCAAAGTAATCATATTTTTTTAAGCTTACGTCTATGGCTAAAGATATTTTTCTACATAGTATATCAGCTACTGATTTTTGAAAGCTTGCTGCTATATCAGCACCACATATACTATCATTCTCAATTAATTTTTTTCTGATATTTATGACTGCTGTTTTTAAACCGGAAAAAGACATATCCAAATTTTTTTCATTAATCAAAGGTTTAGGAAGGTTAATATTTTTATAATTTCCTTTTTTTGCCATTATTTCTAATTGTGGACCGCCAGGAAAGCTTAATCCCAAAATATTTCCTACCTTGTCAAAAGCCTCTCCTAAAGCATCATCTAATGTTCCACCTAAAAATTCATATTTATTAACTTCTGAAATGAAATAAAAATTAGAGTGACCTCCTGATACTAATAAAAGCAAAAAGGGATACTCAACACTATTTGTTAACCTTGCAGTTAATGCATGTCCTTCTAAGTGATTTACTCCAACAAATGGAATTCGATTAACTTGAGATAATGTCTTTGCAAAAGTGAGACCTACTAATAATCCTCCTATTAAACCTGGACCAACTGTAGCAGATATCAAATCTATATCGGTAAATTTAAAATTATTTTTTTTTAATATATTTGTAAGTATCTTATCGATAAATAAGACATGATTTCTGGCCGCTAACTCTGGAACAATTCCCTTATAATTTTTATGAATTTGATTTTGTGAAATAATATCATTGGCAATAATATTTTTTTTATCATCAATTATGCTAATTGAAGTATCATCACAGCTACTTTCTATACCTAAAATTTTCATATTATTATTTTATATTATAAATTAGAATAAACTATATGATAAAAGAAAAAATAATTGTAGCCTCTAGGAGTAGTACTCTTGCAAAAGCTCAAACAGAGTTAGTAATTTCTGAATTAGCAAAAGTAGGGGTTAGCAACATTAAAAAAGTATTTTTAAAGGCCTCAGGTGATAAAACTAGTAAAACTAAATTTAAACGACATGGTGGAAAGGGTTTATTTACAAAAGAAATTGATGAACTTATTATTAATAATGAGGTACATATTGGTATCCATTCAGCTAAGGATATACCCGGTGAGTTGAATAAAAAGCTAAGTATTGGAGCTTATTTAAACAGAGAAGATGTTCGAGATGTTTTAATCACCAAAAAACCTTATATAAAAAAACTAGCACATCTTCCCAAAAACTCTACTTTAGGTACATCTAGCCCTAGAAGAACAGCTTATATTAAACTCTTACGACCAGACTTAAAAATAGTTGAATTAAGAGGAAATATAGAAACAAGAATTGCTAAAGTTTATAAAGAAAAAATTTATGCTATATTACTAGCTAAAGCTGGCTTAAATAGATTAAAAAAATTAAAATATAAAATTAGTTTTTTTTCGATTCCTTTATCTCAAATTCTTCCAGCACCAGGTCAAGGAGCTATTGCTGTTATGTATAAAAAAGAAAATCTTTTTATAAAAGGAATATGTAGAAAAATTAATTGTACAAAGACCAATATATCTTTAAGTACTGAGCGTAGTTTAATCAAGCAAATTAATGGTGATTGTTTTACTCCCATAGCTGCTCTAGCAAAAGTAAAAAATAGCTCAATTATGTTAAAGGCACGTTTATTTTCTGATGATGCTAAAAATTTTGTAGATGAAATACAAGTAGGCCCTATAAACTCAGCTAATTTATTAGGTAAAAAATGTGCAAATAATTTATTAAAAAAAATTAAGACTATAAAATGAAAACAAAAAAAAATATAATAATTTTTAGGGCCAAAGGACCTCTAGAAAATACTTATTTAATCGATAAACTCAAAAACTTAAATTATATAGTAAAAAGTTATCCTATATTAAAAATTAAAAAAACATACCATAAAAAGATTAAAATAACCTCTAATGATATTATATTGACTACATCTTTTTATGGCATATATTATTTGTCAAAGCTCACTGATGATAGAAATTTTTATTTATATTCTTTAGGTAAATCATCAAGCTTATTAGCAAAAAATCTTGGATTCAAAAATATAATTGAATGTAGTGGAGATAGTGTTAGTATATTGAATAATTTTATAAGTAATAATAAATTTTATAAAGTTAATAAGGGGAATATTATTTACGCTGGTGCAAAAGAAATTTCTTTTAATCTTCCTAAAAGACTAATTGAATTAGGTTATAATGTTAAGAGATATAAACTTTATAGTGCTGAAACTATAAACAATTTTAATAGTAATTTTATTAATTTAGTTAAGAGAAGAGAGGTATTATGGATTATTCTTCTTTCATCTAAAGGAGCGAAAACATTTTATACAAACTGTAAAAAACTTTTAAATAAAGAAGATTTATCTAATATTAATTTTGCATGCATTAGCAATAAAGTAGCTAAAAATTTGAATAAAAAGTATCTTAAGATTTTTTATCCTAAAATTCCTAATATAAATTATATTGAAAAAATAATATCAAATTATGAGAAAAAATATGGCACCTAAAACAAAAAAAAAAAAAATTTTGAAAATTGTGAAAAGAAAAACAATTAATAAACAAAAGATAAATATAAACAAAGGTTTTACTGATTTATTAAAAAAATTTTCAACAGTTGTAAAAGTAATATATTCATTTATAAACTTAATTATAGGTAATATGATCAAGTTTCTAAAGTACCTATGCGCCCTACTCTTAAATTTAATAAAAAAAATAGTAAAATTTCTTTCTGGAGTCAAAGAGGCTTTTTTTAGTATACTTTTTGGATTGTTGGCTGGAGGTATAGGCGCAGTAATTATATTCTCTTATTTTGATTTAAATACTCAAGGAATAACCACTGAATATGAAAGTAAAATATTAGATGGTGAAAAAATAATATTTCAACTTAAATCAGAGATCAATAAAAGTAATATCAGATTTGAAAAGTTTCAAAGTACATTAAATGAATTAAAGAGTAGATTGGATGCCGCTGAAAAAAATAATCTAAATAATGAAAATATAATTTCTGAATATAATAATAAAATAGAAGAATTATTTAATATAACCAATGCAAATAATCAAAAGATTGAAACTTCTGATAAAGTAAGTAAGAATAAAATTTCAGAATTAGAGAAAATAATTGAAAATACTTCAAAATTAATGTTATCTTCTAGTAAATCAGAGTTATCTAATCGTCTATACTTAGCGAAAAGTTTAGTTGATAGGCTTAAAGCAGGAGTTCCTTATTCTCCACAATTAGTTGCACTTGGGCAGGAGGGTCTTGACCCAGCTTTATTAAGGTTTGCCAAAGGCGGTGCTCCTACTTTATCTGATTTAGCCGCTAGATTAAGCGCTAGAGCAGGAGAATTAAGAGATTCTTTAAAAACTAAAAGCGATTTAACTTGGAAAGATAGTTTAAAAGATGAAATTTCAAAATTAGTAAAAATAAAGCCAACAAACAGTGAAGATATTGAAGGTATGGAAGGTGTTCTATTAAGAGCAGAAGAAGCTATTACTAAGGGCGATTTAGAAAAAGCAATTGCTGAAATAAACTCCTTAGAAGTAAGTGCTCGCGGTGTTCTTGATGTCTGGTTAAAAGAGGCTAAAGCTAAAAAGGACGCAAAAGTAGCCGCTGAAAACATTTTAGCTAAGACAACTGCAGCTTTAAATATTAAAAATTAATTGTTTAAAATTCTTTTCTTTATATTGCTGATGACTTTAATAAGCTCTTTAGCTATGTGGTTTTCTAACAATGATGGAAAATTAATAATAGAATGGTTTGGTTGGCAGGTAACAACTTCTCCTGCTTTATTTTTATCTCTGCTATTATCACTAATTTTCATACTCTACATAATAATATCTTTTATCGTAAATTTAATAAATATACCCAGAAAGACACTAAAAAAATTAAAGGAAAAAAAAATCATTAATGCCACAGAAGCTTTAAATAATGGCATTATTGCTTCTTTCTATGGAAATAAAGAAGGAATTTTAAAAAACTTGAATATAGCAAAAAAATCTTTAACAAATCTACCTCTTCTTACTTTATTAGAATTACAAAACTCTATATACAAAGGTGATCAAAATAATACATTTATACTACTAACCAAAATGTTAGATATAGATATATTAAAACCATTAGCTATTAAAAGTCTAATTTCTTATTCTATTAAAAATAAAGATAAAGAATTATTTAATAATGTTTTGAATAAATCCTTGGATAAAAAAATAGATTTTGCCTGGATTAAAAGAGGAGTATTTCACTTTTGCTATGAAAATAAAAATTGGAAAGAACTCTCTATATATTTAGAAAAAAAAATATCATTTAAAAGTAAATTCAATAAAGAAATATTAAGCATTACCTATTACCAGATGGCATTAGATTACTATTTTGTAGATAATTTTGAAAAAGCAAATTTTTTTTTACAAAAAGCTTTAAAATTAAATAAGTATTTTCCGCCGTTCATGGAATTATATAGCAAACTTAATAAAGGCAAAAGCAACAGAGAGATTATAAAAGTTTTAAAAAACTATTGGCTAAAAAATCCTAATCCAAATATTGAAAAATGTATAGATTATGCTTTTGAAAAAAATAATAACTTATCAAAATTGAAAATAGTTACTAAAGTCTTAATACACAACAATGACTTGTATTTTAAACATTTAATTTTAGGAAAATTTAAATATAAAGCAAAAATATGGGGATCCTCTAAAAGTGATCTTAAAAAATCAATCAACTTCAGGCCATCAAAAGATGCCTATTATTACTTATACAAAATTGAAAGAGATCTAAATTCTAGCAAAAATATATCTGAAGAGTTCAGAAAGTTATATAATAACTGTAGTAATATTTCTTTATGGAGATGTTTTAACTGCAATGCGAGTTATGATAATTGGGCTTCATTCTGCCAATCATGTAATACCTTCAATAGCATTAATAATATTAGCAAAAATAGTAATAATTATATTTATGAAGAAAATAATCTAGAAAAAAACCTTCCTATTTTATGATAAAATTTTTGATACTACTTATATTTTTTGTTTCTCCATTATTTGGAAAAAAAAATATTGATTTTATTACAGTAAATAAGCAAATAAGAAATATTGTTCTATATAGTAAAGGCAAGGTAATAAACATATACAATATTGCACTTGGCTTTGAACCAGTAGGTACTAAAATAAAAAGGGGAGATGGTAAAACACCGGAGGGACTTTATTTTATAGAAGATAAGATTAAAGATAGCTCTTTTTACCTTGCTATAAAAATTTCTTATCCCAATCCTTGGGATATAAGGAGAGCATTAGAACTCAATTATCACCCAGGAGGACAAATAATGATTCATGGAGTGCCTAATGAAAGATATGATAAGACTTATCATAATTCACAAAATGATTGGACTGAGGGATGCATTGCTATATCTAACAAACAAATGCTTAAGTTATGGAATAATGTAGAGGTAGGAACACCGATATTAATTAGAAAATAAAATTAAATTTTTTCTATAATATTTTTGTATATATCTAAAGGCAATGTTGAACCAAAAATATTTTGCATACTTCTATCATCATCTCTTCCGTTCCATATACCTATTACATATCCTTTTGCGCATCCTATAAACCAAGCGTCTCTATTACTTTGAGTTGTACCTGTCTTTCCTAAAACATTGAATGATAAAGTAGATAATTTTTTAGCTGTGCCTTGAATAGTTACTTCTCTTAATAGTTTTTTAATATTTCTATTAACGCGTTTACTTATAATCTTTTCTCTCTCTGGCTTTACTCTCTTCCAAAAACTTTTGCCATTTCTCAAATTTATTTCAGTTATACCATATGGAATAGTAGGTTTACCATCACCGCATATAGGAGCATACGATCCTACAACTTCTATTAAAGACATTGCTGCTACTCCTAGTGGCAGAGATAATTCATTAGATATTCTTGAAGTAACACCCAATTTTTTTACTTGATTGATTATAGCATCTCTTCCTATCATATCTGATAACCTTACTGCAACTACGTTAGATGATTTTGCAAAAGCTTTTTTAATAGATATTCTTCCTAAATATTTATCCCCAAAATTTTTCGGCGACCATTCTTCATTAATTATTGGGGAATCTAACATTGTATCATTAATCGAAACTCCTTTATTTAAAGCTGTAAGATAAACATAGGTTTTAAAAATTGATCCTACTTGTCTTTTAGACTGAGTAGCCCTGTTATATTTACTGAATTTCCAATTATTCCCTCCTTTCATTGCTTTTACTGCACCTTCATAGTTCATTACTATTACAGCAGTTTGAATATTTTTATTTTTATTTTTTAATTCTATTTCTACAGCTTCATTTACTATTTTTTGAATTCTAGAACTTAAGGTAGATTTTATTAATAAATCTTTTTTTGACCTTAAAATTTCTGCAGGTGTTTTAGTATATAACCAGTCTATAAAATATCTTACCTTAACTGAATTACCATCAAATTTATTATTTAAAAGAAATATCAAATCTTTATCTGCTTTTATTTTTTCTTTTTCAGAAATAACATTCTCTTTAAATAACAAATTGGTTATTAATTTTGCTCTTTTAATGCTTGCATTTTTGTTTACAAAAAAAGAAAGTTTACTAGGAGCTTTTAAACTACCAGCTAAAATTACAGACTCAGCTAATGTTAATTTATCAGGAGATTTGGAAAAATATCTTCTAGAAGCTGATTTTACTCCATACAAGCCTGATCCAAAATATACTCTATTTAAATACATTGTTAATATATCTTCTTTACTAAAGTTATATTCTAGATAAAAAGATATCATCAACTCTCTCATTTTCCTGGATAAGGTCTTCTTATTATCTAAAAAAATAAGCTTTGATAACTGCTGAGTTATTGTAGATGCGCCTTGTGCGTACCTTGTCTGCTTAATATTAAAAAAGATTGCTCTGATAATTCCTCTTAAATCCAACCCAAAATGATTATAAAAACTTCTATCCTCTGTAAATATTACTGCTTTTATCAAATTTCTAGAAATATCATCTATTTTTATACTACCTGCATACACGTCTCCAGATGAACCCATAATTTTATTATTGTCATCTAATACGCTTATTGAGGGAAATCTAGTTTTATTGCCTAAACCTGCTAAATTTGGCAAAGTTATTAGACAATACAAAACCCATACTATTACTATTAAAAATAATAATAAAAATAAAACCTTTATAGTCTTCATTAAAAATTATGTATCTATATTGTTTGCTTGAAGCGCGTATTTCTGTATAAAATCACGTCTAGGCTCTACGTTACCACCCATAAGTTTTCCAAAAAGTTCATCTGCAGCCCATTCATCTTTGTATTGAACTTGCAATAATGTACGTGAGTCCGGATCAAGAGTAGTCTCCCATAGTTGACTTGGGTTCATCTCACCTAGACCTTTATATCTTTGAATTGAATAATTTCTTCTGGTGAAGTTATAAACCACATCATATAGATCAAGCGGCCCAAAAACTTCAATTAACTTTTCACCTATTTTTAATCTAACTTTATTGATAAATATATCACTTAGTTCTTCATTAAACTTTTTTAATAACCTGATCTCTGGAAGCACGAGTAATTGTTCTTTAACCGTATAATCTTTTTCTAGCTCATTACTAATATGTTTAATATTAATAAGCTTCTTATCTAAAATAAAATTACACTGCCAACTTTCGTGATTATTATTTTGCAGATTTAAATGCTTTTCTAAATTTAAGCAAAATTTATTTAATTTATTATAATCAGTAAAATCATTAAAATTAGCAAAACCATTAACTAATAAAGATTGCAAAATTTTATTATCTAAATCACTAATGATACTATTAATTAATTTAGCCTGTAAGTAGGTATTTTTTAATAAGTTAAGTAAAGGCTCTCCTACCATTTCTATCTGTTCTTTACCATAGTTAAGTGTGAAGTCTTTAATAGAACTTTCTATTAAAAAATGATCTAAACTGTCTTCGTCCTTTAAATAAACCTCACTTTTCCCCCTTTTTACTTTAAAGAGTGGCGGCTGAGCAACATATAAATGTCCTTTTTTAATTATTTCTTTCATATATTTAAAGAAAAAGGTCAATATCAAAGTACGTATATGTGATCCATCTACATCCGCATCAGTCATTATAATAATTTTGTTATATCTTAATTTATCAAGTGTAAAATCTTTATCTATGCCAGTCCCCATAGCAGTAATCATAGCTCCTATTTCATTAGAAGCTAAAACTGAGGAAATTCTAGGCTGCCAAGTATTTAAAATTTTTCCTCTCAACGGCAAAATAGCTTGAAAAATTCTATTCCTTGCTTGCTTAGCTGAACCTCCAGCACTATCTCCTTCAACTAAAAATAGTTCTGACTTCTCTGCATCTTTTTCTTGGCAATCTGCTAACTTTCCAGGCAAACTACTTATATCTAATGCATTTTTTCTTCTTGATAAATCTCTTGCTTTTCTTGCTGCTTCCCTAGCTGATGCTGCATCAATAATTTTTTTACAAATTAACTTTGCATCTGAAGGATTCTCTTCCATCCAATGGGATAACTGTTCATTCACAATACCTTCAACAGCTGGCCTTACCTCTGATGATACTAATTTATCTTTTGTTTGAGATGAAAATTTAGGATCAGGCACTTTTATAGAAACTATGGCAAAAATACCTTCTCTCATATCCTCTCCAGTAAAATTTAATTTATCTTTTTTTCCACCACTATTTTCCTTAACATACTTTGATAAAACTCTTGTCAATGCTGCCCTAAACCCAGCAAGATGTGTTCCTCCATCTCTTTGAGGAATATTATTTGTATAACTTTTAACACTTTCATTATATGTATCAGTCCATCTAAGTGAGGCCTCTATTTTAATTGAATCTTTGTCTCCATTAATATTTATCACCTTGGAATGAAGTGGTTGACTATTTTTGGACATCCATAGTACAAACTCTGAGAGTCCTCCTGTATAAAAAAAGTTTTTTTCTTTTACAGGTTCAACTCTATTATCTTTTAGTGATATTTTTATATTGGAATTTAAAAAGCCCAATTCACGTAATCTTCTTTCTAAAATGTTAAAGTCAAAATTAATATTTGAAAATATTTTATCAGAAGGATAAAAAGTTAATTTAGTACCGTTTTTAATATCATTTTTTCCGACCTTTTTTAAAGGTACGATAGTATTACCATCAGAAAATTGTAATTCATAAACTGCATTATCTCTAAATATATGTAAAATTAATTTTTTAGAGAGAGCATTTACCACAGATACTCCTACTCCGTGTAAACCACCAGAAACTTTATAAGAATTATCATCAAACTTACCTCCTGCATGAAGTTTTGTCATAATTACCTCTGCAGCAGAAGTGCCTTCTGAATGCTTATCAATAGGAATACCTCGCCCATTATCTTGAACTGTCACAGAACCATCCTTATTGATAAAAACTAGAATTTGATCACAATGACCTGCCAAAGCTTCATCTATAGAATTATCAACAACCTCAAATACCATGTGATGAAGACCACTACCATCATCAGTATCCCCAATATACATACCTGGTCTTTTTTTAACAGCCTCTAAACCTTTTAATACTTTGATAGAGTCAGCATTGTAACTTAAATTCTTTTTTTTATTTTTAGTAGACATTTTGTAACCCATTTTCAGTTAAGTGATGATAACAAAAATTCTTTTTATTTTGAAAAAATTTTTCATTTTCAGTTGCAGTTATCCAAATTTGTGATTCTAAATCTACTAACTTTTCCAAAAGACAACATTTCTTTTGTAAATCAAGATGTGTAAAAACTTCATCTAACAAGATAATTGGAGATTTTTTAGTATATTGCATAAAAGCTGCAGCTGCTGATAGAACTAATGATATTAAAATAGACTTTTGCTCTCCTGACGAACATAGCTCAGCAGAAAGGTTATTTTGTAAATTTTTTACCATTAAGTCAGTTTTGTGGCATCCAACTCTACTACCACCTAATAACCTATCAACTTCTCTGTTTGCTGATAATTCTTCTTTTAAATTACCTTCTACATCAATTGCTGGTTTTTGCATTAACTGAGTTTCAATTGAGTCTATAAATCCAATCTCTAATTTAGGAAAAGAAACTACTGAATTTTGTAAATGAAATGATAATCTATCCATTAAATCTAATCTAGCAGAACAAATGGCTACTGATAATTGAGATAATTGTTTTTCTAAAGTTTCTATCCAGTTAATGTCATTTAGATTATCCTTTAATAATTTAGCTCTTTGTTTAATATTCTTTTCATACTCATTTAATCTAATTGAATGCGTATTATCAAAAGTATTCACCAATTTATCAATAAAAGATCTTCTTAAACTAGCTGCTCCTGAAAATATTTTTTCAGTGTAAGGAGCTATCCATAACATTGGAATGTCTCTACGAGAGTTATTCACTTTATTTTCTTTATCGTTAATCATTAATTTTCTCGTCTTATTCAATTTATTAAAAGATGTCTGATATTCCATAATAATATTTTCTCTTATATATAACTGTAAATCAATTAAGAAACTGTTTTTCTCTTTGTTTATCATGTCATAGAACTTTGCATTTCTAATACCTTTTCCGTAAGAAAATATAGAAATAGCTTCAAGTATACTAGTTTTTCCTACACCATTCGATCCAACAATTAATACTGAAGATTTACCTGGTTCTAACATGATATCGTTATGCGTTCTAAAGCTCCTAATCCTTAGACTTTTTATAAAATTATAATCTTCTTTTTCAACCTTGTTGAACATTAACCAAGTCTCATTTATATATGCATGGGCATTAATAAATATAAAGCTTGCTTGTCATCATCATCAAATATTAAAGTGGGAGAAAGTTTATCTGAAAGTAAAAATTTAACTTGTGCCCCGCTTATTTGTTTTGCTATATCCAATAGATACCTCGAATTAAAACCGATCTCTAAATTATCTCCAGTATAGTGAACATTTAAATACTCTTTTGCACTACCTTGGTCAGGGTTTTCGGCACTAATTGTAAGTGATTTATTGCTTAATTCGAATTTTATAGCTCTTGTTCTATCTGAAGAAAGTGTAGATACTCTATCAACTGCGTCTATAAATTCTTTATTGTCAATAATAAGCTCTTTAGTATTATTATTAGGAATAACTTTCTCATAATCAGGAAACGCACCATCTAACAATTTAGAAGTTAAGGAAATATTATCAACAATAAACCTAATCTTATTCTTTGACAGCTGTATTTTTACTGTATTTTGCTTACTATCTATTATTTTTCTTAGTTCTATAACTGTTTTTCTAGGAATTATAACTCCTTGTAAATTATTGGCATTTAATGGTAATTCGGTGCTTAACCTAGATAACCTATGACCATCAGTAGCTACAACTCTCAACTTTTCTTCGTTTTCTTCTTTTACAGAATGAATATAAATACCATTTAAATAATACCTAGTTTCTTCAGTAGATACAGAAAATAAGGTTTTATCAATTAATCTCGATAATTTTTCCGCTTGAATTTCAAAACTGTCCGGAAAACTTCCNGNATGNATNTCTGGAAAATCTTTTGGNTTTAAACACATCAAAGAAAAAGATATTTTGTCAGTTTTNATTTCNAATTTTTTNCCTTCAAAACTTTCAAGTTCNATNAAAGCNTTTTCTGGTANTTTTCTNACAATATCATGAAGAACNTGAGCAGGAGTAGTAATTACNCCATTTTGTTTTANNTCACAAGANACTTTTTGAAGNTCTGCNATTTCCATNTCAGTAGCAGCTAGAGACAAAAANTTATCNTGAGCNTCAATTAAAACATTTGCTAAGATTGGTATAGTNTTTCTCTTTTCTACNACTCCATGAAGNTGAGATAATGCCTGCATTAACTTCTTTTTTTCTATAATAGCTTTCATNCCTAATACCTATTTCATTAATNTCTTTAGTATANTGTAAAAATTNATATACTAANTATAGNATTATAAACAAATTCTAAATAAATTCCAATAATTANGTCCTATNAGAANAAAGNCTTTTTTAAAANATTTATATGTTCAGNAAAAGNCATATCAGTTTTACATAAGCTTTCTATCTTTTTTACTGCATGAATTACTGTAGTATGATCCCTACCTCCAAATAACTTACCTATTTCAGGTAGAGATTTTGTAGTACAGGCCTTAGATAAAAACATGGCCACCTGTCTTGGTCTAGCAATGACTCTAGACCTTCTTGTTGATAACATATCACTTTGTCTAATATTAAAATATTCTGATACTTTTTTTTGTATGTCTTCTACAGTTACAATTCTGTTGTTTGCTTTGAATATATCATGAAGTATCTGTTTTGCTATATCCATATTTAAAGGTCTATTAACTAATTCAACATGCGCGCATAACCTTCTGAATGCTCCTTCCAGCTCTCTAACGTTTGAAGTAATTTTTTTTGCTAATAATTCTATTATTTCTCTATCAATTTTAATATTGGGACTCTCTTTAGCTTTTAACTCTAGAATATTTAATCTTAACTCATAGTCAGTTTTATACAGTTCTCCTACTATGCCAAAGCTCAATCTTGACCTTAATCTTTCACCAACTCCATCTAAATCAGAAGGTGAGCGATCTCCACTTATTATAATTTGCTTTTTCTGATCCACTAATGAATTAAAAGTATGAAAAAATTCTTCTTGAGTACTATCTTTACCTGCTATAAATTGAATATCATCAATCATCAGAACATCAACTGATCTAAATTTATCCTTGAAAGACATTATATCTTTGTGACGTAAGGACTTAACAAATTCATACATGAATTTTTCAGCGGAGAGGTATACAACTTTTCTATCTGGATTTCTTGATTGAATATCCCATGCTACTGAATGCATTAGGTGAGTTTTTCCAAGACCTACTCCACCGAATAGAAATAAAGGATTAAAAAATACTTTATTAGTTTCAGCCACTTTTTTAGCCGCAGCAAATGCAAATTCATTTGACTTTCCAACTACAAAATTGCTAAAATTAAATCGAGGATCTAAAGGCGACGGGTTATTTTTTAAATTATTTTTTGAGGTTAAACTTACAAAATCCTGAAAATTGTTAGCTTTATTGTTAATTTTATTATTTACTATTATTTTAGTTTTTTTAATACCTACAAAGATTTTCTTACATATAGTATCTACCTTATTACCATAATGAGGTATGACCCAATCACTCAAAAAGCTTGAAGGCAAAGATAAATACAATACATCATTTTTTAATTCATATAACCTCAATAATCCCAGCCAGCTTTTAAAAGCTGACTGTCCCACTTCTTCAACTAATTTAGCTTGGACCGTCATAAATAAATTATTTAATACTATTTCTTCACTACTATTTAACTTTTCAACATTAAAATTTTTCAAAGCACTCCCCTAATCATAAGCTATAATTTCTTATGAAACTAAGTATTAAATTTTTTATATATGTATAAGATATATAATTGAAAAAACTTTGAAAGATAAAATTTAAATTATTTTTGTTTTAACTGAACAATCCTTGAATTCAGTCTTTTTTGAATACGGGAGATTCTACCTTTAGAAAAAATTTTTTTATTTTTTGAAGCTTGTAATTTAGAGTCAACTTTTTTAAGTAGTTCCATGGCAGATTTCTGGTCTTTTTCAATTATTAACGATTCGANNTTTTTNATGTANGTTTTAATNTTATTNTTATACATATCTCTAGANANAGTTTTTCTTTCAATAACTCTNACTTTTTTCTTAGCTGAACTTGTATTAGCCATATTTNCTCCTAAANNNTNNTAACATATACAATTTTTNTTTTTTTTCAATNNTAAANCTANTAATTATTTTTAAANTTNGGTNTTCNNTTTTCTAAAAATGCNAACATTCCTTCTTTTCTNTCTTGNAATTCAAAAGTTGAATGAAAAAGNCTTCTCTCANTAACCATNCCTTCAGATAAAGTNGANTCAAAAGANCTNAAAATTGCTTCTTTTGCNNAGATTAAGATAGGAAGAGACTTAGANGCTATAGANNCTGCTAAATTATTTGTTTCNTTTTCTAGACTATTTANAGGNACTACTTTTGATACCANNCCAAACNNTAAAGCTTCTTCAGCATTTATTATTGCTCCCGTTAACACTAACTCCATAGCTTTCGATTTTCCTACTGCTTTAACAAGTCTTTGTGTTCCACCTGCAGCTGGGATGGTTCCTAAGTTTATTTCAGGTTGCCCAAACTTAGCATCATCTGAAGCTATGATTATATCGCACATCATAGCAATCTCACATCCCCCACCAAGAGCATAACCAGAAACAGCTGCTATAATAGGTTTTTTAAATATACTTATTCTTTCCCAAGGTTTTATAAAGTCTTTTTTGATATGAGAGATTAGTGTTAAATCTTTCATTTCATTTATATCAGCTCCAGCTGCAAATGCTTTATCACTTCCTTTAAGTACTACTACATGAATCTCATCATCTTTTTCTAGTTGATCTAATAAATCATTAAGTTCTTTTATTAATTGATCACACAATGCATTCAAGTACTTCGGTCTATTCAATGTAATAGTAGCAATTTTACCTTTCTTATTAAAAAGAATATTTTCAAATTTTATCATAATCCCTTCCAGTTTTACTAAGTTTGACATTTTATACAAAAAAATGACGATCTGCCACTTTGTTTAACTCTTGCTATCAAACTTTTACAATTATAACAAGATAATCCTTCTCTATTATATACTTGAAATCGTGTTTGGAAATATCCTAATTCATTATCTGGATTAGCATAATTTTTAATACTAGATCCACCTTGTCTTATAGCTATTCTAAGAATATTTTCTATTTCTTTCAAGAGTTTAAAGAATTCATGTTTCTTAATATTTATTCCTTTTTTAAAAGGAATGATATTTGCTGCAAATAATATTTCACTAGCATAGATATTACCAATGCCACAAATAAATTTTTGATCTAATAAGATATCTTTTATAGTTCCAGTACGCTTTCTTATTTTATAAAATAAAAAATCTGAATAATACGAAGACATAAAAGGTTCATACCCTAAATTTTTAAGATTAAATATATCAAATGGTTTTTGTGTTAATTCAATATACCCAAACTTTCGAACATCATTATAAGTAAGCCAAACGTTTTGATCAAATTCAATCATTAAATGATCATGCTTAACCTTTTCAGTATCTTTAAAAGCTATTTTAAAAATCCCTGTCATACCTAAATGAAAAATAATTATTTTATCATTACTTAACATAATTAAACCGTACTTACCTCTTCTAATTATTGCCTTTATTTTTGAATGTAATACTTTTTTTCTTAAGTCATTGGGAATTGAATATCTAAGTTTATTATTGTAAACAATTAATTTTTTAATAGTTAAACCAATAATATTTTTAGATAGGCCTCTACAAACAGTTTCAACTTCTGGTAATTCTGGCATAATATAAATATTAATAAAAGTTATAATATGAATAAAACAAATTTCGGAAAAAAAATAGTCAAAATTAAAACTAAGAAAGAGCTAGTAAAAAATCTTTTTAATAATGTTTCAAATCAATACGACTTAATGAATGATTTAATGAGCTTTGGACTACACAGAATATGGAAAAGAGATTTAGTAAAAAATATTGATGTAGTTTCTCCTTCTATAATATTAGATCTTGCTGGAGGAACAGGTGATGTCAGCAAGCACCTTTTTAAGAAATACAAAGAAAGCACTATCATTATTTATGATTTAAGCTATGAAATGATAAAAAAATCTCAAGAACGAATTAAAAATAAAAATATAATATATATAAATGGTTCAGCAGAATTGATAGCGCTACCTGACAATTCTTTGGACCTTATAACAATATCATTTGGATTAAGGAATTTTGCAAATATAGATGAGGCTATAAAAGAATGTTTTCGAATTTTAAAATTTGGAGGAAAAGTATATTGTCTAGAATTTTCTCCCTCATACAGTAAAACTTTTAAACCAACCTACGATTTTTACTGTGACAATATAATTCCTAAAATAGGAAAACTAGTGGCAAAAAATGAAAGCGCTTATCAATATTTATCTGATTCCATTCGAAGTTTTTATCTTAATCCAGAATTGAAGAATATTTTTAACAAAAATGGGTTTTTTTGCTACAATGATGTAAAATATTTTGGTGGTATAGCAATACTTAATGTATTTAGTAAGGTTTAATGCAAAAAAAAATTTTAATTATAATTACAGGTAGCATTGCTTCTTATAAAGCTCTTTACCTTATAAGAATGTTAAAAGAAAAAAAATTTCTAATTAATGTAATTATGACAAAATCTGCTAAAAAATTCGTGACTCCCCTTTCGGTTTCTTCTCTTTCGGAAAGTAAAGTGTATGACGACTTATTTGACTTAACAGATGAAACAGAAATGGGCCATATTAAACTTGCAAAAATGCATGATTTAATTTTAGTTATGCCTGCATCATGCCATTTTATAGCAAAAATTAGCAACGGATTTGCTGATGACCTAGCTTCAACCGTTTTGTTAGCCTCTAAAACAAAAGTTTTGATTGCTCCTGCCATGAATATAAATATGTTCAACAATAAAATTACTCAAAAAAACATAAAATACCTTGAAAGTTTAGATTACTCATTCATTTTGGGCAATGAAGGTAAATTAGCCTGCGGCGACTATGGTTTAGGTAGAATGGCTGAACCAGAAGATGTCCTGAATTTTATAAATATACAATTTTCTAAAACTAAGCCACTTGAAGGAATAAAAGCTTTAGTTACTGCAGGCCCTACCCATGAACCTATAGATCCTGTTAGATTTATAAGTAATAAATCCTCTGGAATTCAAGGTTATCTTCTAGCTGAAGAACTTATTCTAAATGGAGCTGAAGTATCTTTAATTTCAGGTCCTACTAACCTTGAAATCCCATCTAATTTGTCTAATTTTATTCGAGTAGAAACTGCTGAAGAAATGTTAAAAGCTTGTTTACAAAAAATTCCTAAAGATTTGTTTATATCAGTAGCTGCAGTAACAGATTGGAAAGTAAAAGCTAATAAACATAAAATTAAAAAAAGTCCTTCTGTGCCAAAATTAAAATTATTGAATAATCCTGATATACTTAAAAGTATTTCATCTCACAAAGATAGACCAAGGCTAGTGATAGGGTTTGCGGCTGAAACAAAAAACTTAGAAGAAAATGCAATGAAAAAAATTAAACAAAAAAAATGTGATATTATAATAGCAAACAATGTTTCTAAAACAAAAAATGTTTTTGGTAGCCCCATGAATGAAGTAAATGTTATGAACCATAAAGGCACTTTTCTTAAAATAAAAAAAATGAATAAGAAAAAATTGGCAAAAAAAATAATTAAAGAAGTAATATTACCATCCTTCAATTAAATAATAATGAAAGAAATTAATGTAAAAATTCAAATACTAAATAATGCTGTAGGAAAACCAGAGTATAGCTCACTTCAAGCATCTGGATTAGACTTAAAAGCTGGTGTTAAAAAAAATATAAAGATTAAATCTAAAGATTTTAATATTATTCCTACCGGTATAATCATAGAAATACCCCAAGGTTTTGAAGCACAAGTAAGACCAAGATCAGGCCTAGCAGCTAATAATGGTATCACTGTTCTTAATTCTCCTGGTACGATCGATAGCGATTACAGAGGAGAAATAAAGGTTGTTTTGATTAATTTAGGAGAAAGTGAATTTTTAATTACTCCTGGCATGAGAATAGCTCAACTAGTTATTTCTCCAACGTATAAAGCAAATATAAGTTTTGTAAAAGAAATTTTAAGTAATACAAAAAGAGGAAAAAAAGGCTTTGGTTCGACTGGACTTTAGCCTAAGTATTTGTAATGAATTTAAATGATAAAGATATAGATAGATATTCTAGAAATATTTTACTTCCAGAAATTGGAGGAGAGGGTCAGTATAAACTATTGCAAGCCAAGGTTTTAGTAATTGGAATTGGGGGCTTAGGCAGTCCTT
This sequence comes from Alphaproteobacteria bacterium TMED62, assembly GCA_002170595.1. Lineage (GTDB taxonomy): Bacteria > Pseudomonadota > Alphaproteobacteria > TMED109 > TMED109 > TMED131. The sequence continues at coordinate 79,366 of NHDP01000017.1, forward strand.
TATTAATGTATTTGGCCGCCGCAGGAATTGGAAATATTACAATAATAGACAGTGATAAAGTAGAGCTATCAAATTTACAAAGACAAGTCATTCATAGCACTTACAATATAGGTAAGTTTAAAGTTGATAGTGCAAAAAATTTTATTGATCAAATCAATCCTGAAATAAATATTACTAAAATAAACTCTAGAATTGATGAACATAATATTAATGATTTAATTTCTAAAAACGATATTATAGCTGATGGTAGTGATAACTTCAAAACCAGATTTTTAGTAGCTGATACATGTTATAAATTAAAAAAAACACTAGTTTCTGCTGCTATAACAAAATATGAAGGTCAGATATCTACTTGGAAAAACAGCAAAAAATTACCATGTTACAGATGCCTTTTTGCAAATGAACCAATTGATAATAATTCAAATAATTGCTCTAGCAATGGAGTATTAGGAAGCATAGGAGGTGTTTTTGGATCTCTACAAGCCACCGAAATTATAAAAGAAACTTTAAAAATAGGAAACTCATTAGCAGGTTTCTTAAATATATATGATTTATTAAATAATACTTTTAGAAAAATCAAAGTTATTAAAGATCCTAATTGTAAACTATGCTCAGGCAAAAAAAATGATTAAGAAAAATTTTAATTCTGATTATTTAATTATCTCTTTTAGTAAAGATTTTTATAAATTTCATTATGCCCTAACATTAGCTTCATCTTTGAGAGCAATAAATAAAAATGTTTCAGTCTTTATATCCGGATATTCATGTAATTTTATTAAAAAAAATTGGAAATGTTATGATGAAAAAAAAATTTATAAAAAATTAGAGCTAAAAAATATGAGTTCGATCGAAGAATTATTCTTATATTGCAAAGAACTAGAAGTAAAAACGTTTTATTGTGAAACAGCTTTAGAATTTTTAAATATATCTTCCAAAGATATTACTAACTTAATAGATATAAAACCTATCAGCATGTATTCAATTCTGAACTCTAACAAACAGGGTGAAATTATTTTTATATGATTCTATTAGGAGGATTGTGTCCATCTATAAATGTTTTGATATTTATAATTACTTTCTCTCCCATTTCTATTCTTCCTTCAACAGTAGCAGATCCCATATGAGGAATTAAAATGGTATTAGGTAAATCTAAAAGCTCTGTATTACTTTTTTTCTCTGCGCTAAAAACATCTAATCCCGCTCCAGCTATTCTCTTTTCTTTTAACAATTTAACTAAAGCAATCTCATCAATAATTTCACTTCTAGAAGAATTTATTATATAGGAATTCGGCATCATTAAACCAAGTATTTTATTTGATATTATGCCTTTTGTTTTATCCGTTAATGGACAATTTATTGATACCATATCCATTCTTTTAACCATATCATCTAAATTTTTCCAATAAGTTGCTTCTAATATTTCTTCCATCTGAGCAGGAAGCTGTTTTCTATTATGGTAATGAATAGATATACCAAAGACTTTTGCTCGTTTAGCAATTGCTTGCCCTATCCTTCCCATACCAAGTATACCTAATCTTTTTCCACTGATTCTTTGTCCTAACATATGTGTTGGACTCCATCCATTCCACTTGCCTTGAGCTACTATCTTCGAACCCTCATATATTCTTCTAGGGAGTGCTAGCATTAACGCTAATACTAAGTCAGCTGTATCTTCAGCCAATAGTCCTGGGGTGTTTGTTACTATTATTTGCTTATTTTTAGCGCTTTTTAGATCAATATGATCGATACCTGCTCCAAAATTGGCTATTAACTTTGTTTTATCAGTAGCACTTTCAATAACTGTCTTAGAAATATTATCCGCTATGGAAGGTACTATTATATCATAATTTCTAAAAACATTTATTAACTGAGACTCATTTAATAATACATCTTTTTCGTTCAACGTAGTATCAAATAACTCCATCATTCTAGTTTCTATCTTACTAGGTAATCGTCTTGTTATAAAAACTTTAGGTTTTTTTTTATACATACTTTTATTATAATTTAATTGTTTAACTTGTTCAATTATGCATTATAAAAATTACATATATATATTTTTTCTTTTCCTATCAATAGTATCATGTTCTAACAATAAAAATAGTCATTTTAAAAATGATATAACTTTTGCAGAAGAAAAAGAAATATTGATACAAAAGAAAATCTTAATTAATGAAATGGCCTCAGCAACTAAAATGCTTCATAAAATAAGCTGGCCTATCCTGTTAAAAAATAAAAATAAATGTAAAAATAATAAAAATAAATCTTATGGTAGTCTTTTCGCAGATATTGAAGATTTACCTAAGGAAGATCAAAATATATTTCTTAGTATATTTAATAAAAGCATTAACTCTAAATATTTTTATAAGTATCAAGTTTTAGGTTTTCCTATTATTTTATCTGTAGCAAAAAACAGCCCTGCATTTCATGCAGGTCTTTTAGCAAATGATATTATTTTAGAAATAAATGATAAAAGCACTAAAAACTTTAGAGAAGAATTAGCATTCATTTTGAAAAATGAAAACAACCTAAAATTAAAAATTTTAAGATCAAAAGAAGAATTAATTATTGATATGGTAGGCGTTTCCGTGTGTTCTTATAATGTCCAAGTTCTTCCTTCTGGATTTCCAAATGCTTTTGCTGATGGAGAAAAGGTTTTTATTACTATGGCAGCAATAAAATTAGCTAAAACAAGTGACGAATTAGCATTCTTAATCGGACATGAGTTAGCACATAATATTTTGCATTACAAAAATTTTAATGCTAATGAAGCTAATTTATTAGCTATAGATTATTTAGATAAACCTAAAGTAAGACAAATGAAGAGTGTATTGGTTTGGTCTAATGAAAATAGAGAAATAGAAGCTGATATAGAAGGTACACGTTTAGCATTTAATGCTGGTTTTTCATTAGAAAATGTAAATAACTACTGGAGAAGGTTATCTGTTTTTAATCCTGAACTAATAAAAAAATCAATAAATATCTATAAAAGTAATGCTTATAGAGCTGCTCTAATAAGTAAAACTTTAAAAATGCTAAAAGAGAATAATAATGCAAAAAGATAAAAAAAAAAGATTATATTATTATTTATTTGATTGGGCTAATTCACCATATTCTACTGTGATAATTACTTTTATATTCTCAAGTTATTTTGTAAATGTAATAGCTGAAAATAAAATACAAGGAACATCGTATTGGGGTTGGACAATTGCACTATCTGGTATATCTATAGCCTTACTAAGTCCAATATTTGGATTATTAGCTGATGCAAATAAGAAATTATCTAAAATTATTATTCTATTTTCAACTTTAATAGTTTGTTCTGGAAGTTTTCTTCTATGGTTTTCAATGCCTAATAGTAGTTTTCTTTTTTACACATTAGCTATAATTTTTTTAACAAATACCTTTTTTGAATTTAGCCAAGTATTCTATAATGCAAAATTATTAGACTTTAAAAGTAAAATATCGTTAGGAAAATTTTCAGGTATTGCTTGGGGAAGTGGATATCTAGGAGGTATTTTGTGCTTACTACTTATATTATTTTTTTTAATTTTGCCAGAAAACAATTTACTAGGTTTAGATAGAGAGAATTATGAACATATTAGATTTTGCGGAATTGTAGTATGCTTCTGGTATATAACTTTTAGTATACCTTTTTTAATTAATTATAATAATAAAAATATTTCTAAAAAAAAAGTTTCATTTAAAAAATTATTAAAATTATTACTAAATACATTTAAGGAAAAAAATAAGTTAAAATTTTTAATTGCTAGAATGTTTTATACTGATGGATTAATTACTTTATTCAGCTTTGGAGGAATATATGCCTCAGGAGTTTTTAATTTTTCTTTTTACGAAATTATTTATTTTGGAATTGCTTTAAATATATCTGCAGCCATTGGTTCACTTATATTAGGTTATTTAGAAGATATTATAGGTATAAAGAAAATATTAACCTACTCATTAATTGGGCTAATTTCTATAGCACTTTCAATCTTACTAATAGAAAATAAAATTCTATTTTGGATACTTGGTATTTCTTTAGGATTTTTTATTGGCTCAATACAATCTAGTAGTAGAACTGCATTAGTTACAATATCTAGTCAAAAAAACTTAAATCAGATGTTTGGTCTTTATGCAGTCTCTGGCAAAATTACTAATTTTTTTGGACCTCTACTTGTTGCATCCTTTACAGCATATTTTGAAAGTCAACGCGCAGGCATGGCGTCAATATTATTATTTCTGATAGCTGGGCTTTTAATATTGAGAAAAACTAAAATATAATATTACTAATGACTAAAAGATCTTTTAAAAGTAAATACCATTGAAATATTTTTTTTGTTTACTTCTTTGATAACTATGTCATCTTTTATAGAGCCTCCTGGTTGTATTACTGATTTAATTCCAGCTTTGTAAGCTAGAATTATACTGTCAGGAAAAGGAAAAAATGCGTCCGAAGCCATAACAGCTCCGGATAAAAAATTTTTTTTATTTTTAATATTAGCTCTAGATGATTTTTGAATTGCAAAGTTTACAGAATCTATTCTACTAGTATTTCCTGAACCAATACCTAAGGTTACTCTATTTTTTGCGAGCACTATAGCATTGGATCTTACATGCTTAACTATCTTATTTGCAAATATTAAGTCATCTATTTCTAGTTTGGTAGGCTTTCTTTTTGAAACTATTTTTATATTTTTTTTATTAATAGAAGCTATATCGCTATTTTGAACTAAAAATACATCAGGCATTGTTATAATATTTTGCGGTCTGCTTTTTTCAAATTTTTTAAGATTTAATATTTTAATTATTCTTAAATTTTTCTTTTGGCTAAGTATCTCTATAGCTTCTTTAGTAAAAGATTTTGCAGCAATAACTTCTAAAAAAATAGCACTTAACTTAAGTGCCAACTTTTTATCTACACTTCCATTTAAAGATACTACTCCTCCAAACGCACTTAACTCATCTGCCTGAAGTGCTTTTATGCATGCATTATAAATATTATTACTCTCTGCTACACCACTAGGTATAGCATGTTTGATTATAACTGCGCTGGGATTTTTAAATTCAGCTAGTAATGATAAAGCAGCTCTTAAATCATTTAAGTTGTTAAAAGATAGTTCTTTGCCATGTATTTGTTTAAAAAACCTATCTTGATCATTAATATCAAAACTATATATACTTGCATCTTGGTGAGGATTTTCTCCGTACCTTAAGTCATGAATTTTTTTACCGTCTATAAATAAATATTCATCTTTACTATTTTCTATGTTACCTGCAAACCATTTAAAAATTTCTCTGTCGTATAGCATTGTTTTTTTAAATGCTTTTAAAGCCAAAAGTCTTCTCAATTCAAGAGATATACCTCCAAATTTTTTGATATCTTTTATAACTTTTTTATAATCATCTAGATCAGTGATTACAGCAGTAGAAAAGAAGTTTTTTGCAGCGGCTCTAATTAAAGATGGCCCTCCAATATCTATATTCTCAATACATTTATTAATATCCTTTGTTACTCTGATAGTGTTTTGAAATGGGTATAAGTTTACTACCACCAACTGAATTTCTGAAATAGCATGTTTATTTAGTTGTTTTAGGTGAGATTTATCTTCATTATTAGCTAAAATACCTCCGAAAACTTTCGGGTGAAGAGTTTTTACCCTTCCATTTAATATTTCAGGAAAAGAAGTAACTGATTCAATGTTTTTAGTATAAACTTTATTTTTTTTTAAATGCTTAAAAGTATTGCCAGTTGATATTATCTCAACATTGTATTTAACCAATTCCTTAGCAAATGAAACTATATTTTTCTTGTCTGATACTGATATCAAACTTTTTCTTATTATTAATGTTTTACTCATTTGATTAATTTAAAGAGATTTTTTTTAAGTCTATTAGTACTGTAATTATAGCTTTTTTTCAAGCTATCTAATTTTTTTATTAAACTTTTCTCGTCATATAATTTACTTTTTACTAAAAAAAAGCCTTTGTCTCCTATATCTACTTTTTTTTCTATTTTACCATAAAGAGCCTCATGTAATTTTTCACCTTTTTTAAGACCTGTATATACAATTTTAATCTGTTTGTTAGGAATAAAACCAGCTAACTTAATCATTTGTTTTGCTAATATATCTATTTTAATCGATGCTCCCATATTTAAAACACTCACACAACCTCTAAGATCTTCTTTAGCTTGGTACTGTTCTAAGGTAGCATTTAATACTAATGCCACAGCTTCATTGATAGTCATAAAAAATCTCGTAACTTCTTTATCTGTAACCGTGATAGGGCCCCCTTCAGAGATCTGTTTTTTAAAAAGAGGTACTACTGAACCTTGCGAACCAAGTACGTTTCCAAATCTTACAGTTATAAAACGAGTATATTTTGAGTATCTATCTTTAGATTGAATAATACTTTCAGCGAATTTTTTTGTTGCCCCCATAACACTTGAAGGATTAACTGCTTTATCTGTAGATATTAAAACAAAACATTTTATTTTATAGTTTTCTGCTAAACTAGCTAATAAATATGTTCCAAATATATTTGTCCTGATTGCTTCAGATGGATTATCCTCACATATAAAAACATGTTTTAATGCAGCTGCATGATAGATAATATTAGGTTTATGTTTTATAAAAACATTTTCTAATTCCTTACTATTTCTTATGTTACAATAGATTAAACAAATATTTTTTTTTGCAGTTGATTTTTAAACTCCTGCGTTAAATTGAATATGGAATTTTCATTTATATCCAATAATATTAGTTTTTTTAATCCAAATGATATAATTGTTCTAGCTAATTCACTTCCTATACTGCCCCCAGCTCCTGTTATCAAAACTGTCTGATTTTTTAAAAATGTTTTCATTTTACTATTTTCAAGTTTATTTTGTCTTCTGCCTAATAGGTCTTCTATACTGATATCTTTTACTTGTGAATTAATGCTATTTCCTTCTATTAACTGATTAGGCGATTGGGATCTTCCTATAGTCATTCCCTTTGCATCTACAATCTTCATAATATTTGATATATCAGTCGCATGTAAGCTTCTTGAAGTAATTATAATTTTTTGAGGAGATTTATTATTTAATTGTAATTTATCTAAAACTGTATTTAAATTTTTTACTCCGCCTAAGACTGGTACTCCTCTAATTAAAAATTCTTTATTTTTATTATCATCCAAATGAATTATACCAATAACATTATATATAGCGTCACTTCGCTCTGTTGCTCTTATAAAAAAGTCTGCATTGTCACCTGCACCTATCAATAAAGTAGGTATTCTTGACTTATTTTCAGACGAAAAAAAAGCAAATTTTTCAGATAAAGATCTATAAATTATTCTAATACTTCCTGTAAAAAAAACTAATGTAAACAAATTCAATATAAGTACTAATCTAGGAATATTTTCTAATCTATTAAAAATAAATATTGTCAAGAAAATTAAAATATTAGCTAAGAGACATGCCTTTACTAATGACCATAAATCAGAGATAGAAAAGTACTTCCAAGGAAATTTATATATGCCTAAAATAATAAAAATTAAAGGCAATAATAAACTAGCACATAAAGTTTCTAGACTAATATCCTCTAAAAAATTCAACCGTATATAATTAGATATATTTATTGATAAGCCAGATAAAAATAAATCAATAAATATAGCTATTAATATTTTAAAATTAAGAAAACTTTTCATATTAACTCAATTTTTATTTGAAAACGAAAACATAAAATATGAACACCAGAATATTGATATGACAAAAAAGATTAAATTATTTTGATATATTACTGCAGAAAAAGAAAGAAAAAATAAACCTAAATTTATAAGAATTAATTTCAAGCTTACATAGCTATGTGAAAAACCATTTTGTATTGCTTGCTGATAATAGTGTTCTTTATGAGCCTTCCAAATTTTTTTCTTATTATATACTCTTTTTATCAAAGTAATACCTGTATCCATTAAATAATAAAGTGGTAAAATTATTGCTGCTACCCACATACCTTCTAATGCAAGTTCCAGTAATAAAAAAATAGTTATAAAACCTAAAGGAATACTTCCTGCATCACCTAAAAATATACTAGCTGGAGACCAATTAAAATAACAGAAAGCAGAGACAATAATTAAAATAGAAAAAACTAAAACATTGATTTCTTTATTAAGAAAAAAATTTATAGTAATTAAACTTAAACAAATGGAGATTACTTCAACAGATGTAATACCATTTATGCCATCCATAAAATTAAAAGCATTAATAAACCAAGTAATACCAAACATTAAGAATACACTAAAAAAATACATTACAATTTTATCATAGTCATATATTTGTTGTATTTTTGGATTTAAGTATAAAAATACATATATGGCTATAGCAATAAAATGAAAAAAAAGTCTAGGTAGAGGCTTAATGTTTTTAATGTCATCCCAAATTGAAATTAAAAAAAGTATCAAAAGACTAGATAATATATTTTTATTCCATTCATAATTATTAAAAATAGAATAAAAAACTATAAATGGAATTATTATAATTCCCGCTCCAAGAGCTACAGGTTTTTTATGGCTAGACCTATAATTAGGCTTATCTACAAATCCTAGCTTAAAGAATATTTTCTTTGCTACAATTAAGGTTAGCATAGTTGTTAAAAGCATACATAATACTTTTAAAAAACTATTATTAGTAGAAAAGAAACCATAAAAATCTTGCATATTTTTTTTTTTATCAGTTATATTAGCTACATAACATATATAAAGAAAATATTCTTTAATTTTTAGTAAGAAAATAGATGGTAACAATTATATCAAGTCATTATGAGCTAGGACAAAAAAAAGAAAGTTTAAAGGAATTATGTCATTTAAACAAGGACTGGGATTATGAGAGACTTCTTCTTAAAACGGGTATAAAATTTAGACATATACTTGGAGATAACGAAACTCCTGAGTCACTCAGCATAAAAGCTGGCAGAAAATGTATAGAAAAATCTATAAATAAAGATATTGATGGAATTATCTACGTCACTCAGTCACCAAGCCTACCACTACCGACTAGAGCTTGCCACCTTCAAGATAAACTAGGCATAAAAAAAAACTCTTTAGCTTTTGACATTAATCAAGGATGCTCTGGTTTTGTATATGCACTATCCACAGCTACTGCACTAATAAAAAATGACAACGCATCTAGAATTTTAATCATATGTGCTGATCATTATTCAAAATATATTTCAAAACAAGATAGAACTTCTAGGCCCATATTTAGTGATGCAGCAGCTGCTATTATTATAGAAAGGTCTTCATCAACTAAAATTGGTCCTTTTGTATTTAAAACATCAGGCGATGGTGGTCAATTTCTAACAGTAAATGAAAAAAAAAATAAGCTTTATATGGATGGGCCAGCTGTTCTAAAGTTTTCACTAAACCTAGTACCTGAAGCTACGCATGAATTATTAGACAAAGCAAATTATAAAATGGAAGATATAGACACTTTTATTTTTCATCAAGCTAGTGCTGTAGTATTAAATAAATTAAAAAAAAAATTAAATATTGAAGATATGAAATGGTTTAATGAAATAGAAAATATTGGAAATACTGTATCAGCGACTATTCCAATTGCCATCAATATTTTACAGAATAATAATAAATTTCCTGATAATAAAAAATACCTTTTGATGGGTTTCGGCGTGGGTTTATCCGTAGCTGGCTGTATTATATCTTAAATATTAATTTTTTGTAAAACCCCACAGTACTTCGGTATTTTCTTTCAAAGTTTCTCCATACAAAATTAATTGATTAGTTTTCTTTACTTGCCCATTATCTTGTACAAAAATGCTAGGTTCTAATGATAGAATTGTATCACCTTGAAAACTAAAATTCCAACCTTGATCATCAATAATTAATATCGCTGTTCTCTTATCCAAAGATAATGATGTTTTTATTTTAGGGTTTAAATGAATTCTAATATGAAATTTTAACAACTTATCTGAGTTTATATGATCTAATACAGCAATATTTTTTCCGGATCTATTGACTTCTATAGTTCTAGAACAAATAGCAGAAAATTTTTTTTTATACCCATCATGTTTTAGAAAAACTACTTCTGATCCATTTTTTTGATATCGTTTATTAAAAGTAAAATCATTTAATTCATCACAATAAAAAGCATTAGAGTTTTCTAATATCAATGCTGAATGAGCTGAGGCCGATAGTAAGCTATCTTTCCATTTTTTATCTTTTTTATATATTGTTCCACATGAACCAAACAGTTTAGTTTTACCTATATTGATTTGCATAGAGTGAGGTGCTTTAGAAGATTTTTTTTTACTGTTGAAATGAGTGTCTACAAAAACAGTTATTCCTTGGCACACTATCTTTTCATACCCGCTTTTTGATAAGCTGATTGGTCCTCTTCCTCTAGCTTTACCATCAGCTTGATTTAAAATTTTATCTATTAAAAATTTGCTTTCTTGCTTCGATCCATTAAATATTGCTAAATTTCCTGCAGGTGTTCTAAAGAATTTTAAAGCATGAGCAGCTTTTTTAATTAATGCATCTAAAAATAGTGGTGTTTTTATTTGTTTGGAAACTATCGCTTCACGTATAGTTACTAAATCTCCTAAGATTTCTAAATGAGTTGAAGGAGATTTGCTTTCGTGCAATCCATCAATATTAAAATTAATTTTTAGTTCTTTCTCCAAAATTTTAATGTAATTATTCAAACCATATATTTTACTTTCAAAACATATACTGCTTAATATAAGCCCTCTTAATATTTTTATTTTTTTAATAGAACTATCTTCTAAATTATATTTTTTTTCAATAATTTGAAATAAACTTTTACTTGTTTGATTTCTTAAAAATTTAATTTGTTTAAATAGGTTTTTAAATAAAATTTCTGCAAATCTCTCATCTTTTTCTGCTAATAAAAAATCATAATTTGTAACCCAAGCAGAAATTCTTCTCGATAATACTTCTAATTCCCATGCCGTGTAATCCCAATTTTCATAGATTTTTAACCATTCTAAAATCAAATATCTTGCATGCTTCCTTGCTAAAGATCCTGAACGAGCTTTTAGATGTCTTAACCACGAAAAACTATGAACCTCATCAACCCAGTAAGTACTTTTGTTAGAAACCTGCCATAATAGTTTATCAGGGGCATATATTTTTTTATTAGCTAAAATATAACAACCTTGCACTAATTGATCTCCAATAACAGGATCTCCTGGCCAAGCATCTTTAGGAGTAAAAGCAATATCTTCAATACTATTCTTTGACAAATAATAATTATATAATTTCGTTTTAAAAAAAAAATTTTTAATAGTTCTTAAAATTATCACTACTTAACTCTAGGAACTCTTAAAGCACTAATATTTTTTTTATAAAAATTTGTTCCACCTTTAAATATAGCATTGCCGGCTACTATTAAATTTGCTCCAGCTTTTACTATATTTTTTACATTTAAAGGATTAACTCCCCCATCAACTTCTAAATATACTTCTTTTTTGTATTTCTTCAGCATATTGCTAACTTCTTTTACCTTCTTAATTTGAGATGGTATTGTTTTTTGGCCTCCGAAACCAGGGTTTACTAACATTATTAAAATTAAATCGCAATAATCTAAAATACCTTCCAAAACATTTTCCGGTGTTGCAGGATTAAGAGCAATACCTGCTTTTACGCCTTTCCTCTTAATATAATCTAGTGTTCTTATAGGATGCTTATCAGCCTCATAGTGTATTGTTAAAATATCAGCACCTGCAGAAATAAAATCATCTACATGTCTGGCAGGAGAATCTATCATAAGGTGTACATCAAAGGGCTTCTTAGAAAATGGTCTAATCTTGGATATTACAGAAGGGCCAATTGTAATATTAGGAACAAAACTACCATCCATTACATCTATGTGGATCATATCACTACCCCCCTTATCAACTTCTTTAACTTCTTGCCCTAGTTTAGAAAAGTCTGCAGATAATATTGAAGCAGCAATATTTATATTTTCCTTCATTTTAATATTACACCTTTATTTTTTTATAAGCCTTGCAATAAAAAAACCATCTAATCCATCAATTTGATTATAATTATAAGGCAAAGTCCTTATCATTCCATTTTTAAAAATTTCCTTAGGAAAAAGTTTAAGCTCTCCAGCTTTTATTGGCAATAATTTTACTTCATTTTTTTTTAAAAAAAAATTTATAATATTTTCTCCTTCTTTAAATTGCATAGAACAATTGCAATATATTAATATACCATTTTTACTCAAAGTATTTATTGCCTTGGATAATAGTTTTGATTGCACTCCTGATAATCTTTCTATATCTTTTTCGTCTTTATTCCATAAAACATCTGGATTTTTCCTAACTGTACCTGTTGCACTACATGGGGCATCTAATAAGATTTTATCAAATTTTTCTTTGCTATTCCATTTCAAGAAATCTATGGAAATAACAGAAAGATTTTTTTCTAAATTCAATCTATAAATATTAAACATAAGTTTTTTATTTTTTTTTTCTGAAATATCCAAAGCAGTAACTAATGCTCCTTCATTAAGCAGCTGTGCTGTTTTTCCTCCAGGAGCAGCACATATATCTAATACTTTTTCATTTTTAATTTTACCAAATAATTTTACTGGTATTTGTGCTCCGAGGTTTTGAACCCACCATGCTCCTTCTTTGTAACCTTTTATTTTTTTTGGATCTCCAGATTTTTGCAAACGCAAAGTATTATTCATTATCTCTATGCCGTTTATTTCGTTCTTCCAATAATCAAAATCTTTTTTAATATTTAAATCTAAATACGGTTCTTTAAAAATATGATTTATTATTTTTTCAGTCTCCTCTCTACCATATTGTCTTACCCACAACTTTAATAACCAATTAGGAATATTTAAACTTAAATCGTACTTTTTACTTTTATAGTTCTCTTTTCTTATTATTTTCCTCAATATAGCATTAGAAAAACCTCTCCACTTCTTGAGCCTTCCTTCAAAAAAATTTACAGTAGTATTAACTGCTGCATAATCTTCAACTCTAGTAAATAATAGTTGTGCTACACCCATAATTAATATTGCTTTAATTTCAATTTGTCTTTTTGGTAAAGGTCTTTCTAAATATTTAGATATAACATTTTCTATAACACCTCTATTTCTAATACTAATTAGAGTTAAATTTTTTACAAAAGCTTTATCTCTTATATCTAAATAATTTTCTTGAAAATATTTATTTTGTATTACCTCTATTTCCTTTAAAATTACCCCCTGTAAATGTTTTTGAATTCCAATTTTTACTATTTCTCTACTTTTATCTTTATTTTTCATGATTAATAATGTTTAATTTAATTATGAACAAACTGACAAAAAAAGATAACAAAACTAATAAAAAAAATAATAAAAATAAAAAAAAGGTAAAAGAAATAGGAGGCCCTAAAGGACCTGAGCCTACTAGGTATGGAGACTGGGAAGTTAAAGGAAGAGTTTCTGACTTTTAGAATACTTTTTTTTAATCTTGTTTTTTTCTTAGTAAATTATCTGTAAAATTTATTATTTTATATAGGAGCAGGTTTATATTATTTTACTGAATAAGACTCAGCAATTTTAATAATTTACCTACATTATTTATAAAACTTTATTTAATTCATTTTTATATTTTTTAATTGTTGTCGTTTTTATTAAATGACTGCTGTTCATTTTTATTAAGTTATTAACCTAATTCACCCTAATTTACTTTTGTTTATGCATACTAATATTTAATATTTGAAGTGATCATCGCTCATTTATCTTTACGAAATTTATAGAATTACTTAAATGCTTGTACTAAATTTAAAAGGCATTAACAATTCTCTATTAAATAACAAAAAAGTATAATCAAAATAAGTTAAACAGGTATAAATAACTACTCCAATACATTATAGTTTTTTTCTATTTCTAATTAACTCATCTACAGCGTTAGGGTCTGCTAAAGTACTGATATCTCCTAATTCTTCGGTTTCATTAGCTGCAATTTTTCTTAAAATCCTTCTCATTATCTTTCCTGATCTAGTTTTAGGTAAATTAGGAGCCCATTGAATTTTTTCTGGCTTTGCTATTGGACTAATTAACGTACTAACAGTTTTCAACAAACCTTCATTAAGTTCTTCATTCCCTTCAATCCCAGACTTTAGCGTTACATATGCATATATTCCTTGTCCTTTAATATCATGTGGAAATCCAACTACTGCTGCTTCAGCAACTGCTTCGTGCGCTACAAGAGCGCTCTCAATTTCAGCAGTTCCTAATCGATGACCTGATACATTAATGACATCATCCACTCTTCCAGTAATCCAATAATAACCATCATCGTCTCTTCTTACGCCATCTCCTGTAAAATACACATTATCAAAAGTAGAGAAGTAAGTGTCTATAAACCTTTGATGATCTCCATATAATGTTCGCATTTGTCCAGGCCAGCTGTCCGTAATCACTAAATTGCCCTCAGCTATTCCCTCTAAAACTGTAGACTGATTGTCTACAATAGACGGCTGTATTCCAAAAAAAGGCAAAGTTGCTGATCCAGGCTTCATATTTGTAGCTCCTGGTAGAGGCGTGATCATAATACCCCCTGTTTCTGTTTGCCACCAAGTATCAACTATTGGACATTTTTCTTCACCTACCACTTCAAAGTACCATTTCCAAGCTTCTGGATTTATTGGTTCTCCTACTGTTCCTAATAATCTTAGACTACTTCTACTAAATTTTTTAACTAATTCATCTCCCTCTTTCATAATGGCTCTTAATGCAGTAGGGGCAGTGTAAAAAGTATTTACTTTATGTTTATCACAAACTTGCCAAAATCTTGATGCATCTGGATAATTTGGTAATCCCTCGTAAATTAAAGAAGTAGCTCCATTAGCAAGCGGCCCATATACGATATATGAGTGTCCTGTAATCCAACCTACATCAGCCGTACACCAATATATATCATCTTGTTTATGGTCAAAAACATACTTATGTGTCATCGAAGCATAAACTAAATATCCTCCTGATGTATGCAAAACTCCCTTAGGCTTTCCTGTTGATCCTGAGGTATACAAAATAAATAAAGGATCTTCTGCATTAACCTCTATAGGTTTACAATCTTCATCAACCTTATTTTTTTCTTCGTGCCACCATAAATCTCTTTTTTCATCAAAATTAATATCATTGCCAGTTCTTCTTATTACAAGGACATTCTTTACTAAATCAGTTTTGGTTAAAGCAATATCTACATTAGCTTTGAGTGGAAAAACTTTCCCTCCCCTTATAGATTCGTCAGCAGTAATAATAAATTCAGATTTACAATCTATGATTCTATCAGCAAGAGCCTCTGGTGAAAACCCGCCAAATACTACTGAATGTATTGCTCCTATCCTAGCACAAGCAAGCATAGCAAATACTGCCTCAGCAACCATTGGCATATAAATAGTTATTCTATCTCCCTTGTTAACATTATTTTTTAGAAGCACATTAGACATTAAACAAACTTCCTTATGTAATTCTGAGTAGGTTATTTTTTTTACTTCATCAATATTATCTCCTTGCCATAGCAAAGCAACTTTATCAGCATTATTTTTTAAATGTCTATCTATGCAATTTGCTGACACATTTAANGNNCCATCNTCAAACCACTTTATNTANAGNTTANTCTTATCAAAACTNANATCCTTAACTTTTGAAAAGTTTTTTATCCAATTNATTCTCTTAGCATGTTTTTTCCAAAANCNCTCNGANTCNTTAATAGANTCATTNTACATNTTTANATANTCATCNTTATCTANNANTGCATCAGCTGCAAAGTTNTCTAAAACTTTGTAAACATCTTTCATTTTTNANTACTCCGTATACTTATTTTATCATTNTATTGNGNCATNTTGCAAATAATGTCCCACTCNNTTAAACTAACAGGAAGAACTGANANNCTATTTTGTCTTAACATNATAAAATCTGTAAGTTTNTTATTTCCCTTNATATCNTGNAAGCTTACACCTTTATCTAAAGTTTTTAAAGCCCTTACAGTTACCATACCAAATTTTTTAGTTATATCAGTTGGATCAATTGCATACTCCTTAATTACTTCTACTATACCAACAATTTTTTTTTCTGTTACAGAGTGATAAAAAAACCCTTGGTCTCCGATTTTCATTTTTTTCATATTATTAGAAGCTTGGTAATTTCTTACACCATCCCATCCTTCACCTTTTTTTCCTCTATTTAATTGATCTTGCCATGACCAACTACTAGGCTCACTTTTAAAAAGCCAATAATTCATTTATGACCTCCTCCTTTTTCTTTATACTAGCAAATATGTTACTTTATTATAAAATACAATTAGTTGAAAATACAAAGTTTTTAAGTAAAAAATATTAATAATTATTTTTTTTATGGATTGAAATTAATTTTCTTGCTTTTTGGCCTATTTTCCTATTTTTAGATAATATAACTCCCATCCTTCTTTCATTCCATGCTTTAGGTTTTCCAAATAATCTAATGTCAACATTTTCTAACTCTAATGCTTTTTCTATTCCACTAAATTTATAATCAAAGCCTCTATCTGCAAAACCATCAGCTTTAATGACTGTACTATAGCCTTCTCTTAAAATAGAAATTTCATTTATAGGATAGGATAAAATTGCCCTAATATGTAAATCAAATTCTGAAAGGTTTTGAGTATACAAAGTAACCATTCCGGTATCATGAGGTCTTGGACTAAGTTCACTAAAAATAATATCATTTTTAGTTATAAAAAATTCTATTCCAAATAATCCATTTCCTCCAAGGTCTTTAGTAATTTTTTCTGATATATCTTTAGCTTTCATTAAAAGGTCTTGATCCATATTTTCCGGTTGCCAACTTTCGACATAATCTCCTCCTTCCTGCTTATGCCCTATAGGAGGACAAAAAATAGTATCTCTATTACTTTGTCTAACCGTTAAAAGAGTAATTTCTGATTCAAAGTTTATGTACTCTTCAACTATAACCTTTATCCTATCACCTCTCATATTTTTAGTAGCATTTTCCCATGCGTAAGAAATTTCTTTTTTTTCAGTTAATAATGTTTGTCCTTTACCGGAAGAAGACATAACTGGTTTTACGATACATGGTAAGCCGATAATTTGAACTGCCTTATCCAACTCATTGATATTGTGAGCATATTCATATTTTGCAGTCTTAATACCTAACTCATTAGCCCTATCCCTTATTGCATCCCTATTCATAGTTAAATTGACCGCTCTAGCACTTGGTACAACTGTGATTCCTTTATTCTCTATATTAAATAACTCTTCAGTTCTAATAGATTCTATTTCAGGTACTATAAAATCCGGTTTGACATCATTAACAAGATTCAATAGTTTTTTCCCGTCTAACATATCTAGAACTACTGATATATCTGCAACTTGCATTGCTGGGGCATTAGAATATTTGTCACACGCTATAACCTCACAGCCTAAACGCTTTGCACTAATAACAAGCTCTTTACCTAATTCACCGCTTCCAAGTAATAATATTTTTTTCATAATGTTTTTTTTAATTATGCTATTATATAAAAGTATATCGTAGAAATCGTAAAATATGAAAAATTTATCAGATACAATAGAATTTGCACAAAAACTTATTATTAAAAAATCAGTTACACCGAAAGATGACGGTGCTATTAAAACCTTAAAATCTAAATTATCAAAGATGGGATTTATAAATACTGAACTTCCGTTCGGCTCTAAAAAAAATAATGATTTAATACTGAATTTATTTTCTATAAATAAGTCTGCTCATCCAAAACATAAAACTCTTTGTTTTGCTGGTCACACAGACGTAGTTCCAGAAGGTAATACTAAAAATTGGAAATTTGATCCCTTCTTGGGCAAAGTATCAAATGGAAAACTTCATGGAAGAGGTGCATCAGATATGAAAGGTGCTATTGCTGCATGGGTTATCGCTTGTAGGAATGCACTTAAAAAAAAAAAGTTAAATATTTCTTTAGCACTACTAATTACTGGAGACGAAGAAGGAGTGGCTATAAATGGTACAATTAAAGTAGTTAAGTGGTTAAAACAAAAAAAAATTAATATTGATTATTGTGTAGTTGGAGAACCAACTAACCCAAATTATATAGGAGAAATGATTAAAGTAGGTAGAAGAGGAAGTTTATCATTTTCTTTAGAGGTTTTAGGTAAATCAGGTCACGTAGCCTATCCACATTTAGCAAAAAACCCTGTCTCAAGTTTAATAAATGTGTGTAATCAACTCAACAATTTAAAGTTAAATTTAAAAGCAAAGAATTTTCCTCTAACCAATTTAGAAGTTACTTCCATAGATACAGGAAATCCAACTAGTAATGTTATCCCTAGCACCTGCAAGGCTCTAATAAATATAAGATATAATACCAGATATAACGAAAAAATACTTGTCAAAAAAATTAAAGATATTTTTTTGAAAGAACCATGTAGTTTTAGATTAGAAATTATTTCTAGCAATAAACCTTTTTATACTAAAGCTGATAAGTTTTTATCTTTACTAGAGAAGTCTATATATAAAGTAACTAAGAAAAAGCCTGCTTTATCTACTACAGGAGGAACTTCAGATGCAAGATTTATAAAAGATATTTGTCCAGTTTATGAATTCGGATCAGTTGGTAAAACTATGCATCAAATTAATGAAAATATAAACATAAGAGATTTAGAAAGTCTCCAAAAAATTTATGAGGAACTAATTTTATCTTACAACGATCTTTGTAGTTAATTAATAAATAATTTTCATTAAAGTCAATCCTTTGGCTGGAGCAGTAACTCCTGCACTTGCCCTGTTTCTTTCTTGTAAAATTTTTTTAAATTTTTTATTAGATACTAATCCACTTCCCACATTCTTTAATGTTCCTGTCATAATTCTTACTTGATTATATAAAAAAGAGCGAGCTATGAAAGTTATAGTGATAATATTCTTTTTTTTATTTATTAATATTTTTTCAATAGTTTTTGTAGGAGAAGAAGCTTGACAACCTGCAGCTCTAAATGAAGTAAAATCATGTTTTCCTATTAAATAACTAGCTGCCTTTTTCATCTCATCAATGTTTAATTTTTGAGATACCCACCAAGTGTTTTTTGCATTTATTGGGCTTCTGTATTCTTTGTTATAAATTTTGTAATCATAAATTTTTTTTTTTGCAGAAAATCTAGCATTGAAATCATTAGCCACTTTACTAACTTTTTTTATACTTATATCTTTGCCATATTTTTCTTTAGACAAATAAAAATTTAAACCCATCTGTATATTTTTTATTTTTAAATTCTTTTTAATATCTAAATGTGCTACCTGACCTTCTGCGTGCACTCCAGCATCAGTCCTACCTGCTACAGTTAAAATAATTTTATTCTGCAAAAGGTTTTTTGCTGCTTTTTCAATAGTTTCTTGAACTGAATAACCTTTTTTTTGTTTCTGCCATCCTATAAAGTTTGTTCCATTATATTCAATTATTAATTTATACCTTGTCATGATTTTTAATTATTATTTTTCTTAAGTTATACTTTTGTATTTTACCTGTAGATGTTCGAGGTAAATTATCAAATATAATTTCCTTAGGTATCTTAAAACCAGCTAGATATTTTCTACAAAACTTTAAAATGATGTCAGATGTTAAAGAATCATTATTCTTTTCTATAAATGCACAAGGAACCTCTCCCCATTTTTTATGTTTTATTCCTATTACTGCACAATCTTTTACATTAGGATGTCTTATTATTATTTTCTCAATTTCTATTGAAGATATATTTTCTCCACCCGAAATTATAATATCTTTAGATCTATCTTTTAATTCGATATATCCATCTTCATGTGTTACTGCCAAATCCCCAGTGTGAAACCAACCGTTTTTAAAAGCAGTTTTATTGGCAATGTCATTATTGAGATAGCCTTTCATAACTATATTGCCTTTAAAAAAAACCTCTCCTAATGTTTTACCATCTTTACTTACAGGCTTCATATTTTTAGGGTTAAGAACCTCTAAAAAATCCAATGAAGGATAGTTTACTCCCTGTCTAGCTTTTAAAGTAGCTCTTTTACTAGAAGACTTTATTTTATCCCACTCTGGATTCCATTCACAAATAACTGCAGGTCCATAACTTTCGGTTAAACCATAAACATGTGTTACGTCAAAACCACTTTTCTGAATATCTTCTAAAACAGTTGGTGATGGTGGAGATGCAGCAGTCATTACATTAATAGTTCTTTTATCTTTCTTTAATTTTTTATTATCTATTATCATTTGCAAAATGATTGGCGCACCACATAAATGTGTAATATGATATTTATCTATTAATTTTATAATTTTGCGTCCATCAATTTTATTAGTACAAACTTGAGTGCCTGCTAAGGCTACAATAGTCCAAGGAAAGCACCAACCATTACAATGAAACATTGGTAAAGTCCATAAGTAAGTAGGGTGATATCCCATCTTCCAAACCATTTGGTTATTTAAACACATTAAATGTGCCCCTCTATGATGATATAAAACCCCTTTGGGTTCACCTGTGGTGCCAGATGTATAATTGAGTGTAATTGAATCCCACTCATCTTTAGGATAATAGTTTAAATGATCATTGACTCTTGATAATTTTGCTTTACTCAAAAAAATTTCGTAATTTTCAATATCTTTTGAATAAGAAATTTTAATATCATTAACTATAATCAATTTAATTTTTATTTTTTTTGATAAATTTGCAACTAAATCTTTAAAATCTTCATGAAATATTAAAACCTTTGTTTTGCTGTGCTTCAATATAAATTCTATACTTCTTTTTTCTAATCTAGTATTTAAAGAATTCAAAATTGCTCCACTCATTGGGACTCCAAAGTGAGCCTCTAGCATCTCCGGAACATTAGGTAACATTACACTTACAACTTCACTTTCTTTAATGTTAATAGATTTCAAGGCATCTGCTAACTTTTTACATCTAAAATAAAATTCATCGTATGTAGCTTTCCTTTTTTCGTAGACCCAAGCTATACGTTTTGGAAAAATATTTTTAGTTCTATAGAGAAAAGATAAAGGTGTTAATTGAACAAAGTTAGATTTATTTTTTTTTAATTGCGAAGACATATCATAATCATTTTTAATTAATGGCGCCCCCGAGAGGATTCGAACCCCTAAATCATGATCCGTAGTCATGTGGTTTATCCAGTTAGCCTACAGGGGCTTAAAATTTTTATTACATTTATAAGAAATACCAGAAAAACTAAATTTTTTAAATGTTGTATTTATGCAACATATTTAATATGAGTAACAACAATCACCTCTAAGTGTTGATTTATTGATATGATTAAGTATTATAAATTTATTTTAAGGATTAAAGTCATGATTAAAAATTATATTAAATTTTTCTTAGCGTATTTAATAATAAGTGTTTTTGTTGGTTGTTCTTATAGTGATTTGACAGACCTTTGGCCCTCCGGTTCTGAAGCAGAGGAAGAAATCGTAATTAGAGAAATTCCTGACGAATCTTTCGATCCAGAAGATACAGAGGAAATTACTTTAACAGAAATTGATGATACTAATGACACTGATGAGTTTACTGATTTAGATATTATAAGTAATGATGATGGCGATATTAATTCCAGTGAAGATAATTTAGACAATCTTCTCACTCAAAATGAAGTTAACAATCTTGAGGAAGATACAGCCGTATCTATTAATAATGGAAAGATTCCTCCAGTATTTACTTATGTAGGACAAAGAGTTTTAGAAATGCAAGGAGAATTTAGTAAATTAGATGCTGATATAAAACAAGGAGAAGATAATTTTGATGAATTAAAGTTTAATGGGATTAAAAGTGCTGAAAATTATCATTCTATAGTTGCAGCAATTGCGGCAAGGTTACAAATAGGTACTACCCCTGGCAATCCAATTCTATTAAGTCAATATGAACAAGCACAAACAGTTCTTTCTGAAGTAGGTGCACAAGGTCAAGATTTAGTAGATGTGGGAAATAAAATAGCACTTTACTCTACNAGAGTNTCTTATTTACTTGAACAAGCAAGATCAGNNAAAAAATTANGAGGAGCTGTAGANGAAGATCATAGAAATTTATCATNNTTTCAGGACNCNCTNNANAGAAGANNTNTAGATGTTTNAAGAACATTAGANGAATTAAATGAAACTGTNAGAAGAAGAGATATATTTTTNGCTGCAGAAAGAAGAAGATTNACACAATTAGCNAATGCTATNTCAGTAGGAGAATCTTTNGGATTAGGTTTAGGNNCTCTNAANTCGCTCCCNNCTNTNAATGATGAGCCTNATCTAATGAAGNAAGAAGNNCAGATAATANTGTTTCTCCAAATCCNATTGCAGTTTTTAGAATAAATGAGCAAGAAAATTNTGANCANAATCTTTTTGGNGCAATNAGTGCNACNTTNGATAANGCACCAAAATCNANATTTACNTTAGTAGCTGTAAGCTCTTCTGCTGGGAATCCAAGTGAACAAGCTGAAAGAGCAGCTAACGTAAGAAATGATGTAGGTAAATTAATCAATTCTATGGTTTCTATGGGCATGCCTGTGGACAGGATTTCTGTGAATTCCTTATCAGTAGCAAGCGTAGAGAATACAGAAGTAAGACTTTATGCTGATTGACTAATTAATTTTATAATTATCAATTAGTCTCACTCCTTTTAAGTAAGCAGCAATAAAAACTCTTGGCTGATGGCCTTTATTTAAAATGTTAACTTTTTCTAGATTTTTTGATTGTCTTATTTCTATATATTCTATATCTACAATACCATTATTTATTAGCTGTTTTTTTAAATAAAGAACTAACGCTTTCGTATTTTTAAAATTTTTAACTTTAGATTTTTTTAAGATTTTATAAATTGCACCAGCAAGTTTTAGACTTTTAGAATCAAGTAGTTTATTTCTAGAAGATAATGCAAGACCATTACTATCTCTTACTGTGGAGACACTTATTATTTTTACTTCTAGATTTAAATCTTTAACCATTTTTTTAATAAGAAATAATTGTTGAAAATCTTTTTCTCCAAAAAAAGCGCTATCTGGTTGAATTAATATAAATAATTTACAGACAACTGTTAGAACTCCAGAAAAGTGATTCGCTCTGTACTCTCCACATAAAATATTACTATGATTAATTTCTTTTATATAAGTGCTATAACCAAAGGGATAAATTTGTTGTGTTTTAGGTATAAAAACTAAATCAACATTAATTTTTTTCAAAATATTTAGATCTTTTTTTTCCTGTACAGGGTATTTTTTTAGGTCATTCTTATTGTTAAATTGAAGTGGGTTTACAAAAATAGTAACTACTGTAAAAAATTTTAACTTTTTTGATTTTTTAATTAATGCTAAATGTCCGTCATGAAGACTACCCATTGTTGGAATAAGACCAATTTTTTTGTTTTTTTTTACCCTATTTAGATTTTTTTTTAAGCTGTGTAAACTTCTAGCAATAATAGTTGGCACAATGTATATTCCTATTTAAGGAGAGTATTATCAAAATTATTATTTTAAATTTTATCAAATTTATATTACTAGCACAAATCATTTACATGCCAACAATAATGTCAAAACAATTTGATAAAAGTAACCCTGAACCTTCTTCAGGAATAAAAAAATCTCAACAATCTTTATCTGAAGACTTTATGATAGTAACCGCAGATAAAAGAGCCTCTTTAGCTGCTAAAAATATACTTCTAGATGGTGGTAATGCTCTAGACGCTGCAATTGCTGCACAAAATGTATTATCTGTTGTCGAACCTCAATCATCAGGATTAGGAGGTGGAGGGTTTTTACTTTTTTTTAACAAAGCAAATAAAAAAATCTATGCTTATGATGGTAGAGAAACTTCAAGCTCCCTAGTAAAAAGTAATATGTATTTAATTGATAATAAAAAAATGAAATTTATTGAGGCTGTAAAAAAACCTTTTTCAGTTGGAGTTCCCGGATTGTACACTATGTTAGCTGATGCCCATAGTGAATTTGGTATGTTAAAATGGCAAGATCTATTTGCCTCTGCATTAAAATATTCTGATGGCTTTAAAATGGGAGGAAGATTAAACAAACTATTGAATTGGGCTCCTCATATTAAAAATGATGATTATGTTAAAAATATTTATTTTGATGATAATGAGGTAATAAAAAAAGGTAGTTTAATAAAAAATTTAGACTTGAAAAAATCATTGCTTGTTTTGTCTGAAGATCCATATTCAATAAATAAAGGTCTCATAGCTGAGAGTATTTCAAAAAAACTCAATAATAATTTGCCAATAGATGATTTAAAAAAATGGAAAACGATAAAAAGAGATCCTCTTTGCAAAAAGATTAATAATTATAGAGTATGTGGTTTTCCTCCTCCAACTTCTGGCGGAATAGGTTTAATACAAATTTTAGCTATGTTGAATAATAAAAAAAGTTTAATAAAAAAAAGTGATCCTTTTTTATCGAAACATTTATTTGTTGAAGCCTCTAGGTTAGCATACAAAGACAGAGGTTTTTATGTAACTGATCCAAGTTTTTTTAAAGTCCCTGTAAATAAATTGATTTCAAAAAAGTATATAAAATTAAGGTCTAATCTTATAAATAAAAACAAGTCTATACCAGATTTTAAGCCAGGAAATATAGTAAATTTACAAAGCAAAAATATTTCATCTGGAATTAATTTTGAAAAAAAATCGACTACTCATATCAGTATAGTCGATAAAAAAGGAAATGCCGTTGCATTAACTAGTAGTATAGAATTTGCATTTGGGTCAGGAATAACAGTAGGTGGATTTTTTTTAAACAATCAGTTAACGGACTTCTCTTTTGCTGATAAAGATTTGAAAGGTCAACTAGTAGCGAATCGTGTTCAACCTAATAAAAAGCCTAGGTCAAGTATGTCGCCTTCATTTGTATTTTCTGATAATGAACTTATAGGAATATTAGGTTCACCTGGAGGTAGTAAAATTATCTGCTATGTTTCAAAAGTTGCTTATGAAATATTATTCCTTGATGCTGACCCACTATCAGCTGTAATATCTCCTCACTACTGTTCTAAAAATAAATTTACTGAACTAGAGAATAACAATATTGATTTTGAATTAGAGAGATATTTAAAGAACAAAAATCATACGATTAAATATACAAATATGACAAGTGGTTTAAATATAATATGGAAAAAAGAAAAATATTGGTATGGAATAGCTGACCCTAGGAGGGAAGGTTTTGCAGTTGGAAAATAAATATTAATTAAAGGAGCAAAACATTTTTATAAAAATAATTTTTAGTATTGCTATAGTTATTGTTTTAAAATTAATTTTTCCTACTTTATTAAGAGGTTTAAAAAGGCTCACTATTATGTTTATTATAGCTATAATATTCTTTAATATAATTTTAAATAATAATTTGATTTAATAATGAGAAATATATTAGCAGTTACTAACAGAAAAGGTGGAGTTGGTAAAACAACTGTTGCGGTAAATTTAGCTGCCGCTCTTTCTATAAATTATAAGTTAAAGTGCGTTTTAATAGATGCTGACCCAATAGGATCATCTTCGTTATGGGTGGAAGAATCTTCAATACAAAGATTGAAACTAAAAAGACTTGTCTTACCAAACGCTCCTAACAATAAACATCATGCCCTACAAACTTGGGGTGCTACTTTGTCTAATATATCTCTAGAACATGATTTAATAATAGCTGATTTACCTCCTATCGAGCTAGGAGTTTTTAGCGAACTAATTCATCAAGTAAGTTATGTTATTATACCTGTAGGTTTAAGCTCTCTTGAATGGGAAGCTTCCTTTCCTCTTATTGAAAGAGTTATTGCCGCCTCTAAGGATAATAAGCAAACTAAAGGAATTATTGTCCCTTCAAGAATACATCCTCAAAAAATATTACCAAGGGATAAAATTAGTGAAGTGCTACCCTCTCAATGGATATTAGCACCTCAAATATCTCTAAGATCTGATTTTCAAAAAGCTGCTGAGAAAAAAGATTGGGTTGGTAACAGTGCAAAAAATAGTATCGCACATAAAGAAATTAATAAGCTATCAAGCTTTATGTATAAATTAATTTATAAATGATAATTTATTTTTTTATTGATAAAGTTTATTACGTCTTTTACTTCCTTTATTGCTCCTCCCATTGTCAAGAATCCATGCATTAATCCTTTATAAACCTTTACTTCAACCTGTACATTACTTTCTGCTAACCTACTTCCATATAAATAACCCTCATCAAACAAAGGGTCACACTCAGCTAATATAATTAATGTATTTGGCATTCCTTTCATTTTTTTATTTTTAATAGGGGAAAGCCTTATATCATTTAAATACTTTTCTCTAATGTTTTTTGGACAGTAATAGTTTTCAAACCAACTCATTAACTTCTTGCTTAATATCAACCCATCATATTTGTTTTTTGACTCATATTGACTGAACATATGAGTAGCTGGATATATTAAGACTTGAAAAATTATGTTAGTCTTTAGAATGTTTTTATTATAATTACATAAAACAGTTGCTATATTTCCACCAGCACTATCGCCACATAGTATTATTTTTCTATTATTAATTTTTAAGTTAAATTTACTTTGAACTATAGCTTTTAATATTTTTTCCCCTTCGTTTATAGCATACGGAAAAGTTGCTTCAGGTGCTAGACTATAATCCACTGATATGATGTCATATTTAGCATTGGAGACCAGCATTCGACACACCTGATCATGAGTATCTAAATCTCCTACCACCCAACCCCCACCATGAAAATAAATCATAATAGGTAATTCTTCATTTATGGAATTATTTTTTCCTCTATAGTATCTAACTCGAATATTCTCTATTTCAAAATTTTTTACAATAAGAACATCAATTTTTTCTTTATAAGCGAAATAACTTCTTATTTTTAAAAATTCAGCTCTAGCTTTTTTTACTGATAAGCTATGTATCTCTTTAATTAGGTAATTTTCTTTTAAATTTTTTAATGTATTAATTACATTCTGTGAGGATTTGGTTAAATGAAATTTTTGCATAATAACAAAATATTTTATACCTATGATTAAATTTATAATATAGCATTAAAATATGTCTTTAATTGAAAAAATATTAGGGTGGAAAATAGTTTCCTATTCTTTAATATTATGTTTTATGTTAAGTGCATTGGGGTTATTTAACTCCGACTGGTATTCCTTAATCTTATATCAACTTTTGTTCTTATTATTTTTTTCTGCAACAATAAATAAAGAAAGAAAAAAATGGATTATAGTTGCTATAGTTTTATCAACAATTTTTATTATAAAACAAAACCTACATATTCCGAAGATAATACAAGGAAGTAATGTATTTATTGGAGGTGACAAATATAAAAATAGTGTATTTAAAGAAAATCTTCCAAAAAAAATATTTGATAGGTTAAATAAAGATTTTAAAGAGTTTTTTCCTAATTCAGTATCAGGTCCTGATAATAAGTTATATGATAAATCAGTATCGCAAATTTTCAATGAGCACTCTGAAACTAAGCATGTTCAAAATATAAATTGGGATAATAGATTTCAATTACAATTAGGTGCTTTTAATAATACTAAATATAATGCATATGGAAATCAACAGCCTAAAAGAGAAAAACTACCTTTTTTTGTTAAGTATAGCTTTCCAGAAGATTATTCTAATACAAATGCTAATTTTTGTTGGCAGGGTCTAGCTTTTATTGGAAAAGAGTTAGATAAAATTGAATTTGACAAACTAGAATGTATTAACTTTAAATCTATAGCTATCAATTCTTCTGAGTTTTATGATATATGGCTTTTAGAAAGTGGCCAAACCCTTCCATTAAAAGCTAAGCTAGTTCTTCCATTAAAATATAAAATTATTTTTTATTTAAATCATCTATTGCAAATATTATCTGGTTTTTTAATTTTAGTTCTTCTATTTAAAAATATTAATTATAAAAAAGCCAGTATTTATATATTTTCTTTTTCATTAAGCTTAGTTTTTTCTTTTTATTTTAATTCAAGCTTAATAGATAAGTTTATTTTATTTGAAGGAGGAAATGATGGTTTGCTATATGTACATTTTGCTCATTTGATATCAGATTTTATTGCTATAGGAAATTATAAATTAGCTTTTATGGGAGGTGAAAAAGCTTATGATTTAATGCCATTTTATAGATATATTTGGATAATTAATTTTATTTTATTTGAGGAATCTCCCTGGATGCTATTATTTATATTAACTTTTTTTCCTTTAGTTATTTATAAAATATTTTATGAACTGCTAGGAGAAAAGTGGGCAAAATACTTTTTAATTTTTTTTCTTTTTATTCCATTATTTGAAGCATTTGGATTTTTTCACTTCTATTATGTAAAACTTGCTTTACGAGGTTTTGGAGAACCTTTATCTTACCTTTGCTTTCTCACCGCTTTGTTATTTTTAATAAAATTTAATAAATATAGTTATAATATAAATTTTTCTGACTCTTTTATTTTCGGATTTCTTTTAGCTTTATCCCTTGGATTAAGAGCTAATATTCTACCTGCATGTTTAATCATGATTATATTTTACTTATTGTTAAATTATAAAAGAAATAAAAATAATATTTTTTTTTTATTTTTAGGGTTTAGTTTAGTCTTAATTATGCCAATACATAATTATTTATTTACTAAACAATTTATACCCTTAACCATTGCTGCTTATAAAGATTGGAATTTGGGAGCTAGGCCTTTAGATTACATTAACTTATTAAAATCAATATTAAAATTTGATTTAGATTTACTTGTCTTTAAAAAAATTATAAATCATATCCATGGCGAAATTAAATTATACGAAGTATGGTATCATTTATCTATTATAGTTTGCGTATACTATGCAATAAGAAGAAAATCACCTTTTATAATGAGATGTGTGGCTTTATCTTCTCTAAGTTTAATTTCTTTATTACTTTTTTATCATGTGGGAGGAAGGTATAGTTATTTATCATGGACATTAAGTTTAATCGTATTATCATATTCGATTAAAAATGACTTTTTACCCTTTATAAAAAGAATAAAAATATAAATGTTACTTAGTATAATTTCTCCTACCTATAATGAATCTAAAAATGTGGAAAAATTAGTTAAATTAATTGAGATAAGTCTAAGTAAATATAAATATGAAATTATTTTTGTTGATGACGACTCTACAGATAAAACTCATGAAATAATAAAAAAAATAGCTTTTAAAAAAAAAAATATCAGATGTATAAGAAGAATTGGAAGAAGAGGTCTTTCTTCTGCGGTAATTGAAGGCTGTCTGTCAAGTTCATCAGATTTATTGTTAATAATAGACTCTGATTTACAACATGACGAAAAAAAAATACCAGCAATGATTGAATTACTTAAAAAAGAAAAATTAGACTTAGTAATAGCAAGTAGGTTTTTAAATCATAAAAATGTATTAGGTTTATCAAAGTATAGAAATGTGTTGTCAAAAATTGCAAACTTTTTAGCTAATACCATCTCTAAAGCTAAATTAACTGATCCGATGAGTGGCTTTTTTTTAATAAAAAGGAGTGTATTTGATTGTATAGCTCCAAATTTATCTGGGTTAGGTTTTAAAATTTTATTAGATATTTTTTCTTCTTCTAAAAATAAAATAAACTATATGGAAATATCCTTTAACTTTAAAAAGCGGATCTATGGTGAATCTAAACTAGACTCATTAGTATTATGGGAATATTTACTTTTATTATGGCAGTCAAAATTTGGAAAAATAATTTCTGCTAGATTTTTATCATTTTGTTTAATAGGAGGTTCTGGTGTAATTGTTCATATTATTGCTTTGTATCTCTTTATTAGTTTAGAATATAGTTTTCTTCACGCGCAAACATTTTCTACTTTTATAGCAATGACTTCAAATTTTTTTTTAAACAATATGCTCACTTACAGAGATAAAAGAAAAAGAGGACTCTTTGCTCTTAAAGCACTAATTCTATTCTATTTGACTTGTGGAGTAGGTGCATCTGCTAATATTGGGATATCTAATTTACTATTTTTAAGTAATATATCTGGTGTTTCAGGAATCTGGTATTTATCTGGTTTTATAGGAGCTATAGTTGGTTCAGTTTGGAACTTTCTAATGTCTTCACTAGTAACTTGGAAAACTAGATAATAAGCTACTTTACTATTTCTTTAAATACATCCTCTAAGGTAGTGTCTTTAATAGAAATATCCTTGATTTTAATATTATATTTTGCTACTTCATTAATAAGAGTATCAATAGAGTTATTAGAGGGCTTATAATCAATAAAAATTTCATCATTTTTTTTTTTTTAAAACCTATTTTTTTAAGACCGTTAGGCAAATATGACAATTTATCAAAATATATTTTTAATACCTTCTTATCTATTTTTTTTACAAGCTTTTTAATATTTTCATTTACAACTATCTCACCCTTATTAATAATAGCTACATCTTTACATAAAGCCTCTGCCTCCTCAAGGTAATGTGTAGTTATCAAGATTGTAGTACCCTTTTTGTTTAAATCTTTAATATTTTGCCACAGTAGTTCTCGCAGACTTACGTCTACACCTGCAGTTGGCTCATCTAATATTAGAACCTGTGGTGAATGAACCATGGCTTTAGCTATCATTAATCTTCTTTTCATTCCGCCCGATAAATGTCTTACATATGCATTTGCCTTATCCTCTAACTTCAGCTTCTTTAGCAATTGGAACGTTATTCTATCTGATTTTTTTATTCCATAATAACCTGCTTGAAATTCTAAAGTTTCCTTTGGGGTAAAATAAGGATCAATTACTAATTCCTGTGGAACTACTCCTATAGATTGTTTAGCAGCTCGTTGTTCTAATTCAAAATCACAGCCATTAATAAGTACTTTCCCTGAAGATTTATTCACAATTCCAGCTAAAATGTTAATTAAACTTGACTTTCCTGCACCATTTGGTCCTAACAGTGCTAACATTGATCCTTTTTTAACATTAAAAGAAATATCTTTAAGTGCTTTTACACTATTTTTTTTGTCATCTAAATAAACTTTATTTAGCTTAATAATTTCTATATCATTCTTTTTAGCTTCTTTCATTTTTTAGTATATAACCTCTAAAATATATTAAAATTATACTAAAAAAACTAAAAACTGCCATAACAACAAAACCTAATCCATTCAAATGATAATTAAACGAGAACCCCGCTAAAATTGTTAACATAGTCATTATAATTCCAGAAGATAATGCATGATATAATGATAGTGCCAATAATTGATTATTATAACTTATTTTTTTATATATATAATAAATAACTAGATAATGTGTTAAACCAAAAGTAAAAGCATGTAATGATTGAATTGCTATAAGTATAAAAAAATTAGTAAACAAAAATGTTAGCACCCACCTTAAAGAAGTTATGAAGGCAACTAATATTATGGCCTTAAAAAATATATTTTTAATTTTTACCTTATCTATAAAAATAAAAAAAATAATTTCTGCGAGCACTCCCCAAAACCATAAAAAACCAACTTGAAAAAGATTTATATTATATTCTCTCCAATAAATTGCGGAAAATGAATAATACATGGCATGACTAGCTAATATTATGCTACATGAAAATAATACTAATATAAAAATTTTATCTGTTAATAATTCAGAAACGTTGCTTTTAGCTATGTTTTTTTTTCTTTTTTCTTTGCTAGGGACCAAATAAATACTCAATAAAAAAAATAAAGCAAAAATAATATATAACAATGGTAAAACGTTTGTTCCAAACTGATCTAAAATGAAACCTACAATAAAGACTGCTAAACAAAATGCAATTGATCCACTTATTCTTAATTTTCCATAAGTTTTATAAAAATTCTTATTTAATGAAGTAGTTATATTTTCTACAAGAGGCAATATAGGTGAAAATATTATAAGAATTAAAAAAGATAAAATTATTATTAATATAAAATCTAAGCTTTTTAAAACTGATATAAGTATAAAGGATATCAATAGAAAAAATGTTATTACTATTGCAATAAGCTTTCTATCTCTAAAAGTTCTTATATTTTTATTAATAAAATAATTAGAAAAAACTTTTAATAAACCTGCTGCTGCAATTAAAAATCCTATCTGTTTAACATCAAGATTTATCGTCTCATTTAACCATATAGGTAAGTAAACTGTATTAAGGCTTACTAACATAAAGACAGTTGAATATAATAATATAATTCTATGATTGTTAGTAAATTTCATTAATGTAATATAAGTATTATGAATAAAAATAATAGTATTTCTTTAATCGATGGATCAGGTTTTATATTCAGGGCCTATTATGCGTTACCTTCCTTAACAAATAAAAATGGTGTCCCTGTTGGTGCGGTAATGGGTTTTTGTAATATGTTATATAAAATTTTAGAAGAAAAAAAATATAGCAAAGTTATAGTACTTTTTGATACAGCTAGAAAAACTTTTCGTAACTCGATTTATAAACCTTACAAAGCTAATAGAGGTGACCCACCAGAAGACTTAATTCCTCAATTTGAATTAATTAGAGAAGCAGTTGATGCTTTTAGCATTTCTAGATTAGAACTATCAGGGTATGAAGCAGATGATTTAATTGCATCTTATGCAAAATTTTTTACTAAAAAAGAATGGGATGTTTCAATAATTTCATCTGATAAAGATTTAATGCAACTAATTAATGATAGGGTCCACATGGTTGATCCAATTAAAAATAAATTAATTAAAAAGAAGGAGGTAATTGAAAAATTTGGAGTTGCCCCAGAAAAAGTTATAGATGTACAAAGCCTTGCTGGGGACAGCATTGATAATATACCAGGAGCTCCTGGAATTGGATTAAAAACCGGAGCCTTGCTTATAAATGAATACGGTAGCTTAGAGAGCGTTCTTTTAAACTTTTCGAACATCAAACAAAATAAGAGAAGAGAAGCTATAGAAAATAATTTAGATGCTATTAAAATTTCAAAAAAATTAGTAACTCTTAAAAATGACATTGAGTTAGATATTGATATTAATAAAATATCTGGATGTGAGACAAATGTTAATAAATTAGTTCCTTTTTTAGAAAAGCATGGGCTGAATAATCTAAAAAATAGAATTTTAAATAAAGAAGATAACAAATTAGACAATGAAAAAAGTTATGTAAATAAAAAGAAATCAAAATATAATACTATTCATGATAAGAAGTCTTTAGATATTTTTATAGACAGAATATTGGAGACTCATGTTATATCTATAGACACTAAAACTACTTCACTCAAAGCCTTAGAAGGCAGGCTGATTGGAATTAGTATATCGTATGAAATTGGAGAGGCATTTTATATTCCTATACAACATGAAAATAATAAAAAAAACCAGTTAAGTCTAAATTTTATAATAAAAAAACTTAACCCCTTGCTATCTAGTCCATCAATATTAAAAGTTGGTCAAAATATTAAATATGACTTACAAGTATTAGAAAAAAATGGTTTTGGTAGAGTTTATCCTTTAGAAGATACAATGCTCATGTCTTATACTTTATCAGCCGGATTACACAATCATAACTTAAACTATCTTTCTGAGAAGTACCTTAATTATAAAAAAATTAGTTATAAAGAAATAGTTGGAACTGGAAAAAAAGAAATTAACTTTTCAAAAGTAGAAATTAGTAAAGCTAGTTTCTATGCTTGTGAGATTGCTGATATAACTTTGAAAATATGGTACATCGTCAAACATCTATTAGTTGAAAAAAAATTAGTTAGTGTTTATGAATATATAGAAAAACCATTAATTAAAGTTATAGCTAATATGGAAAAAAATGGTATCAAGATTCACAAAAAAAACCTTGAACTATTATCTAAAAAATTTTCTAAACAATTAAGTAAACTTCAAAATGATATATTTTTATTATCAAAAAGTGACTTTAATATAAACTCTGCTAAACAATTGGGAGAAATAATTTTTGATAAGCTACAAATACCTGGTGGTAAAAAAAATAAATCTGGAGGTTTTTCTACCAACTCAGAAGTTTTAGAATCACTAGCTAGACAAGGGCATGAAATAGCCTCATTAGTGTTAGATTGGAGAGAGATTTCAAAATTAAAAAATACCTATACTGAGAGCCTTACTAACAATATTTATATTCAAACCAATAGAGTACATACTACTTTCCAAATGACAGGAGCACAAACTGGGAGGCTTTCTTCAACTGATCCAAATTTACAAAATATTCCTATTAAGTCTAAATACGGTAAAGAAATAAGAAAAGCTTTTGTGTCTGAAAATGGCTATAAATTAGTCTGTTTCGATTATTCTCAAATTGAATTGAGACTTCTAGCAGAAATAGCAAATATTGAAAAACTTAGGAAAGCTTTTCTGGAAGGTTCGGATATTCATAAATTAACCGCAAGCCAAATTTTTAATGTTGAAGTATCTGAAATTACCAATAATCAAAGGAGAAATGCCAAAGCGATAAATTTTGGTATCATATATGGTTTATCTGCTTTTGGTTTATCAAAACAGTTAAATATATCACGTACAGACGCTAAAAATTATATAGAAGCTTATTTTCTTCAGTATCCAGGTATACAATTATATATGGAAAAAATGAAAGCATATGTTTCTGAAAACGGTTATGTAAAAACCTTGTTTGGTAGAAAAATTAATATTAATGGGTATAAAGACAGAAATGCTATGGTGAGAAACTATGCACACAGACAAGCCATTAATGCTCCAATACAAGGGGCTGCTGCTGATATAATAAAAAGAGCAATGATAAAATATTATAAAATATCTAATGAAAAAGAATTTAAAAATACTAAATTGCTTTTACAAGTACATGATGAACTAATATTTGAAATTAAAAATGATTCTAACTTGCAAATTGTTATTAACAAAATTACAGATCTAATGTCAAATGCACATTTACCAATAGTTTCCTTTAATACTCCTATAGTAGTTTCTGTAGGACAAGGAAATAATTGGGATGAAGCCCATTAATTATGTATAAAGAGCACAATGTTACCTTTGTTCTGGGACCTACTAATACAGGAAAGACTTTTTATGCCATAGAAAGAATGTCTACTTATGAGTCTGGCATGATTGGCCTACCATTAAGACTTTTAGCAAGAGAAGTTTATGACAAATTTATTTTAAAAAAAGGAAGGCTCTCTACTGCATTAATTACTGGAGAAGAACAAATAATACCACCTAGAGCTAAATATTTTATATGTACTGTAGAAGCAATGCCAACAAATAAATCAGTAGATTTTGTCGCAATTGATGAAATTCAGCTATGTAATGATTATGAAAGAGGACATATATTTACTGAAAAACTTTTGTATACAAGAGGAAATATTGAAAGCTTATTTTTAGGCTCAGACACCATGGAACCCATAATAAAAAAAATATTTCCCTATGGAAAAATAATAAAAAAAAATAGAAGATCCAAGCTTACATATATAGGGAAAAAAAGTTTTTTTTCTCTACCAAAAAGATCTGCCATTGTAGCATTTAGAACTAAAGATGTTTACAATATAGCAGCTCAGATAAAATCTCAAAAAGGTGGAGCAGCAGTAGTACTTGGAGCCCTAAGCCCTCAAACTAGAAATTCCCAAGTGGATATGTTTGAGGCGGGAGAAGTTGATTATATAGTAGCAACAGATGCAATAGGAATGGGTTTAAATTTAAATATTGAAAATGTGTCTTTTGCAGCATTAGAAAAATATGATGGTAAGAAGGAGAGATATTTAAAAAAAAATGAAATCGCTCAAATAGCTGGTAGAGCAGGAAGAAATGAAAAAGATGGATTTTTTAGCAACACTTTTAAAACCGGCTTTTTTTCCAAAGAATTAACTCAGAGCATAGAACAAAACCTATTTGATCCTATTAATTTTCTTTATTGGAGAAATAAGAATCTTGATTTTAACTCTATAAAATCATTGTTAAACTCATTAAATAAAAAAAGTGATAACCCTCTTTTAATTAAAACTCTAAATACAAGAGACGAATATATTCTAAAGCACCTTGCAGTTAATACAGAGATAATAAAGTATCTTTCTAACTATGATTGCATAAAAATATTGTGGGAGATAAGTAAAATTCCTGATTATATGAAGAGCATAGATTATAAATACAGTGATCTTTTAATAAAATTATTCATAGATTTGATTCAAAATGGAAAAATAAATAGTAAGTGGGTAATGAATGAGATTATTAAATTGCAAAATATTAAAGGTTCTATTGAGGAATTAACCTTTAAACTCTCTAAAACTAGATTTTGGAACTATGTTACTAATAAAAGCCAATGGTTTGAGAATAATTCAAATTTAAAAGAAGCAGCTAAAGAAATAGAAAATATCTTATCTAAAGCTTTACATGAAAAGCTAATAAAAGAGTTTGTAGACAGCAAGCTAAAAGTAATAGTGAAAGAAATTACCTCAGATAAAGATTTTGAAGTTATTATTAATAATAAAAAGGAAATAGTGTTAAATAAAAAAATAATTGGCAATATAATAGGAATTGAAGCAAAATTATATAATCAAGAATCTTATAAAAAAAATAAATCTGTTTATAACACAATTATTACAAAGGTCTCTGAAGCTATCAATAAATATATTTTTATGCTATTAAATGATCAAAAATTCACAATTAAAATTAGTGACAACTTAGATATTATCTATAATAAATATAAAATTGCATCTATATATAGGGGTGAAAATATATTCAGTCCAAAATTAATTATTTCAAACAATAAATATATAACCAAAGATAATTATAATCTCTTAAAGGAAAAGATACATTATCATTTAGTAAAGGTTATTAAATACTCTTTTAAAGAGCAAGAAATAATTTTAGAAGATAAAAACCAAAATTTAAAAGCAATTATTTTTTCTTTGCAAGAGAATTTAGGTGTAATTAAGATCAGCGAAGTAAGTAATTTTTATAAGTTATTAAATTCAAATGATTTTCATATTTTAAAAAAA
>NHDP01000018.1 GCA_002170595.1 Alphaproteobacteria bacterium TMED62
CTCGTATACCTCCTTAGCAGGGAGGCGCCTTCGACCACTCGGCCACCTATCCATTTACAATTCTGCCTATTTATAATTAGAAATCAAGTATGATTTATATTTTTGGGATAGAGGCGCCAATAACTGGCACATCGTATCCTTTTTGTACTGCTTCTCTATTAGAAATACCTATATACCAATCAGCTACATATTCGTATTTTTTAATATCTATTTGATGCCATTCAAATCGGGCAATCCAAGGCCAGGCTGCAATGTCTGCTAATGTATAATCATTTCCTGCTAAATATTTACTTTTCTTAAGCTGAGTATTTATTATTTTATAAAGCCTTTTAGCTTCATTAAAATATCTGTCCTCTGAATATTTTGATTTTCCTTTATTAAACTTTAAAAAATGATGTGCTTGCCCTAGCATTGGCCCTTGAGAAGCAGTTTGAAAATTTAACCAATCAATGCATTTAAATCTATGATCAAATGCAGTTGGTAAAAACTTTTTATATTTCTCAGCTAAATATAACATTATAGCCCCTGACTCCATCATAGAAATATTATTTTCATGATCTAATATTGCAGGTATTTTATTGTTAGGACTTATTTTTAAAAATTTTTTATTAAACTGCTCATTTTTCATAATATTAATAGGAAAAACTTTATACTCAACTTTTAACTCTTCTAAAAGAATAGAAATTTTTCTTCCATTAGGCGTAGACCATGTATATAAATCAATCATAATTTAGGTCTATTCATTCGAAAAAAATTATCTACTACAGAGTAATCCATATAACCTAATCTTGCCAAGGGCTTTAATTTTTTAATATCTATCATACCATCTTTAATAAATTCATTATTAATATTTAAACCTAATACATGTCCTATTATTATACCATTATATTCATTTTCTTTTATAATTGGTAGATCTAGAATTTTAAAAAGTTTACACTCCATATTTATAGGAGAAGCTTTTAAAGATTTAGGTTTTACTAACTTACTTTCAATTGTCTCTAATGCTGCTAAATCAATTTCGCTTTCTCCTCTAGCAAGAGGAGAACAAGTTAGATTCATTAGATCTTTATTTTCATAAGTAGAGATATTTACCACAAATTCCAGATTAGCTTTAATATTTGAAAAAGTATCCTTAGCACCATTTTTGTCTGGAGCTGGTCCGTTATTAGCAAACATTACCATAGGTGGATCTGAGGCCACTCCATTAAAAAAACTATAAGGCGCACAATTATCAACACCTTCATCCGTAATAGTAGTTATCCATGCAATAGGCCGAGGAATGATACAAGATTTAAAAGGATTATACTTTAACCCATGATTATTTTTTGAGGTCTCATAAAACATTATTTTTTTAGTTTATCTATTATAACCTTATTAACAACAGATGGGTTAGCCTGTCCTTTTGTTTCTTTCATGACTTGTCCTACAAACCAACCTAAAACTTTAGTGTTACCACTTTGATATTGTTTTTTTTGTTTTTCATTAGAAGAAATAATTTTATCAACTATACCTTCAATTTCATCGGTATTACTAATCTGTTTTAATCCTTTTTTCTCTATGATAGTTGCTGCTGACTTGCCTGATGTAAACATTTCTTCAAAAACTTCTTTAGCTATTTTATTAGAAATTATTTGTTTATTTATTAAATCAAGAAGTTTGCCTAATTCTTTTGCATCTATTGGTGAGTCTTTGATACTTTTACCACTATCATTAAGTTTTCCAAATAAATTAGTTATTATCCAATTAGCTGCTTGTTTAGCATCTCTATTATTAGATAAAACCTCAAAATATTCTGTAGTACCTTGATCTGAAGAAATAACTCGCGCGTCATACGCACTTAAGCCATATTGATTTAATAACCTTATTTTTAAATCGTCAGGTAACTCTGGTAAGGTTTTGCTTATATCTTCAATTCGTTTGTCTGTTAGTTCTAGAGGTAATAAATCAGGATCTGGAAAGTATCTATAATCATGAGCCTCTTCCTTTGATCTCATCGTTTTTGTTTTACCACTGTTAGTATCAAATAGTCTGGTTTCTTGTATAATTTTATTACCACCTTCTAAAACCGTTACTTGTCTAGTAGCTTCATATTCTATTGCTTTCATTAAATTTTTAATGGAGTTAAGATTTTTTATTTCGCACCTTGTACCAAGAGGCTCATTTGGTTTTCTGACAGAAACATTAGCGTCACACCTTAATGAACCTTCTTCCATATTACCATCGCATGTATTGACAAACCTTAATATACTTCTTAATTTTGTTAAGTAATTTCCTGCTTCTTCCCAATCACTTAAATCAGGATAAGAAACTATTTCCATCAAAGCAACTCCTGCTCTATTATAGTCAATAAAAGTTTTATCAGGAGATTGATCATGTAATGATTTACCTGCATCTTGTTCTAAATGTAATCTCTCTATTTTTATAGTTTTAGTTTTACTATCACTAATATCAATATTTATGAATCCTTCACTCACAATTGGGTCTTTAAATTGACTAATTTGATAACCAAGAGGCAAATCAGGATAAAAATAATTTTTTCTATCAAAAATAGATCTTTTGTTAATAGTTGCATTCAAAGCTAAACCAGTTTTAATAGCTTGATCAACAGCCATTCTATTTATGACAGGAAGGGTGCCTGGTAAACCAATATCTAATAAATCAAGTTTATGATTTGCTTCTTTTCTGAACTCGGCAGCACCATTAGAAAATAACTTTAGATTTGTAATAATTTGAGCGTGTACTTCTAATCCAATAATAATTTCCCATTCATCATTAGCACTCTTTATTTTTTTTGCATTATATTCGGACATCATAAATTACCTAGAGGAGGTTCATTTTTAAAACATATTTCTTGTTCTATTGCATAAGCTCCTCTTAACAATAAATCTTCACAGAATGTATTTCCAATTAATTGAAGTCCCAATGGTCTGCCATTATCACTCATGGCTCCTGGTAATGATAAAGCAGGAAGTCCAGCTAAACTAGAAGGTACCGTGAAAATATCATTTAAATACATAGAGATAGGATCTTCTGTTTTTTCTCCAATCATAAAAGCATCACTTGGTGCAGTTGGTGTTAAAATAAGATCAATCTTATTAAATGCATTATCAAAGTCTTCAATAATTCTTCTGCGAACCTTTTGGGCATGTAAATAATAGGCATCATAATATCCAGAAGATAATACGTAAGTACCAATAAGCAATCTTCTTTTTACCTCTTTTCCAAATCCTTCTCCTCTAGTTTTACAATACATTTCATTAAGATCTTCAAATTTATTTTTTGATCTATATCCATACTTTACACCATCATACCTTGCTAAATTAGCTGATGCTTCCGCCGGAGCAATTATATAATAAGTTGGCAAGGCATATTTAGTGTGAGGCAATGAAATATCTATTATCTCTGCACCTAATTTTTCTAATATTTTTTTACCTTTATTCCAAAGATCTTTTATTTCTGATGGTATTCCTTCAATATCATATTGCTTTGGTATTCCTATCTTTAATCCTCTGACGCCATTTTTTAAATTTTTAAATAAGTCTGGCATTTTTTCCATTGAGGTTGTAGAGTCTTTTTTATCGTATGAAACCATATGAGTTAGTGCTAAAGCACCATCTTCCACATTCTTTGTAAATGGACCTGCTTG
The DNA here is from genome assembly GCA_002170595.1 of Alphaproteobacteria bacterium TMED62. Lineage (GTDB taxonomy): Bacteria > Pseudomonadota > Alphaproteobacteria > TMED109 > TMED109 > TMED131. Next base: position 3,647 of record NHDP01000018.1, read on the forward strand.
ATCTAAGGATGAAGCAAAAGCAATAATGCCAAACCTTGAACACCTCCCATAAGTAGGTTTAATACCGACTACCCCACAAAAAGATGCTGGTTGTCTAATAGATCCTCCAGTATCAGTGCCCAAAGAAAAGCATGCACCAGAAGCAGCCATTATTCCTGCAGACCCTCCTGAAGATCCTCCAGGAGTAAGAGGTTTAGAAAAATCTTTAGTCCAAGGGTTAATAACATTACCTAAGTTACAAGTATCACTTGCTGATCCCATAGCAAATTCATCCATATTAGTTTTACATATTATAATTGCCCCTGCATTTTTTAGACTTTGAGTTACAGTAGATTCATAAGGAGCCTTAAAATTTTTTAAAATATTGGAACTTGCAGAAGTTTTATTTCCTTCAGTACAAAATATATCTTTTACAGCTATAGGGATTCCCTCTAAGGGCAATCTATCTTCTTTTTTTTTAGCGTCTGCTTTTTTTGCTTGTAAAATAGCTTCGTCATATAATTTTTCTGAAACTAAGTTAAACTTGTCCAGTTTATCTATTTTTTTTATAAAATCATTTACTAACTCTTCTACAGAATACTCCTTATTAGCAATTGCTTTTATAATATTCTTAATGTCTGCATTCATGATATTAGTCATTCTATTACCTTAGGTACAGTAAAGTAATCCCCAACTTTGTCTGGAGCATTCAGCAAAACTTTTTCTTGTTCTACATAAATTGCATGAGAAATATCATCTCTTTCATATAATTTATTCTCTGTAATACTTGTAACGGGTTTAATATTAGAAACATCAACTTCCTTGAGCTCTTCCATCCACTTTAAGATATTATTTAGATCTTTTGTGTATTCTTTAATTTCTTGTTCAGAAAGATCAATTTTAGCTAAAGTTGCTATTTTTCTTGTAATTTTCTCATCTATCAACATTTTTGTTTCTTATTTTTATTTTTATGTTAATTTTTTAACTTAGTATGCACCAAACTTTAAATACTAATACAATCACATACGATATTAATAATTTCAAGCTAGTTTTTAGTCAATACAGAAAAATAATGGGTCTAGATGTAGGAAAAAAAACTATTGGTGTAGCCATCTCTGACCCTATAAGTCAAATAGCATTAACTCATAAAACAATATTTAGAAAAAAATTAAATGAAGATATTCAAGATATAAAAAAAATTATTAATGAAAATTCCATTTTTTCCATAGTAATAGGATTACCACTTAATAAAGATGGTACTAAAGGACCTATAGCCCAATCAGTAATTACTTTTGCTAATAAGCTATTGAAAAGCTTCAAACTACCTATACTACTTTGGGATGAAAGATTTTCTACTATAGGAATTTTAAGAGAAATGAAACAAGCTGGTATTAAAAAAAAGGAGATTGAAAAAAAAATAGACTCTGCTTCTGCTACTTGGATTTTACAAAGCGCCTTAGATACTATGAAAAATAAAAATTGTGATGAAAAGTAAACACCTATTATCAATTAAAGATTTAAGTATAGCTGACATTAATAATATATTAACTAAGGCGGAGAAGTTTCTTGACAAAAAAAATAAAAAAAAAAATTCCTTTTCAGATAAAAATATTATTAATTTATTTTTTGAAGACTCTACAAGAACACTTACCTCTTTCGAATTAGCAGGAAAACAGTTAGGTGCTAGTGTAATCAATATGTCTATTGCAACTTCTTCAATTAAAAAAGGCGAAACGCTTATTGATACTGCGATGACATTAAATGCAATGGATCCGGATATTTTAATAGTAAGACACAATATGAGTGGAGTTCCATACCTACTATCAGAAAAAGTTAATTGTTCTGTTATAAATGCTGGTGACGGAAGTAATGAACATCCAACGCAAGCTTTACTAGATGCTTTAACAATCAAAAGGCATAAAAAAAACATAGCTGGCTTAGAAGTGGCAATTTTAGGAGATGTCTTACATAGTCGAGTAGCTAGGTCTAATATCTACTTATTAAATAAACTAGGAGCTAAAGTTAGAATAATTAGCCCTCCTACTTTACTACCTCCTAAAATAGAGGACCTAGGTGTGAAAGTTTTTAAAAACTTAGAAGAAGGACTAAAAAATGTTGATATAGTAATGGTTTTAAGAATGCAAAAAGAAAGAATGTCTGGTACTTTTGTTCCATCAGAAAAAGAGTTTTTTAAGTTTTGGGGATTAGATAGAAAAAAATTAAATAATGCAAAAAAAAATGCTTTAGTTATGCATCCCGGTCCTATAAATAGAGGTATTGAAATAGATAGTGATGTTGCCGATGATATAGGAAGATCATTGATATTAGAACAAGTAAAACTTGGAGTAGCAATAAGAATGGCTCTTATAGAACAATTAATAAAATGACAAATATGAAAAATATTATTCTAAAAAATGCATTCATAGTTGACCCATCTCAAAAAATAAATGCACTTGGATCAATAATTATAAAAGATAAAATAATTATTGATTTGATATTAAATAAAAATATGACTTTTGATAAAAATAACTTTAATGTTATTGATTGTAAAGGCTATTTACTATGTCCTGGCTTTGTAGATATTAAATGTCATCTAAGAGTTCCTGGTGAAGAGCATAAAGAAAATTTATCATATGCCAGCCACTCTGCTGCCTCTGCAGGAATAACAAGCTTAGTATGCATGCCAAATACAGATCCCATAATAGATAATATATCAATGGTAGAATTAATTCAAAGAAAAGCTAGAAAGGAAAGTGATGTTAAAATATTTTCTACAGCATCAATTACTAAGAAAATACAGGGAAAAGATTTGACAGAGTTTGGACTTTTGAAAGAAGCTGGGGCTGTAGGATTTACTGATGCAATTAAAGCTGTAGACGACGCCACTGTTATGATGAGAGCCCTTAAATACGCAAGTGCTTTTGATATTTTGTTATTGCAACACCCTGAAGAAAAAAGTTTATCAAAATCTGGCAGCATGAATTCAGGTGTATTATCTACTAAATTAGGTATAAAAGGGATACCTGAAGAAGCTGAAGTTCTTCAAGTTGATAGAGATTTAAGGTTAACAGAAATGACTAATGGAAAAATACATTTTTATAATATTACAACAGCTTTTGCCATTGATAGTATTGCAGCAGCGAAGAAAAAAGGAGTTAAAGTAACTTGTTCTACATCTCCTCACTACTTTACTTTAACTGAAAATGACATACGAAAATGGAGAACTTATGCCAAAGTTTCTCCGCCACTAAGAAATAAAAAAAATATGGAATCTATAAAAAAAGCAATCTTAAATAATCAGATTGATTGCATCACTTCTGATCATTCACCTCATGATACAGATAGTAAAAGACTTCCATTTGAACAAGCGTCTCCTGGTGTTATTGGTTTTGAAAGTTTACTTCCTATAACCTTAAAATTAATTAATGATAATAACCTTTCTGTTGAAAGGTTAGTAGAACTTTTAAGTTTTAATCCTTCAAAAATTTTAAAACTTAAGTCTGGTACATTAAAAAAAAGAAGACCTGCTGATTTAGTTCTTGTAGATTATAAAAAGAATATTAAATTATCTACATCTCTTATAAAAAGTAAATCTAATAACTTTCCTTATGAAAATATTAATGGGAGAGGTAAAATAATTATGACAATAGTTGATGGTAAAATAATTTTTAATGATAGAAGTTTTAATATCAAATAAATTAAATTATTTATTATTTATAATTTGTTACTTTATTGGATCTATTCCTTTTGGTTACATTCTTTATAAAATTATAAAAAAAGATGATATTAGAAAATATGGTTCTGGTAATATTGGGGCAACCAATGTAAATAGACTAATAGGAAAAAAATTTGGTTCCTTAACTTTAATTCTAGACTTTCTCAAAACCTTTTTACCTTGCTTATTAATGCATATATATTTAGGAACAGAGTCTGGTGTAATTAGTGGTTTTTTTGTTGTTATTGGACATATTTTTCCTATTTGGTTAAAATTTAAAGGAGGCAAAGGTGTAGCTAGTTTTATAGCTTTTATTTTAGTTACATCATGGCCATTTTTTATAGTATTTTCAATATCTTGGTTGGGAATAATTAAGTTACTTAAATATTCTTCTTTGGCAGCAATTTTTAGTATTATAATTAACTTAATAGTTTTTAAATTAATTCTATATTTACAATTCAATAATAATTTACTTTTATGGATTCCTGGAGAACCTATAGAATTTCAATTTACTCTTTTGTTAAGTATTATAATCTTATGTAAACACTATTCCAATATATCCAGCCTATTGAGAAAAAAATATTAGTCTTGACTTAGATATATCTAATGATACTTTTTTAAATTTTAGATAATATGTATTTAGTAATAGTAGAATCTCCAGCAAAAGCAAAAACTATCAATAAGTTTTTAGGTAGTGACTATGAAGTTATAGCTTCCTATGGTCATGTAAGGGATATTGAAGAAAAAAAAGGGATAGATGTTAGCCAAAACTTTAAAATAAACTATCAAAAAGAAACTAAAGACTCCAGACATTTAAATAATATAAGAAAAAGTATAAAAAACAAAAAAAAGCTTTTTCTAGCTACTGATCAAGACAGAGAAGGAGAAGCTATTGCATGGCATATAAAATCTATATTAGAGGAAGACAATCTATTAGAAAATAAAGAAATTCTGAGAATTACATTTAATGAAATTACCAAAAAAGCTATCATAGAATCACTTAACAGTCCTAGATCTATAAATATGAATTTGGTTAACGCTTATCAAGCCAGAAGATCTTTAGATTATTTAATGGGTTACTCATTGTCCCCAATGCTAATAAGAAAACTACCTGGCTGTAAATCAGCAGGAAGAGTGCAGTCAGTTGCGTTAAAGTTAATTACTGAAAGAGAAAATGAGATACAGAAATTTAACCCTCAAGAATATTGGTCTATAGAACTTGAGCTAGTATTAGAAAATAATAACAAAATAGAAGCTAAATTACATGAAGTAGAAGGTCAAAAAATAACTAAACTTAGTATAGAAAATGAAAAAAAAGCAAATGAATTTAAAAGTAAAATAGCCAATTCATCATTTATAATTGAAAAAATTGAAAGTAAAATTAGGAAAAATAACCCTTATCCACCATTTATTACTTCAACCTTACAACTTGATGCTAGTAATAAACTTGGTTTTAGTCCTAGCAGAACTATGTCATTAGCTCAAAAACTATATGAAGGGATAAATATCAATGGTGAGAATAAAGGATTAATTACTTATATGAGAACTGATTCTACAAATCTTTCTAGTCAGTTTATTGAAGAAGCTAAAAATGTAATTACTAAAGACTTTGGACAAAACTATGTTTATAAAAGTGTTAGGACTTTTAAAAATAAAGTTAAAAACTCTCAAGAAGCACATGAAGCAATTAGACCAAGCGACCCTTTTGTAAAACCAAATGATTTACCATCATCTTTGGAACAAGACTTAAAGAAGCTATATGATTTAATATGGAGAAGATCACTATCAACTCAAGCAAGCCAATCAATAAGTAAAATTATAACAATAAAAATAATAGATAAATCTAATACTATTATTCTAACTGCCTCTACATCAGAATTAGAATTTGATGGCTATAAAAAAATTTATCAGGAAGATGAAAAAAATATTAGTAAAAAAAATCAGGCCATTGATAAATTAACTAAAGAAACTTTAATTAAACAAATTGAAACAGAAAAAAAACAGCATTTTACTGAGCCTCCTCCGAGATATACTGAAGCCTCATTAATAAAAAAACTTGAGGAATATGGTATAGGAAGACCATCTACTTATGCAAATATTATGAAAAAAAACCAATTAAGAGGTTATGTTTCTTTAAATGCTAAAAGATTTTTTCCTCAACCTAGTGGTAGAATAGTAACTTGTTTTTTGAGTAATTACTTTAAGAGGTATTTAGATTATAATTTCACAGCTGAAAAAGAAAATGAATTAGACCTTGTATCACAAGGGGAAAAGAAGTGGCAATCAGTTTTAAGTGAATTTTGGAATGATTTCAATAATAGTGTAGAGTCTACTGTTAAACTTTCTAATACAAACGTATATGATTATATTAATGAAGCAATGAAAGAATATCTCTTTCCTAACAAAAACGGAAATATCTGCCCTTGTAAAAAAGCTAGTTTATCTATTAAAATGAGAAAAAATGGAACAGGGCCTTTTGTAGCTTGCACTAAATATCCTGAATGTGACTACATAAGAAGTGAAGTTTTTCCTAGTGATGATTCTGAGGAAATTATTATAGATAATAAAATTTTAGGAAAAGATAATGATGTTGAAGTTTTACTCAAGAAAGGACCTTATGGCCCATATGTTCAATTAGGTTTAGATAAGGAAGACAAAAAAAGTTTAAAAAGAGCATCTATACCAAAAAATATTGATGTTAAAGATGTAGATCTATCTTTAGCTAAAAAACTATTAGCTCTTCCTAGAGAAGTTGGCATTCATCCAGAAACTGGAGAAATAATAATAGCAAATAATGGAAGATATGGTCCTTACTTAAAGTATAAAAATATTTTCTATTCTATACCTAAAAATGAGAGTCCTCTTACAATTGGAATAAATAGAGCTATAGATATACTATCCAAACCAAAGAAAAGCTCAAACAGAACAATAAAACCAATTAAAGATCTTGGAAAACATCCTGATGATAAAGAAACTATAGCACTTTTTAAAGGCAAATACGGTTTATATGTTAAATATAAAGGAGTTAATTTTGGATTACCCAAATCTATTGATATTAGTGAGGTCACCTTAAAAGAAGCTATTGAGATAATTAAAAAAAAGAAACAAAGCTAACTCTTGACAAAAACTATTTTATTATTGTATTAATAATTATGGCGAAACCTTCTTCTATAAAAATAAGATTAAATAGTACTGCAGATACTGGTTTTTTTTATGTCACGAAAAAAAATAACAAAACTATGACTGAAAAAATGCAAGTCAAAAAGTATGATCCAGTAGCTAAAAAACATGTCTTATTCAAAGAAGGAAAGATTAAGTAATTTAGCCCTAACATTGCATAATACTTTTCCTGAACTTGATACATTACAAATAAACAATATACATAAACCTCTAATAATTTGTGATGCTGATGAGGTAATTTTTGACTTTATGAATAGCTTTGAAAAGTTTTTACATAGCAATAGTCTTCATTTCAGTTGGAATAGCTATGCATTAGATGGTAATATTCTTAATGATAAAAAAAAAGCAATAAGTAAAAATGAAATTCATGAAATTATACAAAATTTTTTTAAAAAAAAAACAACTAGTATGGAGCTAGTTAAAGATGCGAGCTATAGCTTACGTGCACTAGCAGATCGTTTCAATATAGTAATTTTATCAAATATACCTTTTCAGTTTTATGAAAAAAGGAAAAAAGCATTAATAAAATATAACCTTAATTTTCCTTTTTTTGCGAATAAGGGACCTAAAGGTAAAGCTGTAAAACATATCTCAAAAATATATAAAGGAGATTTGTGGTTTATAGACGATAGCCCTTATCAAGTAAAATCAGTAAAACTGGAAACAGAAAAGACTAATACTATATTGTTCATAAGTAATAAAAAATTAGAAAGATTAATGAACAATAAAAATTACGGTGATTTTTTCTCAAATACTTGGAAAAAAAATGTACAAATAATTTCAACTAGGAAGAATAATTTATAATGAATATAGAAGAAAACCTTAAAAAATATAATATAAAAATTCCGAAACCTACGAAACCAGTAGCTAATTATAGTCCTTATGTAATAAGTAAAGACCTTATATTTATTTCAGGACAAATTCCAATTTTAAATGGAAGCATTATTTATAAAGGTAAAGTAAATAAAGACTTAGATATAAAGTTATCTATTAAAGCAACTGAACTTTGTATGTTGAATTCTTTTGCTATATTGGTAGATGCTCTTGAAAATAATTTAACTTTGATAAAAAAATGTATAAAAATTAATGTTTTTATTAATAGCGAGAGCTCTTTTATTGATCAGCCTAAGGTAGCTGACGGAGCATCCAACTTAATTCATAAAATCATGTATCCAAATACTACTCATGCCAGATCAGCAGTTAGTGTTAACTCTCTTCCAAAGAATGCAGCTGTTGAAATAGATACTATTTTTGAGGTTAAACTTGCAAAATAATATAAAAATTTATATAGAAAATTCTATCACTAATATCAAATCCTCTGACTGGGATAATTGTAATAGCAAAGGTAATATTTTTTTAAGTTATAATTTTTTAAAATTATTAGAAGATAGTAATTCTATAAATATTAATACTGGCTGGACACCAATCTATTTTTGCCTAAAAATGAACTCAAATATTATCGCAGTGGTGCCTTCATTTATAAAAAATCATAGCCAAGGTGAATTTGTCTTTGATCATGCTTGGGCTCAAGCATATCAAAGCCTCGGCCTCAATTACTATCCAAAACTATTAATAGCATCACCATTTTCGCCTGTTACTGGCAATAGAGTTTTAATGAACACAAAAGGTAACGAAACTATTAAAGAAAAATTATTTGTTTATATAAAAAAATTTTGTATTGAAAAAGCTATATCTAGTATTCATGTAAATTTTTTTGACCACTCTGAATTAGATTTTTTTAAAAATCAAGATTTTTTAATAAGATATGGAGAACAGTTTCATTTTGTAAATAAAGGGTATAATAGTTTTGATGAATTTTTAAATACATTATCATATAAAAATAGAAAAAAAATTATAAAAGAAAGAAGTAGTATAAAAAAACAAAATATAAATATAGAAGTAATAAAAAAAAATAACCTAAACAAGAAGTTATGTGAAAAAATGTATCAATTTTATATATCTACCATAAAAAAAAAATGGTCTTATAACTATTTATCAAAAGATTTTTTTATAAAACTACCTCAATACCTTAATAATGAAAGCATATTAATTTTAGCTAAAAAAAATAAGGAAATTTTAGCAGGTGCTCTTAACTTTCTTTCAAAGAACATACTTTATGGAAGATACTGGGGAAGTAATGTTAATATAAAAAATCTTCATTTTGAGGTATGTTATTATCAGGCTATGGAAGTTGCTATAAAAAACAAGTATCAAAAGGTTGAAGCTGGAGCACAAGGTGCTCATAAGATAAAGAGAGGATACTTGCCTAAATTAACTTACAGTGCTCACTATATTTTTAATCACAAACTTAGATTAGCTATTGAAAATTTTTTAGATGAAGAAAAAAAAATAGTTTTAAATGACATAGACTATATCAATAAAAAATATTCTCCTTATAAAATTACTTAGAAATATTTATATCTAGTTTGTTGTTAATATAATCTATTATGACTTTTCCACCTTTTTTAAGTTTGCCAAATAAAATCTCATCTGCTAATTTTTCTTTTATTTTTTTCTGTATTACTCTTTCCAATGGTCTAGCACCATATTTTTTATCATATCCTTCTTCAATAAGATAATCTCTAGCGTTATTTAAAAGTTCTATAGAAATATTTTTTTCAGCTAATTGCCCATCTAATATATTAATTGCTTTATCTACTATATTCTTCATTACTTTCTTAGATAAAAAGTCAAATTTAATAATTGAGTCTAATCTATTTCTAAACTCTGGAGCAAACATTTGATTTATTTGCGTTTCATTATCTTTTTCAATAGCGTAGTTGGTAAAACCTACACTATTCTTATCCAAGTTTTCAGCTCCTACATTAGAAGTCATAATTAATATAACATTTCTAAAATCAACTGTTCTCGAATTATGATCGGTTAATTTACCATAATCCATTATTTGTAATAATATATTAAAAATATCAGGATGAGCTTTTTCTATTTCATCTAGTAATACAACACTATTAGGACTTTTATTAACAGCTTCAGTTAAAGCTCCTCCTTGATCAAAGCCCACATACCCTGGAGGCGATCCAATCAACCTTGAGATACTATGCCTCTCCATATATTCAGACATATCAAATCTCAGTAAATCAATATTTAAGACACTAGATAAGACTTTTGCAATTTCTGTTTTACCTACGCCAGTTGGGCCAACAAATAAATATGAGCCTATAGTCTTATTATCATCTCTTAGGCCAGATCTAGATAACTTTACAACTCTAGTTAATTCATTAATAGCATCATCTTGGCCAAATATGGATAATTTTAAATTACGTTTTAAGTTTACTAATACTTTAGTATCGTCTGTAGATATGTTCTTTGAAGGAATCTTAGCTATTTTAGCTACAGTATCTTCAACATCTTTTATTCCTATTACTTTTTTCTTATTGTTTAAATTAAATTGTGCTCCTATTTCATCAATTATATCAATAGATTTATCTGGTAACTTTCTCCCATGAATAAATTTAACTGATAACCTTACAGCTTCAGAAATTACCTCATCACTATATTTGACATTATGAAATTTTTCAAAATTTAATTTTATTCCTTTCATAATAAGAATGGCTTCTTCTTGACTTGGTTCATCTATATCTACTTTTTGAAACCTTCTAACTAATGCTGAATCTTTTTCAAAGTATTTTCTATATTCTGTATAAGTAGTGGAACCAATACACCTTAAAGAACCATTGGCAAGTGCAGGTTTTAAAATATTTGAAGCATCAATTGACCCACCAGAGGTTGCGCCCGCTCCAATTACAGTATGAATTTCATCAATGAACAAAACATTATTTTTATCAGAAGTAACATCTTTTAGTATATTGTTCAACCTCTCTTCAAAATCCCCTCTATACCTTGTGCCTGCCAACAAGGTTGCCATCTCAAGGGTATAAATCGTTACATCCTTTAATATTTTAGGAACTTTTCCTTCTACTATATTTTTTGCAATCCCTTCAGCTAATGCTGTTTTACCTACTCCAGGATCTCCTACAAATAAAGGGTTATTTTTAAGTCTTCTGCATAATATCTGAATTGTCCTATTAATTTCTTCTTTTCTACCTATCAAAGGATCAATTTTTCCTAACTTAGCTTTTTTATTGAGATTAATACAGTATTTTTCTAAAGTAGTATTTTTTTCTTTAGGCTCTTTATTTGTCTGGTCAGATGCAGCATTTTTCTCCGTATCTTCATGTCCTTTATCTTTTTCATGACTAATATATGAAACTAAATCTAATCTAGCTAATTTTTGTTTTTCTAGGAAATATACTGCAAAGCTATCCCTTTCAGAAAACATTGCCACTAAAATATTTAAAGTTTTAACTTCCCCTTTTCTTGAACTTTGTACATGTTGAGCAGCTCGTTTCAAAACTCTTTCAAATGACATCGATGGAATTGGTTTCACATCTTCTTTTACAACTATACTCTTTAACTTCTTTTCTATGTATGCAGTTAAATCTTCTATAATGAACTTTATATTTATTCCTTTATAATTAAAAAAATTTTTAACTTCTTGATCACTACAAAGTTCGAGTAAAAGATGTTCTAATGTTAAGAATTCATGATTCTTTTTTTTTGCCAATTCAAAAGCTTTTTGTATTATAATTTCTAATTGCTCTGATATCATTTTATTGTTTTTCAACCTTACATTCTAAAGGATGTTGGTTTATTCTTGAAAATTCTACTACTTGGTTAGCTTTTGTTTCAGCTATATCTAAGGGAAAAACACCACATATACCTTTTCCTTCGTTATGGACCAACAGCATGACTTTTTTAGCTTCATCATAATTCTTTTTAAAAATAGTTTGTAATACATATATAACAAATTCCATAGGAGTATAATCGTCATTAATTAGTACTACAGCATACATATTAGGCTTTTTTATTTTAGGCTTTTCTTTAGTAATTACTCCTAAATCATCATCAAAAATTTCATTTTTATCATTTTTAGTCATAATTATTAATATAGCAATAAAATTTAAATTATATAATAATTTATTTAAATTTTTAGTTTTAAATTAAATTCGGATAATATAAGTTCCACTTCTTTGGTTAAATTCAAAAGATTTTTTTTTGAATTAGCTTCACACCTAATTATTATTGCTGGCTGAGTATTTGAAGCTCTTATCAACCACCAACCATATGAAAAATTAACTCTAATACCATCAATATAAATAGCTTTTTTATATTTTTTATGTGCAATTTTAATAATTTGATTAATAACTTTAAATTTTTTATTATCTTCACAAAAAACTTTAATTTCAGGAGTAGAGTATAAATTTTTAAATTTATCTAAAAATTTTTTAATATTAAAACCTTTTGAAATAATATTTAAAAGTCTTACGGATGCATATAAAGCATCATCAAAACCATAATAATCATCCGCAAAAAAAATATGCCCTGACATCTCTCCTGCTAATAAAGCTTTAGTTTCTTTCATTTTAGCTTTTATGAGAGAATGGCCTGTTTTACACATAATTGCTTCCCCACCTAAACTATTTATAGTTTCAAAAATTATATTACTTGCTTTTACATCAGCAATAATTTTTGAGTGTGGCTTATTTTTTAATATATCCATAGCATATAACAATAATAATTTATCACCTGAAATAAAATTTCCTTCTGAGTCCAAGACTCCAATTCTATCTCCATCTCCATCAAAAGCTATACCGATGTCCGCTTTATTTTTTTTTATGCTTTTTTTTATATCAATTAAGTTCTTTTCTTCAGTAGGATCAGGGTGATGAGATGGAAAAGTTCCATCAACGTCAGAATTAATCATAATATGTTTTCCTGGAAGATGTTTGACTAACTTTTTTAAAATATCTCCGGTAGACCCATTTCCAGTATCCCAAACTACAGATATATTTTTTTTATCAAAAGCAATTGCGTCTACTAACTCACTAATATAAGAATTACTAATATTAAAGTAATGTGACTTTCCTAGTAAAGGTTTCTCAATTTTTGTTTTTAAAAGGTTTAAAATCTCTTTCCCAAAATAACTTCCTTCCTTTGTAAGTATTTTAAAACCATTGTAGTTTGAGGGATTATGGGATCCAGTAATCATTATTGCCCCATCTGCTCTTAATCTTTCAGAGGCATAATATAACATCGGAGATGTACAAACACCAATTCTCGTGACATATGCACCGGTATTAAGTAAACCTTGAATTAGATTTTTTTCTAAAATAGGTGAGGATAACCTACCATCATAACCTACTATAATATTTACAGAATTGAATTTTTGTTTAACATTTGTAGCAAAATTATATCCTATAAAATATGCATCTTTTACAGATAAAGTTTCACTCACTATGCCCCTAATATCATAGGCCCTAAATATACTTTTATTAAACTTATGATTATTTTTTTTCATTTTGACTTTTAAAACCTATTCCGTGATATGAAATATTTAATTTTTTCATGTCTTCTAGGTTAAATATATTTCTGAGATCTAATATAATTGTTCTTTTTAAAGCTTTTTTAACTTTCAATAAATCTAGACCTCTGTATTCATTCCACTCTGTATGTATTACTAATAAATCTGAATTTTTGATTGCTTCTAATACATTTTTATACCATTTAACTTTATTAAACTCCTTTAATTTAATAAATTCTGAGTTAAATGCTGGGTCATGAGCACGAACTATAGCTCCTAATTTAATTAGCTGAGGTATAATTACTAAGCTTGGAGACTCTCTTAAATCATCTGTATTAGGTTTAAAGGTTACTCCTAATATAGTAATCACTTTTTTTTTAATTTTAGGTTTTAATAATTTTTTTATTTTATTTGCTATGCTAATTTTTCTATGCTCATTAAAATCTATAACTGCCTTAATTAAGGTATTTTTAATTTTATTTTTTTTAAATGAAGAATAAAGAGCTCTAGTATCTTTGGGAAAACAACTACCTCCGAAACCTGGTCCAGGATGTAAAAATTTAGGACCTATTCTGTTATCAAGCCCCATACCTTTAGCTACCATTTGAACATTTCCTCCTGTCTTTTCACATAGGTTAGCCATCTCATTAATAAACGATATCTTAATAGCTAAAAAAGCATTCGATGCGTACTTTATAATTTCTGCACTTTCTAAATCTGTAAAGATAATTGGAGCTTCTCTTAAATTCAAAGGCCTATATAATTCTTTTAAAGTTTCTTGAGCTTTTCTACTTGTAACACCACAAACTACTCTATCAGGTCTCATAAAATCTTCAATAGCAGAACCTTCTCTCAAAAACTCTGGGTTTGATGCTACAAAATAATCTTTATTATTAATGAGGTCTGGTCTTAAAGAATAAATAATACGTTGGATTTCATTACCAGTACCTACAGGAACTGTTGACTTTGTTATTATTAATTTATCTTTATCTTTAGTAAGATATTTTGATATATCCTTAGTCGCATTAAATACATATTTTAAATCTGCTTCTCCGTCACCTCTTCTAGAACTAGGAGTGCCTACAGCAATAAATATAATTTTAGCATCCTTGACACTACTTATTTGAGTGCTAAAAGAGAGATATTTAGACTTAGAGTTTTTTTTCACTAAGTCTGACAAGCCTGGTTCGTATATTGGAATAATGTTTTTTTTCAGTTGATTTATTTTAGACTTATTATTATCTATACAAATGACCTCATAACCGAACTCTGACAAACAAGATGCTGTAACCAAACCTACATAACCTGCTCCTACTACTGCTATTTTCAAACTAACCTCCTAAATGCTTAATAAATTTTATCATATCGTTCTTAATTTCTTTATTTTTAAAAGCAACAGCTATTTGTGCTTTTAAAAATCCAATTTTATTTCCACAATCATAACGCTTACCTTTGAATTTATATCCCCACGTTTCAAAATATTTATTACTTAAAGCCAATGCATCTGTAAGTTGATATTCACCGCCACTACCTATTTTAATTTCTTTTATAAACCTAAAAATATCATTTCTTAAAATATACCTTCCTACTATAGCTAAATTTGTAGGAGAACTTTTTATACTAGGTTTTTCTATCATACTTTTTATTTTGAAATTATTTTTTTCTGTTAATGAAACCTCTATTATCCCATATTTAGAAACATCTTTTTTGTCAACTTTCATTACACCTATAATATTTGTTTTTTTTGTATTATAAATATTTATCAACTCTTTCGTACAGTTTGAACCTATAATTAAATCATCCGGTAATATGACACAAAAATCTTCTTTATTTATAAATTTTTCTGTTCTAAGAATAGCATCTGCTAATCCTGCCGGTTTATCCTGGTGTATTATTATTAAATTTTTTTTNTTNATATTNAGTNTNTTNATTTNATTTANNAANTTANNTTTTNTCTTNNNTTTTAAAAANTTTTCTAAATTNNTATTTTNTGAAAAATAATTNANNGGNTTNATATTTTNTTNATTNGTGACAAAAATAAACTTTTCAANNCCAGCNTCCTTTGCTTCCTCTACNGCATAATCNATTAAAGGTCTATCNANNATATTNAACATTTCTTTAGAAATAGTTTTGGTNATNGGNAAAAANCTNGTTCCCATACCNGCTATTGGAAATACTGCTGTTTTAATTTTATTTTTACCTTTCATTTATATTATTTTTAAATCCTCAATAAAAAACTGTGGTGCTTTTTTATTATTCCAAGCATTCAAAGAAATTTTACCAATTACATCAAACTGTTTTTTTTCTTCTATAGCACTTCTAATATTTTCATTTTCAAGATTAAATATTATAGCGTTAATTTTTTTTCCATAAATATCTTCAAGTATACAAGAAAGATGATTTTTATCTTTACCAATTTTTTTAGCATATATAGAGCTAACTTTCTTTATCAATATTTTAGGTTCAGGATATGACATACCAAATGGTTCTAACTTTTCTAAGCTCACTATCATATCTTCATTTAAATCATATATTGTTGCTTCTAAATCTATATTTATAGCGTTTTTAGTGCCTTTAAAAAATACGTTTTTATTTTTTTTTAGAAAATCATAAAATGACATAAGCTTTTCTTCTTTTAATTTAAAGCCTCCTGCCATAGCATGGCCTCCACCAGATTCTAAATATCCTTTATTTACTAATTCTGCCAGTATTTTACTTATATCTACATTTTTAATTGACCTAACAGACCCTGTTACTTTTGTGTGATCGATATTCATTATAAAAGTCGGTACTTTAAACTCTTGAACTAATCTACTCGCTATAATGCCTAAGATTCCTGGATGCCAAATATTATTATACAAGAATATAAATTTCATATCACTAGTATTTTTAACTAATAACTTTGCCTGATTATAGGTTAAAGTTTCAAGAGTTTTTCTTTCGTTATTACTATTTATTAATTTTTCTGCTAACTTTTCTAATTCTTTTTTTTCCTTTCTTACCAATAAATTAAATCCTAATGAAGAGTCGCCAATTCTACCTGCAGCATTAATACATGGACCAATGTAATAAGCAATATCTGAGGCTTTAATATTATTTACTAAGTCCAATTTACTTCTTAAAATATTTAGTCCTTGGTTTGTATTTAAATTTAAAACTTCTAAACCTTTTTTAACTAGTAATCTATTTTCATTTTTTAATGGCACTAAATCGCAAATAGTTCCTACTGCTACTATATCTAATAAGTTTTTTATATCTGGTTCTATTTTATTTTTAAAATATTTCTCTTTTCGCAATTGCCTGTTCAATGCTATTACAAAAAGGAAAACCAATCCTGCAGTACATAAGTTATCTAAATTACTTTCATCATCTATTAACTTGGGGTTAATAATAGACAATGGACTACCTAGTTTTTTTACTTCGTGATGATCAATTACAATAATCTCAATTTCTTTATCTTTTGCATAAGAAATAAATTCTGAATCATTAGTTCCACAATCCAAAGTAATTAAAAATTTTATATTTTTACTAAAAAAGTAATCAATACTATTTTTACTTATTCCATAACCATCTTTAATTCTATCAGGTATAAATACTTCAACGTTAACACCTATGTATTCAAAATACTTATATAATATAGCGGTCGATGTTGCCCCATCTACATCATAATCTCCCAGAACTCCTATCCTAGTATTTCTTGATATTTTCTCTATTACAATTTGTATAACCTTATTCATATTCTTTAAAAGAATTGGATCAGGTAAATTATTTTTTAATGTAGGGTTTAATATATATTCTAAGTCTTTATCATCTATATACCTTCTTGCTATAATAGTTGCAATTGTTTCTGATAAATCAAAAGCAGATATAATTTTATTAACTAATTCTCTTGAAGGTTTCTCATAAATCCAGTAATTATCATTTAATGATTTATTTTTTTCAATAAAGCATTTAACGTTTTTCATTACTAATTTTTTAATTTGAAGTTATGTGATGCTCTTATCGTTCTAACTGTACCCGTAGAAGATCTCATTACTATGGATTCTGTAATAGCTCTGTTTCCTATAACTTTTACTCCCTTAAGCATAGATCCATCAGTAACACCTGTAGCTGCAAACATAGAGTTTTCAGAGGCCAAATCACTTAATAAATATTTTTTATTTAAATCTTTTATTCCTAACTTTCTTGCTCTTATTTTTTCACTTTCATTGTAAAATTTCAGCCTTGCCTGCATTTGCCCTCCTATACATCTCAATGCTGCTGCTGCTAATACACCTTCTGGAGCTCCGCCTATACCTAAATACATGTCTACTCCCGTATCAGGATTAGCTGTAGCAATTATTCCTGAAACATCTCCATCAGAAATGAGCATAATTCTTGCTCCAGCATTTCTACATTTAGCTATAATATCTTCATGTCTTGGTCTATCTAAAATACAAACTACAATATCGCTGACTTCTTTTTGTAACCCTTTTGCTAAATTTTTAATATTTGTTTCTGGCTTTTCATCTATATCAATTATATTTTTAGGAAGATTTCCACCAATTGCTATTTTATCCATATAGACATCAGGTGCATTTAAAAAGCCTCCTTTTTCTGAAAATGCTATTACAGTTAAGGCATTGTTGCCTCCTGTAGCACAAATAGTAGTACCCTCTAATGGATCTAATGCTATATCTACTTTTGGACCTTTCTTAGTTCCTACTTTTTCTCCTATAAATAACATAGGTGCTTTATCTCTTTCACCTTCACCTATAACTACCTCACCGTCTATATCAAGAGCATTCAAAGATTCCCTCATAGCTTTAACAGCCGATGCATCTGCTTTTTTTTCATCACCCAGTCCTATCCAACTACTAGCAGATAAAGCTGCTGCTTCTGTTACTCTTACTGCTTCTAAAGCTAAGTTTCTTTCTTTAATTTCAATAATTTTTTTAATCATAAATTATTCTCTATTCTTATAAGGTTAACTTTTGTCTTTACTTTATCAATTTTCTCTATTTTTTTTATAGTTAAAATTAATTGTTTTTCTAAAATATTATGTGTAACAAAAATTAATTGCACATAACCTGAAATTTTATTTTCTAATTGAAACATAGAACTTATAGAAATTTTCTTTTTTTTAAAATAACTTGTAATATCAGCTAATACTCCAGGTTTATCGAGTACTGCCATTCTTAAATAAAATTTACCTTTTCTTTCTAACATATTAGCTTTCTTAAAAGTCGCTTCTTTTTCCATAGTATTACTTAATTTTCTTTTTTTACTGTTGTCAAAGCTTATTATATCCGAAATTATAGATGCAGCAGTAGGTTTTTTTCCTGCACCCTTTCCAATGAAAAAATTTTTGCCCGACATATCTCCATCTGTAATAACTGCATTTAATTCATTCTTTACCTTTGCTAGCAAACTAGATTGAGAAACTAGACAAGGATGCACTCTTAATTGTATAACTTTATTTTTAATATTTGATATTCCTAAAAGCAATATTTTATAGCCTAATTTATTCGCCATTTCTAAATCTATATTTGATACTCTAGTAATACCCTCTATGTATACATCTTTAATTTTAAAATTAGATGAAAAAATTAAATTTGTTAGTATTACTAATTTATAAGCAGAGTCATTCCCACTAATGTCATCAAAAGGATTTGACTCAGCAAAACCTTCATTCTGAGCATTTTTTAAAGCAGTTTCAAAATTTAAATTTTCTTCATCCATCTTAGATAAAATATAATTACAAGTACCATTTAAAATTCCACATATATTAGTAATATTTTCTGATAACATTCTATTTTCTAAAATGTTAATAATTGGAATAGCTCCGGCTACAGCAGCCTCATAACAAATATTTACATCATTTTTTTTTGCTGTTTTAGATAATTGTTTCCCATAAACAGCAAGTAAGGCTTTATTGGCAGTTATCAAATGTTTTTTTTTCGTAAGAGTTTTTTTAGCTATTTTTAATGCCAACCCAGAAGAACCCCCTATTAATTCTACAATTATATTTATATTAGGAATTTCAATAATATCTAATGGGTTATCATACCAGTTATATTTTTTAATATTAAAACCTCTTTTTTTATTTTTATTTTTTGCTGAAATACCAAGTATATTTATATTCAAATTATATTTTTTTTTTAATATTTTCGTTTTTTGTTCTAAAGTTTCAATTACACCAGTTCCAACAGTACCTAAGCCGATTATTCCTATATTTAATTGTTTAATTATCATTTAAAAAGTTAAATTATTTTTAATATTTCTTGCTGCCTGCCTAATTCGTTGCTCATTTTCCACTAAACTAATTCTTACGTGTTTATCTCCATAGGAACCAAAACCTATACCTGGTGAAACGGCTAAAGAGGCTTTTTTAAGTAATATTTTAGAAAAATAAATACTCCCTTTATTAATAAATTTTTTTGGAATTGGAGCCCAAGCAAACATAGTAGCATCAGGTTTTGGTATATCCCATCCAACTCTATTCATAGATTCTATCAATACATCTCTTCTTTTTTGATAAACCTTTCTAATTTGCTCAACATGTTCTTGAGAGCTATTCAAGGCAGCGGCAGCTGCTACTTGAATAGGAGTAAATGCACCATAATCTAAGTATGACTTTATTCTTGCTAAAGCTTCTATTAAAATTTGATTTCCACTTGCAAAACCTATTCGCCAACCTGGCATATTGTGAGATTTACTCATTGAGGAAAATTCTACAGCTATTTTTTTTGCGCCTTTTACTTGCAAAATTGAAGGCGGAGGATCTTGATTAAAATATATTTCTGAATATGCAATATCTGATAATATCCAAATATTATTTTTCTTACATATCTTAACTAACTCTTCATAAAAAGCTAGTTCTACAATTTTAGTAGTAGGATTATTTGGATAGTTTATAACAATAGCTTTTATTTTATTTTTATATTTAACTATACTTTTAATTAAATTTTTTAAAAATAATTCTTCTTCTGTCATTTTAATACGCTTAACTAGAGCACCTGCTATTAGGAAACCATATGGGTGTATAGGATAACTAGGATCAGGCACCAGTATAATATCGCCTTTTGAGCTTATTGCAGATGCTAAATTTGCTAAACCTTCTTTAGACCCTAAAGTTACAACAACTTCATTTTCAAAATTAAGTTTTACTCCGAACCTTCTTTTATAATAATTACAATGTGCTTTTCTTAAGCCTAAAATTCCTCTAGATACTGAATATCTATGTGTCTTACTATTTTTTATAGTTTCAATTAATTTATCTACTACATGTTTAGGAGTCCTATTATCAGGATTTCCCATACCTAAATCAATAACATCTCTACCTTTTAGCCTTTCCTTAGCTTTTAGTTCATTAATCTCAGAAAAGACATAAGGTGGCAATAAAGATACCCTTTCAAACTTAGTTTTCATAAATCATGATTAATTAGAAATAAAAAAAACTTCTACTCTTCTATTTACTGCCTCTCCAAACTCTTCTGCTTCTTCTTGTATTGGCTCTAAATCACCTTTACCAAATACTTCGATGTTATTACCATCAAAACCTTTATTAATTAACATATTTTTAATAGTTTGTGCTCTAGAAATAGATATCTCCATATTAATTCTTTTTCCCTCTATTGTTTCACTTCCTGTTTTAGATGAATGTCCAACTAACCTAAGTTTTTTATCCTTAAACTTGACTATTTGTTCTAATACTTTGTCTGCACTATTATCAGGTATAATAGAATTATCGGGAAATTGAATTATTGCAACTTTAGTTATTTTGATATTATCATTAGAAGAGGTTTCAATTATTATTGGTTGCTGTTCATCTACAGGAGGATCAGAAGCTAGCAACATTTTTGCAAGTTTAAATCTAATATTTTTTCTAACTTCTAAGACTGCAGAAATATTTTTTTTCTTTATCTCATCCTCTATTTTAATATTATCTTTTTGATTTATTTGAGTGACTTCAACATTGTCATCATCTGCTTCATTGTTTTCAATTTCTTTGCTGTCACTTTCAAAAAAATTCTC
>NHDP01000019.1 GCA_002170595.1 Alphaproteobacteria bacterium TMED62
CGTGGGAAAAACTTGGACAAGATATTGATGGCGAAAACAATGATGATCAATTTGGCCACTCTGTTTCATTATCATCTAATGGTTCACGTGTTGCGATTGGTGCGCCAAAGAACGATGGTTTTGATAGTACTGGTCAGGAGCTCGACTGGGTGGGACAGGTAAGAGTATATGAATATCCCTCAGAACCCGAGCCAGAACCTGAGCCTGAGCCAGAGCCTGAGCCAGAGCCTGAACCTGAGCCAGAGCCCGAGCCTGAGCCCGAGCCAGAACCCGAGCCTGAGCCAGAACCTGAGCCAGAACCTGAACCTGAGCCAGAACCTGAGCCAGAGCCTGAGCCAGAACCAGAACCCGAGCCTGAGCCTGAGCCAGAGCCAGAGCCAGAGCCTGAGCCAGAGCCAGAACCTGAGCCAGAACCAGAGCCAGAACCAGAGCCAGAGCCTGAGCCAGAGCCAGAACCTGAGCCCGAGCCTGAGCCCGAGCCTGAGCCCGAGCCAGAACCCGAGCCTGAGCCTGAGCCTGAGCCTGAGCCAGAACCCGAGCCTGAGCCTGAGCCAGAGCCAGAGCCAGAACCAGAGCCAGAACCTGAGCCAGAGCCAGAGCCAGAGCCAGAACCCGAGCCAGAACCTGAGCCAGAACCCGAGCCAGAACCTGAGCCAGAACCTGAGCCAGAACCCGAGCCAGAACCTGAGCCTGAGCCAGAACCCGAGCCAGAACCTGAGCCTGACCCAGAGCCTGAGCCAGAGCCAGAACCTGAGACAGGGACAGAACCTGAGCCTGAGCCTGAGCCTGAGCCAGAACTAGAGCCAGAACCTGAGCCTGAGCCTGAGTCCGAGCTTGAGCCAGAACCCGAGCCAGAACCTGAGCCAAAACCTGAGCCAGAACCTGAGCCAAAACCTGAGCCAGAACCTGAGCCCGAGCCTGAGTCTGAAAGTAAAGAATGTACAGATACAACAGATTTAGAACTTTTATTATATTATGCACAATTACGCGGTGATTTATCCAATATTCCTCTTCATTTAAAGAGTCTCTTCGACCCCTGTAATGAGCCAGAACCTGAGCCTGAGCCAGAACCTCAGCCAGAACCTCAGCCAGAACCTCAGCCAGAACCTCAGCCAGAACCTCAGCCAGAACCTCAGCCAGAACCTCAGCCTGTGCCTCAGCCTGTGCCTCAGCCTGTGCGTCAGCCAACGGATAACAGGTGGACACCTCGAAACACAAGTAGAAATCATATTTTATCATGGCAAATCTTAAATTCACGTTTCAGTACTGGAGCCACAACTGCACTATTTGCAAATACAAACAGAGCAAATACTTGTGGAAATAATAATCGAAGTCCTTCTGCGCCTAAGTTAAACAGTTTTGGTCGTTGGGAAGGCGCACCAGGAGGTTCTGGATCACGGCCTACTAATAGATTTTAGGCAAATGCATTTTTTTTCTCTCTTATGTGTATAATGGGCAAAAGACACCAAAAAGATTGTGATGGTATGTACCACATTAATGGTAAAAAGTACGAGGAGCTTAAAGGATCACGCGCAAAAGTTTATCATGGAACTGCTTACAAGACCACTGGCGGTTTGACTAAGGATAAACTTGAGATGAATAAGCATGGACGTATTGTTTCCAAACGCAAGGCTGCTACTGCTAAGCGTGAGAAGCGTCTTGAGAAGGCTGGCTACAAGCCAACTAAGGGCGAGTTTGTTATTATGCGCAAAAGCATGAAGAAAAAGAAATCTAGCAAAAAGAGTAAAAGTGCATCTACATGCAAGCGTCCTCGCAGTTAGTTACATCAAACCCAAGTCAGCTCCTTAGCGCGATGCGTAAATAAAAATAAAATATTGAATAATTAATACTATTTAGTAATAATTATTAAAATCCCTTTACAACTTCACGAGTACGTTCGACACTATTTAGAGAATCTGGTGATACTATCGCTACTGCAGCTAATAGATCATAACATGGTGTTGCATCAGGCTTATTTTTAGCCAAATATATATTCCAATTTTCTCGCGCTTTTTGATTATCTGACAATGATTTGTCATTAAAGTTTGTATCAATATATTGACAATCTGTAATAGTTTCTACCATCATTGCAATTTTCATCAATCGCACTTTATAATCAATATACAGTTCTTTATTAATTTTTGATCCATTATCTAGGAAAACATTAACTTTTTCAGCTAGAGCAACAACATGTTCTGGATCAAAGTTGTTCTTTCCAAGAGAATCCATAATATCATTAGCAACAATGTGATCTGAAGGAAACATGTTACGAATTGTCGTAAGGTTTGCGTTGGAAACATCGCATGCCCATGCAAACTTTGCTGGTGGACGACCAACAAACTGTGAATACCATTTGTCTACAAGTGGATTGCGTAGTTCAGGCGACAAACTCATAATAAAATCATATGTAAAAGCTATCTGCCTAGCAAATTGTGTTGAAATATTAACTGTATTTCTTGCGGTGATAGCAGATTCTTGTGCAATATATTCTGTGCGCAATGCGCAATCATCTACATGTAGACCCTTTGTGCAATTTAGTGATGTATCTGGGTTTGTCAATGATCCCATAACAATTCGATTGTGGATATTCATTTTGCTATAATATTCTGGCTTTATATGCCATGTAGGTGCAATTTTAATATGATATTCCACATCCAATTTAGTTTTTCTACTTAAAACATGTGCTTCTAGTTCCTTATATGTCAAAAGGTGAAACTCAGATTCAGTTCCATCTATAGCAAGAAACACTTCGTCTGCCATGCCCCAAACACTTGGAAATAATCGTTTCATATGAGACAAACGTTCTATGGCAACGTTATCTGCTTCTTCTGGAATGGATGTTTCTGCTCCAGGTACACAGACAACATAAATACAATAGCCCCTAATATTCTTAAGGACCCAATGAATAAATATTTCATCATCAATTTCATTACTTGGATCAGTTTCGATAATCATAATAGGAAGGGTATATGGTTCACTAGAGTGATGGAGCTTGTCGACTAAGGCGGGCGAGACGATGTTGCTGAAGACTTCACACACCACAGGTTCGGCGGGGTAACCGTCTGGGAACTGGATGCGGAGCTTTGCGCGCGTCGTGTTGGAGTGGCCGAGGTGGATCGAGATCATAGTTTTCTTAAGTAGTACAACATATCTGTAAAAAATATCTTCAATTTCAATTTTTCATTTTAAGTAATGAAGTTTAGAATTATTCTTGTTGATTTGTACCAAATATGGTTCGATCTACTAGTGTCATATCTTCAAGTCCGTGTATAACATCATTTTCATTTTCATTATTAATATAATTATCTTGAACAAAGTCAAGAACATTTGGATCATATCGTCTTACAGCGATAGCGAATCGATCTGCTCCTCCATTGTTAACATATCTAAGCCAATTACCCCAATTATTTCCAGATATATCTATATTAACTAGTATTCTATGGATGAAAGCTATTACATCATGATTAAAAGCCGTTAATGGAATTATTGCTTCTACATGATTAATATTCTGAAATAGTCCTTGATTAATTGTTCTGATAGACCAATTACCATTATTAAGTTCATGTGTTTCTAGTGGCATTCTGTCATAATTTCCAAGCCACATGGAAATCATAACAGGATTCCAATTATTTGGAAAACCGCCAAGCTGCCGAACAATCTCTATCCCATCTATATTCAGATTTTCAATCAAAGGAATCTGAATAAAGTTATTGTTGTTGTTATCTGGTATGTTGTTTATTTGATCTCTTGCAGCCATGTTTATGTGTATTATAATAATGTTATCTAAATAATAATCATTCAATTTTTTATAAAAAAGTTTTATGTTAACGATTACATAATAAAAAGTAAAAGAAAGTTAGAAAAAATAAATTATATTTTTAATTTTCTATTAACGATGTTATCATGATATTAATTTTCGTTTCCCACGTGAACACTCCATACAATATCTCCGTTGTCAGAAACTTTTAAAGTTTCATTTGCGATTTTTTCAAAACATTTTTTGCTCATTTTAGGTGAATGTACAGTAGTATATTGACTATACATTTCATACAATGATAACGGTTTCTCATCAATTGATAAGATAATGCCTTGAACCATTTTTTCAACTTGTAGACGTTTATCCCATAATTTACAAAACACATTATGAATATATTTATCATCTTCAATAACTAGATCTGGGTAATGATGTCTAAGAAGATCTAATATAAAGTCACTTGAAACATGAGAACCATTATTTGATTCAGAAAACAAAATAGCTATTTCATCAATTTCAAGTTCTGGCGCGTCAATTTCAGAATATGTATTATTTTCCCAAAAATTACAGAATGCAGAAACAATAGGTAAATGAGTGCTGCTAACATCTTTATATTCGTCTTTCTCATCATTGTATTGGATAAGTTTTTTTAATTCATTTGAAAATGTTTCATAAAATATAATATTTGGTATATTTTTTTTATCAAAGTACTTTTTTAAAATAAATGTCATATTCTTTCCTTTAATATTAGTACCGGAACATGTAAATAAAGCATCATTTTTAAAATTGTATACTAAATTACCTGAAGTTAATGTTTTAGAAAAAAAGACAATATTAGATAAATTATCATCTCCACTTAATGTTACATATTTATCAGCATTTTCATATCTTTCAGAATAATGATATGCTACACATAACAAATCAAGCATATGCTTTGATAAATCTTGAGGAATAATACAATTATTTACATCATTTCTACAAGCAAAAAATCTTGTTTCTTTATAATCATGTCCATGGTATTTTAATTTAAAGTTGCTTAAAAGTCCACTGGCACCAAAATCTTTATAATAAACTGTTTCAATCTCTCTTACAAGACATTTTAATCCTGTTGTAATGATATAAGTTTGCTCTTTGTTTGAGCGTATACTATCACCAATAGCAACAATAAAATGCTTCGCGGCATTTCTACTTGCTAAAAATCGTGGATATAATTGTGATAAAACATATTGAATTGTTTCAGACTCTGGGATTGCATTTAATGGATTTCTTTCTTTTAGTTGACGTATTAGAGTATTTTTAAGTTTATGCTTCCATGGCATAAGATTTTGTTTATCTGTTATATGTGTTAAGATTTCGTACTGTATGTCATCTTCACTAATTGCTTTAAAATGTGGATTTTTATATTCAATAAACAATTCTATACGAGGACAATAATAGTATTGATTTATTGCCATAAATCTTTTAATAAATGTTTCTGCATGCTCACTAAGCCTTTCCTTGCGCTTTGTTCTTTCCTTATTTGTTTTTTCCGCATGCTCTAAATAACTAGGAAGCTGCTGCATAATAAATGTTTTCATTCTACCCAATACATATTCATTATCTGAATATGCAGTTTCTAGCTTATCAAGCTGTTCATGTAGTTCTTGCATAATATTATAAAGAGAAGGATGCTCTTAAATGTTCAAAAGTGTAAATTATATTAATGTTAAATACGCAAATAATATTATTAATTTTTACAATATGAACGCACTAAGTAATTTAAAGATTGCTATGAGAAGATACATATAGATCATGTCATGTAATGCTACAGGAAACATTCTAACAATTCAAACCGTACAGATTGCGCCATTTCGCACTTTAATGACAGCACTCAAGGATATATTACTTGAAACTAATATTACTTTTACACCACAGGGCATTAAAATTATTAATATGGATAAATCTCATACAATTCTTGCACATCTTCAGCTACATAATGATAGATTTGAACAGTATGACTGTAAATTAGATAAGATTACTATTGGCGTAAATATGCTTCACCTATTTAAACTTATCAATACTATTGATAATGATGATACTTTAACCATTTACATTGAAGAAAAAGACTATATGGATGGCGTAGTTCAGTTCCTAGGTCTTAAGTTTGAGAATGGAGATATTAAACAACAAAAGTTTCAAAAACTGCGTTTAATTGAGCCAGAGCAAGAAGAGCTAGAAGTTCCTGATGTCACATTTTCCTCAGTTTTAAATCTTCCCTCATCTGATTTTCAAAAAATCATTAGAGATCTTTCATGCATATCTGACAAGATTGAAATTCGTTCTGTTACTGGAAGTGACAATGAGCATAGTGCAGAATTAGTATTTAAATGTAGTGGTGGTTTTGCGCAGGCGGAAGTTAGAAGAGGAGAAAATGATGGAAGTATGCAATATATACAAAAAAAGACAGGAGCTCATATCATTCAAGGTGAGTTTTCTCTAAAGAACTTAGGGTATTTTATCAAGTGTACAAATCTTTGCAGTAATATTGAAATGTATCTTGAAAATGAGTTGCCATTAGTTGTTAAATACAATGTTGCATCTTTGGGAGAAATTAAGCTTTGTTTGGCACCTCTTCCTTCACAGAATTAAACACATGTGTTATGCTATAATTTTTTAAAGAGTTTGCAAATGATCCTTACTTTTCTTCTTTTTTTTCAATTGGTTTTTGATATTTATCAATTGCTGCCTTTGTAGCACGAACATCACCACAAAGTTTATCTCCACATGAATCAATATTTGCTAATGCAGACTTTATATCAATATTATCCATAGTATTCCAGCGACCTAATTTAGGTGGTGGAGTAGGTGTAATAATGCGCGTGAATGTTCTTACTAATCTTTCTAACATGCTGTAGGATTTTGTGTATAAATATCGTAGTTTCTCGTTAAGTCATTTCAATTTTAGATATAATTCTAAACAAAGAATTATATTTATAAGCCCAACTAACTTGCTAATACTAATCTTCTTCAAATATTAGTTTTTCCATTATTTCTTTATAGACATCACTTTACCCTGTAAATAGAGTATAAAAAGTATAAATATTCATTAGTTTGCTTTCTCACTGGTTTTGTTTTGGTTCTTTTCCTCTTCTGGACTGAAGATGATTAAGTGAATGAGGCTTCCAGCGTAATTTTTACACGGAGTTTCACGAGAATAAGGTAGAGGTAGATTATTAGAACAGATATTGTTATCAGTGTATATGGATAATATATGTCTCTTAGATATTTCCAAAAATCATACACTTGGTTTATTCGTCCATGACTATTGTAGTAGTATGTGTCCAATAAAAACACTAACACAAACCCATAGTATCCTTTTAGTGTTATTGACTTGTTAATTGTCATTTGATTTGTAATATTGTTGCCTGTGTATACTTTGATAAACTTTATCAATTTTTTTAAAAATTGTAGTAGAGAGAAATATAATTGGTCTTCTGCTATGTAGAAAAAATGGAAAGCGTTTTACATATAAATCTCATTTGAGAATTATATTTAATATTCTGGATTATGTTTTTTGAAGAGGCATCCGTGCGACACAATACCATCACCAATTTGACCAATGATAGTTGGATCTTGATTAGAACAATCTGCCATCCATACCTTGATAACACAAAAGTTCTTTTTTGGTGAAATTGTTATTCCATTAATCTTACTTTGAACAGTGTTTGTTGTACCTAAGGTTTCGCCTACAAGTACATACGTAAGATCCCGCCAAATACTAGGTACAATTTTATTACTTACTTTATAAGAGAAACTGCCGCCTGCGCGATTTTTTGAGTCTTCCCATGTTGGGGTAATTCCTTCACGCATCAAGAACAACATACAGTTCTTAATCATTTTATGTGGAAGAGTTTCTGTTAAAGCTACTGCAGCTTGAACAGTATGAAAATTATCTATTTTCTTGTAGCTATTAATAGACCAGTCTGTATCGTGAGGCAAATGTGCCCAAAGACTCCATGTTCCACTTAGTTTATTTTCAGTTATTTCGTTTTGTGTTACAACCTGATCCATGTTGTGTGCTACAGATCCCTCCATTATACTATATCTAATCAATTTTTCTTTTAAGTTATTTTTTATCTTTTTTTGCCTTATTATCATTTTTTCTAGTAAACCAACCAAAGAATCTCTTATTTGAATTATAACAATATACTCCAATCCCCATCCTCATCCCCATCCTCATCCTCATCCTCATCCTCATCCTCATCCTCATCCTCATCCTCATCTTCATCCTCATCCTCATCCTCATCTTCATCCTCATCCTCATCTTCATCTTCATCCTCATCCTCATCCTCATCCTCATCCTCATCCTCATCCTCGGGCTCACATTCAGGATCGCGCTCATCCTCATTTGTTATTACGACATAACCTTTATCATCACTCGTAAGTAAAATACATTGCTGTTTTCTTTTGTTCGTTTCAAGAATAATAGTATTTACATTGTTATCGAGAATAGAAATACTATATTTCTCAGGGAGATCAATTATATCTAAAGTTTTTTCTAAGAAATCTCTGTCAAATAGCATATTGCCATAAACGTAATAATTACATTTTTTCATTTCTTTTTCGATATATCTTTCTTTTATATTGCCATCTTGATCTTTTTCTTGAATAGCAATTGAAATTGCTTTGAATGGAGACAAACGATACTTGTCTGTTTCTTCTGATAGCAAAGTTTCAGTACTTCTATATAGACGACAACACGATTCACCTTCATCATTTATAATATAATGTTCAATGTAAGGGAAAATCCAATTGGAATGGATATCGTCACGCTCTGAAAATGTTGTCTCGACAATGATACCATCTTCTCCGTGTAAAAATAGATCTGATTTTGGAGTATTACTTTTAAATACGTCAATAAAAGGAGCCATAATAGCACAAGCTAGATTAAATGCTCGCTGAGAATATACCTCTCCCTTACACCATGCAATAGCAACCTCTGTTATTAGGCGTTCTTTTGTCACTGAATAAAAATAATTGTTAAAATACCATAGGAGCACAATAGTACATGTTCCTAAACCTACACCATAAAAAAAACTTTGTGGTAAAATAACACCACTTCTAGCTAAACTTAGAGTATTATAATATTTTTCCTCCATGTTTATATTTTCTAATATTTTTGGTTTAAGTGTTTTTACTAATAAGCATCGTTGTTGCATAGCTTGTTACAAAAATTGCTGAAAAATATTGTAAGTCAGATGCAGCCCATTTTAAACCTTCTTCACCACTATCACCCAAAACATATTTTAATAATCCACCAGTTAATAATGGTACAGCTATGTAGGATGATATATTTGACTTATTTGTAAACTGTAGTAATATTAATGATACTATAAATGCAATAGCTAATGTATAAGATAAGTTTTCCATTACATTAGCATGATAATTAATTTTACTGAAGTCAGGAAGGTCTTCCTTCTGGACATTCATATTCATATTTATAATTAGGTTTTTTCTATTGCGCAATCGCCATAATGTTAATGTGCATGATGATGTTTATGTTTTTTATGATGTGTGGTACCACCACTATCACCGCCTGATCCGTCATAATTATTTACTTGATCTGCTGTGGGCAGTTGTGAATAAGATCCTGGCATAAGTTCTTCTCCATCTTGATATGGTTGATTAACTCCCGTATTCGTAACAACAATAGTGTCGGTTTTACCAGGATAATCTACTGAATAATTAAGATTTCCAGATGTTGGCGATAGACCAAATACAAACAGTAACATTGTAGTAATAATAGTCATTAGTATGAAAGGAACAAAAACTATAAACCATGAGATTACTCCTAAACCGCGACTACATAATACATTAAGAATAATAGAAAATACTATCATTACAATGAACTTGAAAAAAGCGGTATTTATCATCCCTTTAAAAATATCAATAATTATTTGGGTGACAGAAAATGCTATATATAAAAGGGCTGGTGCACAAATCTGATTAAGCATATATAATATATCTAGATTTTATCCAATTAATTAAAGAACTCTGGCTCACCATTAACAAATCGACCAATCTTTTTACCTACTTCATCTCTATCTAGAAGCTCAAATATGTCTCCATTAATTTCTTCTGGGTCATTTGTCAAATATTCAAGAACATTGCCATGCTCATCTTCCATTTCGCATACAACTAATTCTTCAGAAGACGTTACAAGTTCTTCATCTTCATCTTCGTCTTCATCTTCGTCTTCGTCTTCGTCTTCATCTTCATCTTCATCTTCATCTTCGTCTTCGTCTTCATCTTCATCTTCGTCTTCATCTTCATCTTCATCTTCATCTTCGTCTTCGTCTTCATCTTCATCTTCGTCTTCATCTTCGTCTTCATCTTCGTCTTCGTCTTCATCTTCGTCTTCGTCTTCGTCTTCGTCTTCATGTTCGTCTTCATGTTCGTCTTCATCTTGACTATTATTTGTTTTACCATCATCTTCTTCTTCCTCTGATAAATCTTCCTCTCGTAATTGATCTTTATTTTCAAAGTTTTTCTGATTTGCTATTGTAATTTCTTTTAGATCATTTTTCACTTTTGCAGCTAGTTTATTTAAAATTGTGTCCTTTTCATCATCATCGCTCTCGAGTGGATTGTCATGAATGGTATCTTCCATTGGTCCACACTCTGAGTTGTAGCTATCGGTTTCATCATCGTCCTCGTGTTCCTGTTGATCTTCCCAAAAAGAATCCGTTGTCCTTGGAAGAGGAAGAAGATTAATTAATGATTGTTTTGGAATTGCAGAAACAAGCCATGGTTTAAATGTTGTTTCAAAATCATCTGCAATAGCATGTATCTCACTATAAATATCATTGCTGGTGTCCACAGAATCTACAAGTTCATAAAACTTTTGACTAAAATCATTAATATGCTTTTTAATAGCAGTATTATCTGCAGAATCTAGCGAAATAGTACCTAGCTCAGCAGTAACAGTCTTTACATCTTTAAGAATATTTTGTGCTTCTATACCATACTGTTGCCGGATATCTTGTGCAGATAGAACCTTAGAATTATCAGTATTTTTTTCATGAATAGTAATCTCAATAGAATCATGAGTTTTTTCCTGTTTTTTTTGTTGATTATTATTAATAAACTTATTAAGCTCTGCTTTCAATTTAGCATTCTCATCAATAATATTTTTATATTCTGGTAAACTCAATAGAATAGAGGTAATTATTTTATCTCTATTTACAATTGTTTCTACTTCTTCTGTAAGAGTACAAAGTGCATCCATTACTTTTGGGTTGTGTATTGTCATGTTTCCAGTCTGAAAGCATTGCATAATGATAATCTTCATTCAATTTTTGCGTTTAATTGGATTTAGAAAACACTTAATAAAATACAGTAAATGTCAACGTATGAAGAAGTCAGAAAAAGATTTCAGCTTGAAAATAAGATGAATATTTTCGAACAAGCAGTAGAAGACGCCTGTCAAAAAATTATGCGCCAAACAGATTATGATAAGGATAAATCATTGCAAAAATTAAAAGAGCATGATCTTGATATTATTATAATTGTAAGAGAATGGATGGGTGTGCCAATTAAAAAAGAGAAAAAACGTACAACTAATCAAATGGTTTTTGCTGAGTTTCGAAGTTTTTTAGATAAAGCCGCAAACAATTATTATAAAAAAAAGGAAGCTGAAGAAAACCAAAAAGCCTATCTTCAATCAGCTGCGGCAGCTGAGCTTAGAAGACGAGAGGCATTAGCGGAGGAAGATATAAATAAACCGAGCACATTAGAAACTATACAAGAAGTTTCTGATGAACAAAAAACTTCAACTAATTCTAGTAATAATATATCATGTAATCCAAATAAGAAACACCAATGACAACTAAACCCAAGAATATAATTATTAGATATCATAATTATTATGATATCCATTATCATGTTATGTTAATTTTTAATATTCATAACCTAGCAAAACTGTATTTTGTGAATTAAATGTAAATTGGTTAGGAAATGCTGTAGAATTATTAATTCGTTTTTCATTTCTTACAGCAAATCCTTCTTGTACAGCCGGAGGGGCTGGTAGTTCAGGCATAGGAGGGTCTGGTAGTTCTGGTGGTTCAGGCATAGGAGGGGCTGGTGGTTCTGGTGGTTCAGGCATAGGAGGGGCTGGTGGATCAGGTATAGAATCTGGAATTATTGGCGAAAGATTTGGTATAACATCAGGAACAGCAGGTGGAAGAGGTGGGGATGGAGATGGTCCAGGTAGCCCAGGTGGTCCAGGTGGCCCAGGTGGCCCAGGTGGCCCAGGTAGTCCTGGTTGCGGGTGATGAGGTCCACAACCTTTTCCTCTGCATCTTCTACCACCATCAACTACTACAACATTGGGGGTATCATTCCACCAACGCCTACCAGCCCAAAGAGGAGCTTCTCTACGCCATGGTTCATAGTATGAATTATACCATGGTGTATTAACGCGTTCGTTAACGACCTCAACTACTTCATTAGTAACTTGAGGTTGTGGAAATAAATATGATACATTAATAAATCCTAAAAGTGCCATAATAATTAATACAAGAACTACAGATCCTAATAAGTAAAATATGTTCTTCATTGTGAACATCTATATAATTATAGCTAGATTTTAACATAAGATATAAATAAGCATATAATACTTATTTCATGTTAAAAGTATTCATTAAGATTTCGTTCTTACTTTGCTTTTTTGTATTTCGTCTAAGTTTGTACTTTCCATTGTTATTTCTACCATTTATAACAAACTCGTCATTGTCTTCATGAAGTTCAGGTAAAGATCTTGTTAAAGGTTTATCAACAACTAAAAGTAGTCTTTCATTTTTTAACATTCTCCGATATTCTTGAATATTTAAATTACCAAAAAACTTGTCTAATGTATAATATGGATCTGGTGCAGGCTTAATGTTTTTATTATAGTCATATATTTTGCAATAAATATGATTCAATAAAGCATATCTTTCAAAACGCGTCGAAGGATCTATGTCACGTTGTTGAAACAAATATCCGGCTGCACATTCCGGACTGCAAAAACAACCATATACATGATATGTCCCACTTATTTCATGCTTAGGTATAAATATAGGTGGATTGTCAAAATCACATGTGCAATGAAAACATGCAGATTTTTTATCACTAATATCATTTGTATGTAAATCTCTCGCTAGAGTTCGCAATTTTTGAGATATAAGATTATCTATATCATCATTTTTATTAATAACAACACAGTTACTATTATTACTAGTAATAGTATTATGAGACTTAGTATCTTCATTGTTAGTTATAGCTACTGATCCAAACCCCACGCTTTGTTCTGATTCATAAGGATCTATTTTTCCAGTAATATCACTAGTATCATAATCATAACAGTTGTTAGAGAAAAAATCAGAGTTTTTTAGGTCATTGCTACCACATTTTAAATGTAAAATTATATTTGCAGTTTGTATTACAGCATTTTCATCTATGATAGGCGCATTAACAAACTTACCACCCTTAGGCTTTCTTCCCCTTTTTTTGGGTGCTGAAGGAGTATCAGAATTAGAATCTGATTTTTTTGCTCTAGAAGAGCGCGGTTTTCTTGGTGCTTTTACTTTTTCTGAAAAGTCATCCGACATATTCTAATATTTTAAAGAGTTTGTAGTTTAAACACTTTTATTAAATAGTTAAGCATTATGTCTCATGATAACATTGACGACATAATGGAATATATGCATCACTTCCAATTACTTTTTGTTGGGTTTCTTCAGTAAGTCTGTGACTGAATATTGCTGGTTTATTCCGACACGTATGACAAATTGATGTTAATTTGTGTACTTCATCACTATACGCAATCAAATCTAACCAATTACCAAATGGATTTCTTTTAAAATCACCGTCAAGTCCACAAACATAAACACGTTTATTGTATGGTGGAGAAACAATAGTTTTAACCCATTCAACAATATCTGGAAAGAATTGACCTTCATTTATTAAAAACACTTCAATATTAGCAATTTTTTTATTACCATCAGAAGTTCCTATTGGGAATGCTTTACTCAATGTATTAGACATTATACATTCAATCATACTTTTATCATGAGTAGATAACATAGTTTCAGAATATCTTGTATCTTCCCCAAAATTAATTACTGCGGTTTTTACATTACAAAACTTAAACTGTTTATATAAATCTAATATTTTACTAGTTTTTCCTGAATACATAGGACCTACATACATATAGAGGCCACCACATATTGTAGTCATAACTGAGTGATTAGCTAACATTGTATATATTATAGTACTTCAATTTTATACTTTTTGCAACTGATTTTAAAAATAAAAAGGCTAAAGATAATTATAGAACGCTATACAATGATGACAACAAATACAGATAATAATGCTTCACAGCCATGGGTTGAAAAATATAGACCTTCTACTTTTGATGAAATAGTACTTGAAGATATCAATAAAAATATGCTTAAAAATATTACAGAGTTTAATTGTTTTCCTAATTTATTACTATATGGGCCTCCTGGCACAGGTAAAACAACAACAATTATTAATCTTGTAAAATGCTATCAAGAGAGATATAATCAGACTAATAAAGGATTAATGATTCATTTAAATGCATCAGATGAAAGAGGTATTGATACTATTCGTAATCAAATATCTCATTTTGTTCACTCAAAAGCATTATTTTCTGATGGACTCAAGATAATTATTCTTGATGAGGTTGATTACATGACTAAAAATGCACAACAAGCGTTAAAATATCTTTTACAAGACTTTAGACCTAATGTACGTTTTTGTTTAATATGTAATTACATTAGTAGAATTGATGACTCATTACAAAATGAATTATTACATCTACGATTTAACCAATTACCAAAAGAGAAAATTATAGAATTTCTTTCTACAATAAACAAAGCTGAAAATCTTAATGCATCAATTGATACACTTAATTCTATTCAAAGATTATTCAAGTCAGATATTCGAAGTATGATTAATTATATGCAGTCAAATCAAGATCGTTTGGATAAGTGTAAGGTTGTTGATGATGAAATATGGAAACAATTATCAGTCTATCTTAAAAGTAATGAAAAAGATTCGAATAATTACATTTACTTTATTGAAGAAAATTATGATATCGATATGCGTAACATAGTAAAAGATTACTTAAATTATGTTATACGAAAAAATAATGGAATTATTTCATCAGAATTTTTAGACTTCTGTGAGTTTACGCTCCACCTTCAGGATCCTCATATGGAATATTTAAAATGTTATTTTCTTTCAAACATAGTTAAATGGGCAGGCTCCTTATAAGAACTTCCAAGACGTTCAATTAGTCGAGCTGACCATGAATTAGGCGGGGATCCTTTATGAGGATTAAAAAAGTTGCTTTGCAAATCTTTTTCATAACAATAAATCTCCTCATCTAAATCTTTAGTTTTTGATTTAGATGGGATCGGAATAGTTCCAGAGCGCTCATACTTACAGTTGGTCTTTTGAAGAGACAACATAATTTATTGTATCATTAGAAAATAAATTGAAGTAGAACTACTTAAAGAAAGAGTATGCATCTTAAACAATGATGACAACTGGATTAGGAATGATGGATTTGGATGATGCATGGGACAGTTTTATGGATGGGGATTATAATACAAATGTAACAAAAAAAATTGCACCACAAACAGACATTACTCCTAAATGCTCTGACATATACATCTCAACCAAAACTAAAATATCATATCTCAATCAAGAAATCGATCTTTATAAATTATTTTGGGAAATTCCAGTAGTTTCATATCATGCGCCTAAATGTGGTGTTATAAAAAAACAAATGAAGTTTAATTCTACATCTCAAGAAGAACTAGATAATGTTCAAAAACATATTGATAACAAAGTTTATACTGAACAATTTGTCTTGTCACGTATTGTCAAAAATGAAGGTAGAGTACGCTTCAGGGATGTAAGAAAAATAAGCATTGGTTTATGCAAAAAGGACATTACATCATATCGCTGTAAGAAGAAAGGCGCATTTTATAATTGTTTCGCACTAATTCTTAGGATCTATCATGAAGATACATACAAAGAGCTTCACGTTAAAGTTTTTAATACTGGAAAATTAGAAATTCCAGGAATCCAAGATGATATAGTTTTAACTAAGACACTTAATCTTCTCTGCGAAACATTAATGCCGTATATTAATACTGAAAAAAAAATTGCGTGGTTGAAAGAAAAAAATGAAACAGTGTTAATTAATTCAAACTTCTCATGTGGTTACTATATTGATCGTGATAGACTATATCATCGCCTGAAATATCATTATCGTATTAATTCTGCATTTGATGCCTGTTCGTATCCTGGAATACAATGTGAGTTCTTTTATAACACAAAGAGTGATAATCAAAATGGTCAACATCCATCTTCTTCTTTGAGTGAAGAGGAAAAAAATAATTATATTAAAATGTCCTTTATGATATTTAGAACAGGAAGTGTTCTAATTGTAGGAAAATGTGATGAAACAATTCTTTATAATATTTATGCCTTTCTAAAAAAACTCTTGCAGGATGAGTTTAAACATGTAAACTGTGGTGTTATTGAAGAAGACGATAATAATAGAAAAAAACAACATAAAAAAGTAAGAAAAAAGACTATTATTATAGATCTTTAAGCATTCAATTTACACATATCAAATATCTTGTTTGTATATTTTCTATCTGTTAAATCAGAATATTCCTCCTTACATGAAATTATTGCCTTAGATATTTTATTTAAATCTATATCTTGGCGACCTAATTTTCTAGCGATAATTGTAAAAAGTTCTTGTTTTACAAATGCTAACGGGATTAATGTATCACTAATCTTTAACAAACATTTTAATTTATAATTATACTCTTTACTTTGTTCTGGATATTCAACTAATGTTGTAGAATAGTCAACAATAGATTTCAAACATGATCCTAATTGACTTTTACTATCATTAATATTATTTTCAATAATATATCTAAAACATGTCAAAAATATATCTGTAAGCATAAACAAGTTATCTGTAGTTATTAATTGATCGCTGTTATCTTTTTCATCATATTCTTTTCTATGATTATGATTAATTGAAAATACTGTTTTTTTATAAACAAATAGTGCCGCATCTGTAGATGTTAACTTTAAAAACTCGTGTCCTTCATCTCCAATTTGTCCTATAAACTCTAAATAGTAATATACAGCTTTTTTACAATTGTAAAATGATAATTCAACATTTCTTGTATATAATAGTAACATTCGATATACGTGTGTTATTGTTTCTAGTCCTCGAATAACCACATATTTAAAATATTCTAGATTTTTTACATTAATAGAACTCTGTGCTTGACCACAAAACTCAGCAATAATTTGCATATACTTGCCAAACATTTCCTTCTCATTACTTTCATATTCACTACGATAATTGTCAACAACCTCTAGATTAAATGACATTGAATGTATTATATTATGACATTTAAATTAATTTTCTCAATATAAGTATTTAAAGGTTTTATTAGGGTTACTGTATAGATAATGTCTGAAATAGCTCAAACAGACCAAGCCTACATTTGCCCTTCGCATCAGTGTCTTCAGCATGCTTGCAAAATCTCGATTACTGAAGACAAACCTGTTATGTATGATTATTGGACAGCATCATTAGATGATAAGGTATTGATCGGAGTACGAGAAAATAATGAAAAACTTTTAGTTAAAAGTGAGGAAGAGTATACATCGCCAATCATTAAAATCTTCAAAGTTGAAACTGAGTACATTATTGTAACTGAGAACTCTATTTATGTTACCCATGAACAGGTAAAAACTCGCCGTATTTCTTAGATAAATTATAGTATGGTTATAAGCTTTATACTATAATTAAAATTATTCTGTAGGTGGCATAGATTCCGGCGTGCATTGACTTGCTAAAGATCGCGTCATGACGGCGATGGCGCGGAAACCAATTTCCCTGAAAAGCTTGGTCGTTTTTTTTACACATTATCGAGCAAATCTGGGTCTGGTTCAACCGGGGGTGTTACTGGAGGTGTTACTGGAGGTGTTACTGGAGGTGTTGCAACATTTGCAGCCATTTCATCAAAACTAATACCGCGATCTAAATATTCTGCATTAAGACATGTTGTATTAATAATATCATTATAACTACACATTTCACCTTGTTGCATACAATCAACAATATAACCTACCATTGATGTTAATTGTTGTAATGCGGCTTCGTCGTCTGTAATATTAGGGTCTTGATTTATATAACTTACCCATTTTTTCAATGTATTATTTTCAATCATTACACGAATAACTTTATTTGTCATATCTATAGGTTCATCATTATCTGCGAGAATTGTTAAAATATCAGTATATATACGATATACTTCACACATTAAATCAGTGCATGCCTCATTATCAAAAGGTGCCGGCAATCTAACATCAGAGCTAGCGCCTAATACTGGACAAGTATTAACCTCTGGCGATTGAACTTCAGGCTGAATCATGCCATATTCTAATAATCTATAATTCTTAGGATCTTCAAGTATTTTTCTACAGTTTTCCTCAGTTATTTCAACAGAAGGAGTAAAACTGACATAATTTTTTTTCAATATCATTTTGATAGCATCAGCATCCTCATCCTCATTCACCTCATTCAACTTATTTATCGCAGCATTTGAAGCAAGATCCCATTCACCATCTACAAATACATTAATAGGATCTTTCCATTGTTCTTTCAAATATTGATAATCATCTTCAAAAATATAATCATTGTCAAATGGACTAATATCACTTCTTTCATCGGGTCTTTTTTTGATAATTTTAAAATATAAAAGTGCTTCGTAAACAACAGGTTTAATAGTATCATCATCATCACTAATAAATGGGTTCCAATTGTCACCATCTTCTCCAGGACATAAAAACTGATTAGTTAACCAAGATGCAAATAGTCGCAACGGTCCGGTTTC
This sequence comes from Alphaproteobacteria bacterium TMED62, assembly GCA_002170595.1. Lineage (GTDB taxonomy): Bacteria > Pseudomonadota > Alphaproteobacteria > TMED109 > TMED109 > TMED131. The sequence goes on from NHDP01000019.1 coordinate 18,739, forward strand.
TGTTGGTAGTTGTTTGCAATTACCATCTAAATCTCTAGGATAATCTGGTATACAAAATAATGCTGAAAATACAGCATCAAATTCTACACCTCTATTTTCATAATCTGGTGAATTATTTGTTAATTGTTTTATTGTTTCAATCATTAGGTTTTTATAATACATTTCTGCATTAGGCAATGTTAATTCATTTTTATAATTTTCATACTCAGAAAGTTTTGGTCCTGCATTTTTAGTTAATTTTTGCTTTTTATTATTTTCTAAAAACATTTTTTCTAAGCTTTTACGATTATCAGATATTCGTTTTTTTTCTTGTTTAATATCTTCAGTCAAACTTTTACTCTTAGCTTCCATCTTTCTTTCTTTTTCTATCAGTGCATCAAGATCACTACTAGATGCCTTTATTTTTTTTATGTCTGCTCGCAAGGATCTTAAAGTATCGGTTATTTCACTTCTTTCATTATTCATTAATTCTAGCGAATCTGAAAATCCTCTATAAGCATCCCATTCATCTTGTTGTTCCTTAGATAATTCTATTTTATATAGTCTTTCCCTCTGGCCATCCTGACAGTGTGATGCAGATACTACACTAAATGTATCCAAATATTTTGATAGCGTAGGCATTCTTTCTGAATATGGCATGGTTGAGTTTTCATTTTCTATTACTTTATCTGTTGATTTTATTAACATATCTTTCACCAATTCTATTACCTCATTTTTATCTGGTTCATTTATATAAGTTTTACTAACTTTTATTGGTTGAAGGATTTTTTCAATAATTGTTCCAGTTCCACCATATAAGATATCATCTATAAAATTACTTACCTTTGCTGGTTGTGTTAATTTGAAAGATGCAATTGGTTGCTCTTCTATATCTGGTACTGCTACCAATTTTAAAGGGTTTCTAAATGATGATCCTTTTTTCATACGAAGAATACCTGCAAGAATCACATAAATATATAGCTCTTCAAGAGAGATAATGCCACCAAACTCTGTAAATGCTCGTAATCTAATGTAAATATCATCTGTAGCCGCTTGTCCAATCATAGAATCTTTTAGTGTATGCATAAAATATGTTTTACCATTTGTGTCTTTAAAATCCTTTATTTTAACAACTCTTGGTGTAATTTCTGATATAGCTATTTCTTGAGGTCCTTCTACTATCACTTGAGACATTGTTATGGGCTCTAATAATAACGTTTCATTTTCAATATTTATTTCCAAGACAATTCCTTTCGCAGGTTCAGTATCTACTGCCCATAATGCTTTTGGAAATGTTATCTTACTGCCTACAATTAAGCCTTCACCTAATTCTAAATCATCACTTTCTTCAGCGCAAACATAATGTGGTATTTCTACAACAGCATCCTCTTCATCATCTAATGGTGGAGTATTTATTAGACCTTCCTGCTGTTTGGTTAAAAACTCATCTACTTTCATGCCTGCCACTTTTATAGCTAAGCTATCGCCACCGGACTTTCCTTCTGGTAAAAATAATCTTAATCTTCTTGTAACAAAACTATTATCTCGCAATGAATATGCATGGTTTGAATTAGTTTGCATAACAACTGGAAGACAGATTCTACACAAGTTATCTCTTACTACACTTGGATCTATTATAAGTCTTTCAAATGTGCATACATTTTTATCTGAATCGTTGCCAGTATCAACTCTAACTATAAATCCTTCATTCATTAATTCATCCTCAAACTCTAACATTGGATACATACCTGGCAAACGATCTTGTTGTAAAGTTATTAAACATTTATCATCATCACTAGATAATGCTTCTATTTTTGCTTCAGCATTATTTTTAATTTTTGTCATAATTTCTTGTATTGTTTTTATTATTAGCATTAATCCCTTTAGGTTATTCTTTTCTTCAACATTTCCTTCTCTCATTGCATTTCCGAATGCAAATGTAGTCTTTGTATAAATACCAGAAAGAGCTGCATTTGTTTTACTTACAAGCGATTCTGTTTTAACAGGATCTTCCTGAACAATATATTTATTTACAATTTTTTCCATATCATTTGTTAATTCTGTAATTTCCGCAAGTCTTGCAAGTTTTTCTTCAGGAGACTTTCTGTTCTGGTTCTGCTTTTGAACGATATATGTTGCGTCTTTCAATAATGCTAATGTATCTTCTGTAGAGATTATTAGACCATTTTTTTCACCTATACGTTTCTCTAAAGTAAGTGCGTTAAATACATCTTCTCTTAGTGTTTTTGTTGTATGTATCGTTTGTGACATATATAATTCTTCTAGATTAAAAAGAATTATTACAAAACTTAACTACTAATATTTTATATTATCTTTGAATAACATAAAATGTGCATATTTTTAGCGTTGCCTTACCATTAAAAGTCACCATTTGCATAAATTGTAGTATAATTACGTGCTTTTTCATCATGCAACTCTTTATTAGCCTGAAGAAGCTCAGCAATATCAGGAACAAGAGGATCATCAGGATTAGGTTCATCTAATAGTGAACAAATAGACAATAAAACTTTTGAAATTGTTAACGCAGGACTCCATTGTTCTTTTAAAATATCTAAACAAATAGCACCATCACTTCTAATATTACAATGATATATTTTAGTGATAAAACTTACCTTTGGTGGTTTAAATGGATAATCTTCTGAAAAATTAATACTCAACAAAAATACACCACCTTCATAGGGTGTTCCTTCAGGACCCATTAGTGTTGCTTGCCATTTATATAAATCATCATCAATTGGACCCGCAGAACAGTTAGCAGGAGGGTCCTTCTGCAAGTTTTTAAGTTCTGACTGTATTCTCTTTGTTGTCATTTTATATATACTATTTTTAATCTTAATCTTTTATATCGTTTATTTATGACTTCCTACGACGAGTGCCCTTCTTTTTTCGTTCTCTCGTTTTATTCGCAAATGACCTCTTTTTATATGTAAATACTGTTCGCGGCTAATAAAGTGCTTTTTCAATTAGTGCAATATTCTCATGTGATAATTTTTCTGGAAATATGATATTAAATCTAATAACAAGACAACCTATGTGTTCACCTCGCGATAGGCCTAGCCCTTGAATAATTTTTTGATAACCTGGTGAAATAATACTTGTTCCTCGCGCATTATTAATTTTAAATATTTTACCTGATAAATGTTTTATATCAAATGATAAACCACACAATGCTTCTTTTAGTGTGATATTTTTATTATAAATTAAATTAAGACCATGACGCTGATAAATAGTATGGCTTTGTATTTTTATAATTACCTTTATATCTCCCATATTGCCGGGTGATATGACATTACCTTTATTTCTATAAATCATTATCTCATTGCTATCACTACCTTTTGGTATTTGAACATAAAGTGTTTCTGTTTCTTGTTTTTTAACACCATTTTCAATAATCCATCTTTCAATCTCTAAAGGTATACTACAGCCATCATATGACTGCTCTAATGTTATTACTATAGTTTTTATGATTGGAATTGGTTTATTCATTTGGCTTGAAAAATGCTCCTGAAAATCACCATGTTGAAAAAACTTGAACATTTCATTTAAATCAAATGCATTATTACCCATAAAATCCGTAGTGTTATCATTTGTTTGATTATTATTAATATTATTATATGCACCAGTTATTTCTTGAAAACGTTGCTTTGATTCATCACTCCCTCCATTTCTATCAGGATGATGTTGTAGTGATAATCTACGATAAGCTTTCTTAATTTCTTCACTACTAACACCTTTATTTACACCTAAAATCTTATAAGGATCCTTTTCAGACATAAGTATACTAAGTTAAAAACACATAAACTTAATAGAATAATTACGAACATAGCTGTAATGCCAAAAGATCCATTTACATATAAATATCGGCCTAAGTTGTTAAAAGATTTTCAAATGAATCCTCAGCTTCGTAGTATTCTTAATACACTTATAGCTATTGAAAAACTAAATCTTCTTTTAGCAGGAAACTCCGGTTCAGGAAAAACATCATTAATTCATGCTATAATACGAGAATATTATGGTAAAAATATACCTTTAGATCATGATAATATTATGAGCATTAATACATTGAAAGAACAAGGTATTTCTTACTATAGAAATGAAGTAAGAGTATTTTGTCAAACATCATCTTGCATCGAAGGGAAAAGAAAAATATTGATATTAGATGATATTGACATCATAAACGAACAAAGTCAACAAGTCTTTAGAAATTGTATTGATAAATATTCTAACAATGTTTGTTTTATTGCTTCTTGCTGTAATACGCAAAAAGTAATTGATAGTTTACAGTCTAGAATGGATATTATTAAAATAAAACCACATACGTCTCAAGAATTAACTGCTATAGCAGTAAATATTGCATTAAAAGAAAATATTATTTATGACAAGAATGTTTTACAGTTTATAACAAAAGTATGTAATGGCTCAGTAAGAATACTTGTTAATTATCTTGAAAAGTTTAAACTAATGGATTGTTTGATAGATAATGATTTAGCTAGTAGACTCTGCACAAACATATCGTTTAGTGAATTAAATAACTATACAAATGCATGTATAGAAAATAAATTAAATGATGCATTAATTATTATTGCTAGTTTAGTTAAAAAAGGTTATTCTGTTACTGATGTATTAGATAATTACTTTACATTTATCAAACATACTGATACACTTAGTGAACAAGAAAAGTATAAAATTATCCCGTACGTTTGTAAATACATAACTGTTTCTCACAATATTCATGAAGATGAAATAGAACTATCATTTTTCACTAATAATATAGTTAAGTTATTAGCAAAATAAATATTATATTCACAAAAATATATAATATATATACATACCCTAAACATGTCACAATTATTTAAGAATAATGTTGATAATTCTTTGTTATATAGCTTCCTCAAAGACATTTGTAATATCAATGATAATGATTACTTTATAATTGATAATGCAACTTTTAAAAGGTCTATTTTACTAGAAAAGCTACAACCATTCTTAGATACAATAAAAGATTATTATCATGTATCTAAGCAATTTTATGTAGAAAGACCTAAAAAATATACTTCCTTTCTCACTATTTTACGACAAATATGTAAATCAAATTGTATTGCATATACATCAAAAATACATTATGAGCGTTCTAACTATGAAATTAAATATTACATTATGAAGCCAGTAGATTAAATACTGCATTTACATAGTAATAATTTACCTATGTATGTGTCACTAGCCATTGCTTCTTGTGCTGATAAGTATGCAAACCATTGATAATTTGTTCTTTTTAATACTGAAGCACTTGGAATATATAAACCTAATCTTTGTTCGGGTAAATCTACATAAGTAGATCCTATTAATCTGTCTAGATCTACTCTGCGACCATCAGTATCTTTTTGTCCTAATTTACTTCCATCAATTTGAATTATATTTCCCTTGTTTACTTCATTTTGAAGCCATCGGTCTTGACCACCTAAAAAATCACTTTCAGCAGTATAATCTGATGAAATTAGTTTTTCAAGATAATTTATATATTGGTCAATTACAGGAGATTCTTTTTGTGCACCTAGAATATTTCTAGATGCCATAAATTGAATATTTTGAGATGTAATATTTCTATTGATTAATTCGCCTATAATTGGTTTTTTATATGTTAATGTTGCATCGTAAAAATCTTTTGCTAAATTTGATTCACAGATAAATGATGGTGGTACAATAAGGCCACCATAATGTTTTAACAATCTTGCCATAGCTAAATCTTTTACCTTATCATGTATTGGTTCTGGTATTTTGCTCATATCAATATCCCAGCCAGGTATAATATTTTTAAAACTATCATCATCTATAAGACAAATATTAAAACTACCNCCACATTTATCTATTATTGTTTTAATTGTNAAAAANATATATGGTTGATTTAAATCAATTGTGTTNCGAGANNAAAAACTTGGCCAATNNCGNGCNTTNACNTGATAATCTANATATATCCACATAATAGGCATTTTACTCTTCGCTAAAGAGGAATCAGTAACAAGATANCGTCTNACNAATTCATATTGTCGCATTTCTTCATCTTCTTCTNTATGTANCTTATACTTCTCGTATATNATTGNTACTGCAAGAAGNAATCCTATACTAACTATATATTTGGCGTAGTCCATATATATAGTCAAAATACATTATTTTATCATGTTCCATTAGTAATCTTTAATAAAGTAGATGCTATTTCAATCCGCTGTCTCCTAGTTTCTTCATCTGCTTTGGCCAAATCATAAGCTCTAGATATATTATCTGCGTCTTCAGCATATTTTTGTTCTTTTAATCTACTTGAATGATCTGCTGTTTCTAGTGCTTCTTGTAATGTTTCTTTTCTAGAACGTGTATACTCATCTATACTACTATATTGTTTTCTACTAGTATAATCTTCTTGTGTTACTGGTACTACACTCTCTGTATAAGCACGTTTTACGTCATCATATTGTAAACCATCTGAAAAAACGCCGGATTGATAAGTGGAAACATTACCAGTTATAGATGTACCACCAGAACTAATCATGTCACCCACACTTTGATGAACAACTAATTGTCTAAGATTAGATTTTTTTTCAAATATTATTCTTTCCATATCATCTTTACTTTTTGCAACTTCAACATCTTGATCCTGCTTTAACCAATCTCTATAGCCATCTTCTTCATTGCTATTTTGTTTATGCTTTTCAAAAAGCTTATTAAAAATAGTGTTAAAATCATTATGTTTNGCAAGTTTCTTCCAAACATCTTCATTCTCTAATTCTTCATCTACTTCATTTGCAGTATATTTTCTGTCAACGCATGTATCTTCTTTGGTTCTATTTCTAAATAAGTATATTTTATAAACTAGTCTGTATGCTGAAGAGAAGAAAAAAAAATATTCTTTATCTAATCCTGATTTGTCTGGATGAGTCATTAAAACATATTTTTTTGCTTTTTTCAAATCTTCTTCATCAAAGTTATTATCAAATTTAAATAAATCTAATATGTCTTCGTATGTGTAATTAGATATGCATAGATCTAGATTTTCCATATGTAATTACTGATATCTTTTATTTAATTTTTATTTTAATTAATCATATTACTCGAAATGTTGTATTTATTTTCTAATAAATTATTCAACAAAACAATTTCGTCTTGCTGACTTCTAATAATTCTATTTGCAAGATAAATCATAAAGTCATTATTAGTATTTTGTAAAAGAACCTTACTCATATCTACAGCTACTTGATGATGAGGGATCATATGTTTAATATACATTTTGTCTGTAAGTTTCATATGTTCCATGTGCTGCATATGTTTTTCTGGCTCAAAAAAATGAGGATCACAATATGTATTGGTTAAACCTATTACATTTGGTTTTGTCAAATCTCCCCGTGTAATTCTATATTCTCTATTCATTGGTATATTATGATTACTCATGTCATTATTTGGTAAATTATTTTTAAAATATTTCATTATATCTATTTCATAATTTTGTATCCATAAAAGTTTCCTAAGAATCTCCTGCATCTTTGGGTTTTTAGTTTCTTTTTGTAACATAATACTTATATCAACAGCTACTTGATGATGAGGTATCATATGATCTAAATATTCTTTATCAGTAAGATATCCTCTACATATATTTTTGTAGCTTGTTTCAATCGTTTTTTTAGAGTTACGTAATGTGAAAAAAATAGATATAGATACCAAAACTACCAGTATAACTATGAACATCTTAATAAATAGTTAGATTTATTATTTATTTGCTATCTCAAGCTGTCTTTGAAAAAAGTTATTTGTATCATTCTGATCTGATGATAACACTGAATCGTCAGGAATATACCACAACGTATAATCTCTATCTTTTTTTGGATGCCATGCTAGCATACACGGTATGCCAGTTATAATACGTTTACGTTTTAGAAACATGTATAGGTCTAGTTGTTGATCTATATCGATAACTATCTTTATAGTATTATCTCCAAGAGAACAAAATGATTTTTCACAAATACTGGCTACTTTTTTACAAGGACCACACCAATTAGCATAAAACTTCAATAAAATATATTTTTCGTTATTGGATTCGTCAATACTTTTAATTAATGTTTCAAGTTGAGTCATTGTCAACTCACTTACAACCGTATATTTCGCATCACTAGACATATAGAATATATAAAAGTAAAATATCTTTATATTTGCTTCTAAACTTATATTGCCTCAACTGCTTTAACTAATTCCTCTAGATTTATGTGTGGTGTTTCAATATGTCCTTCCCAAAAATACCTACAATATGAATATTCAATATTTACTTTTGACATATCATACCACTCTGAATGATTATTCAATAAAGCTTTTTCTACCTTTTTTGGCAACAAATAAAAGCACGCAGGTGGCAATACATAAGATAATTGTACTAATGAAGAAACTGGTCCACTGTTAGAATCTTTAATAAACTCAACATCAAAATATGGAACATAATCTAATAGATCCTTCAGTAGTGGAGGATAATGATAACGATACATCCATCGCCAATCAGGACAACCGCTAGTGTAGTATTTAAGTGTCCATTCTAAACCTTCAAGATAATTAATACTTACGTCTTTACACAATTGATCGCAACGTCGTGACTTAAAAAGTATAGAATAATATCTATCTTCCCAGCCGTCTTCTTGTGGATTTATATATATTTCCTTTTTTCTATCCGTTATTGGTAAATTAAGCAGTGCTTGTATTCGTGGATCTTCTCCCTGTCGTCCATATTTAACAGACTGCTGTTGTTTATTTCTAATGTTATGTTCAGTGATAAGATATTCTTGTTCATTGTCTGCTAGTATTTTTATCAAATAACGCATATTTTTCCATACAATATTTCCATTACTTATAATATTTCCTGCCTTACTAATTGTCTGTTTATATGCAGAAGTTATTTTAGTTATTCCATCAGTTCTAATGTTAAGAGCAGGAAAGTGTGGCAAAAAATCATTACCAAGAAAGAAACATATAAATATATAATCATACATTCGTTGAATCTGAGAGTCGTTTTTGATATCTACACCATCATTTAAATCACTGGTAATAGCTTTTGCCATTTCTGGCATATCAATAAGATAATTTTTTTCTGGCTCAAGAGTACTATCAATTGTTTTAATAAAATGAGGTGTTTCGCGAAATAAATAAAGCTGTTCAGCACACCTTAAATGATTAAGAGTAAGCATCAATAAATCAGCATCTAAACCATAAATTGCTGTTTTAGTTGATTGATGATAATTTGTATTCATCCTAATGTATTCAAAAATCTTATGCTCACCTTCTCCTGCCTCATTGGGGGCACTAACTATAATTTCTGTAACATTATAATTTGATGGTTTGTTAAATGACTTTGTTAAAAATAAACTTAGCTTTTCCATAAATGCTGTACCTGGTGTAATCGCAGTAGTATCCCAGATCTTTTCTGTTATAACCCCCATACTTTCATGACAATTTTTCTCTATTTGTCCTTTATATCTTCTAGTCTTTTGCTGTGCTAGTTTTGCTGCAGGAGCAACACCATCAAAAGCAATTAAAACCTTGTTTTTAGGAGCTATAGTTTTTATATAGAATGCTATTTTGTCTACTACTTCTTTCAATAGTGCTGTTTCAATATTTTTTTTTCCTTTAACTGATTCTGATCGAATTGCATCATATATAATAGAATTTGAATCCAAATACAAATTATCTATACGTAAAGATTTGTCATACTTACGTATAATTGATCTATATTCTTGAATAACATGCTTAAAATAGCTAGGTATACCCATTATTACTAATAATGCAGTCAATAAATGTTTAAGTTATATTAAAAATATTGTAATTGTGTAGAGGTATCTATTAATCGGTATATGAAATTAGTTTAGAATAATAAAATCGTTATAAATATATAATGCCAAAAGATAAAACCAAGAATGTTCGAATAAATACAAAAAAAGATAATACCATTATCGATGTTAAAAACCCTGATATTGTGAAAACAGTTTTTGAACGAACATCTTTTTTAAGAAAGGTAGTGCAAGACACAATTGTTAGCGTGCAAACTTATAAAAACCTCGATGTTTTAACTGCAAATGATTTGAAGCAAGCACTAGAAACACTACAAAGATTATATTTTACTATTAATGAACTAGACAAAAAAATGAATGATAATTTTATTAAAGAAGAGGTCGTTAAGGAACTACAATCAATAAACAATGATATATCTTCTGTGTTAAGAAGTTATGGATCTAAAAATATTGATGATTTACTTTTTATTAGCATTGGATGTGATTATGTTAAAGAAAACATAGATACTATGTGTCCATTGATGAGAGATAAATATCATATTTTGCAAAGGTATGCAAGGCCGATTAGCTATAAGGTAATTCCTTGGAAAAACGATCCCCCAAAAGAACCAGAGCTTATCAAAAAAAATAGAATTATTGAAGATATTTCAATCGCTGAAAACGCAGATACATTAGAATCATTTGACTTAGCAAGAACAATGCGCGGGTTCTACACAAAAGTATATGGTGTTAAAGTTTCTTTTAGAAATCATAGTCAAAGAAAAACATTGATTGTAAATTGTTTAATAGATGATGTTATGCTTGATTGTACTGGTTCACAATTTATCGCATCTAGAATTAATGATCTTAGAAATAATCCTCCAAGTGATGATGATGAAGAAAAGAAAATATTCAACAGATTTTTAGAATGTTTAACTATAAAAGATTTACTTGTTTACAGAGATGAAGAACTTAAGAATCGTTATATTGGCTGTACTATTCAAGTCGCTTTAATAAAGCAGAAAACAATATCTCAGGTAACAAAAGAGTTTTTAGGTAATGAATTATATTTACAGCGCAATACGCTAATGCAGCTGCTTTTAAAAAGTGATGAACATGAATATCAATATTTAGCTTATCTTCTTTATGATCTACTAACTAATGATAGTAGTGGTAGTGTTGATACACATGAACAAACTATGCTTTTTGATAGTTTACCTTGGAACGTTAAAAAGTTTTTTAGAGATGCAATGAAACAAACAATTAATTATACAAATAATCTTTCTAGCTTTGATAACGCAAAAATACCTCTTGAACAGCAGATATGCTTGTTAAAAGCAAGTGATGTTGTAAAAGAAAAAGCTATGTTAAAGTTAAAAGAAGTAAAAGCAAAATCAGAAGATTCTGGATCAAAAGCGCGGCAATACTTGGAAGGTTTACTGAGAATACCATTTGGTATTTATCGTGATGAACCAATTTTAAATAGTGTTTCTAAAGCAGTTGCCGCATTTAATATTTTAATGCAAAAGTTAAATGATTCAGAATTACCAGTTACACTTTTTCCTGTAAAAGATAAATATAGCAGTCTCGAAGTAAGAAAATATTCAAGTACATTAACAAATGATTATGTACCAAAATTAAAAAACTGTTTTTCAGATAAAGTAAAATCTGTATTAACAAAAGTGAAACGTAATACTCTTATTGCAAATATATGTCATATTAATAACTACATTAAAGCAAATAGTTTAGATAATCCAAAATTACTACATTCTGGTAAAAAGATAAAATATATGCAGGATAACATTAACAATTTTATTCAAAAGTTTTCAGAAAATCCATCAATTATTGCCGAAGTAGCTCAGGTATGTGGAGCAAATGCTAAGGTATGTGATCTTTTACCGCTAGTTGAAAATAGTGTGAAAAGTATTGATATGACTACATATCAAGTAACTAATTATATGGGTGAAGTATCAAAAACATTAAATGCTGCAGTGCATGGTCATAAAAAAGCAAAACGACAAGTAGAACGCATTATTGGACAATGGATAAATGGAAATCAAACTGGGTATTGTTTTGGATTTGAAGGTCCACCAGGAGTAGGTAAAACATCGTTAGCAAAGAAAGGCATAGCACAATGTTTAAAAGATGATAAAAATATTTCAAGACCATTTGCATTTATTGCAGTTGGTGGTTCATCTAATGCAAGTACACTTGATGGTCATAACTATACATATGTTGGATCTACATGGGGAAGAATAGTAGATATTATTATTGAAACAAAATGCATGAATCCTATAATTTTTATTGATGAACTTGATAAAGTAAGTCGAACTGAACATGGTAAGGAAATTATCGGTATATTAACTCATTTAATTGATCCAACTCAAAATGATACATTTCAAGACAAATATTTTACTGGAATTGATTTAGATTTATCTAAAGCATTATTTATATTTTCATACAATGATGTAGATGCAATAGATCGAGTTTTATTAGATCGGATTCATCGAGTTAAGTTTGACCATCTTTCATTAGACGATAAACTCACTATTACAAAAGATCATTTGTTTCCAGAGATTTATAGTAAGATGGGACTTGTAGATGTAATTAATATTGATAATGATGTAGTTGAATATATAATAGATGAATATACATGTGAACCGGGTGTACGTAAATTAAAAGAGATTTTATTTGAAATCGTTGGAGAGATTAATTTATCAGTGCTTCAAAGTAATAGTGCAAATATGAGTTTGCCTATAAATGTCACGATTCAAGATATTAAGACTAAATATTTAAAAGATAGGCATGAAATTAGATCAAAGAAAATACATAAACATTCACGCGTAGGCCTGATTTCTGGATTATGGGCAAATGCTCTAGGGCGAGGAGGAGTTCTTCCAATTGAAGTATCATTTGTACCTTCAAATAACTTTTTAGATTTAAAACTTACTGGAATGCAAGGCGATGTTATGAAAGAAAGTATGACTATGGCAAAAACACTTGCTTGTAAATTAGCATACAAAGACCTTGGTTCTAAAAAAATGAGTGAACTAATAAAGAACGTTGATATATCGAAAATGCAGGGTCTTCATATTCACGTACCAGAAGGTGCAACGCCAAAAGATGGACCATCAGCCGGTACAGCTATCACAACCGCAATTTATAGTCTCTTAACTAATAGAAAAATTAAACATAATCTAGCAATTACAGGTGAAATGTGCTTACAAGGAATGGTAACTGCTATTGGCGGTTTAGACCTCAAGATTTTAGGAGGTATCAAAGCAGGAGTTAAAACATTTATTTATCCTAAGGAAAATGATAAAGATTTTAAGGATTTTATGGATAAATACAAGGATAAACAATTCGTTGATGGTATATCTTTTATAGAGGTTGAAACCATTAATGAAGTACTAGACATTGTTTTTATTGAAGATTAATTGCAATAATATATCTAATAAGTATATATATTATGGCAGGCGGAATAGAATTATCTATGTCTAACATTATGCAACTAATGTCGGCATTAACACCAATATTAATATCTTTTTTCATGCTGATGTTATCATTTATGAATCAAAATGTGAAAGGTATAGTATTTATTGCTGGTGCATTGTTAGCAACATTTTTGAATATTCCTATTAAAAATGTAATTAAAAGTGAAAGAGAAGTTTCTGCATCAACTACATGTAACTTAATTGATGTGCCATTTTTAAATAGATACAACAGTCCAGCGGATTCATCTTTGTTTATTATGTTTACATTTGCATATTTATTTTTACCAATGAGATTTAATGATCAAATGAATTATGCAGTTATTTCAGCATTATTAAGCATGTATGCTATTGATTCTATGACTAGAGTTAATAATAACTGTACAACCACTGGCGGTGCAGTACTTGGAGGCCTTGTCGGCTTTGTATTTGGTGCGTTATGGTATACCATGTTCCATGCTGTTGGTTCTGATAATCTTTTATATTTTGAAGAAGTAAATAGTAATGCTGTTAGATGTGAACGACCATCGACACAAACATTTAAATGTTCTGTCTACAAAGGTGGTAAGTTAATTTCAGAAAGCATTGCTTAATTATATATTAAAACTTTCGCCACAACCACAATTTCCTTTTGCATTAGGATTATTAAAAATAAATCCTGAAAATAATTTATCATCTTTATAATCAATTTCGCAACCAATTAATGTAAGTAATGATTTGTTATTTATATATAATGTTATATCATCTATCAGAACTTTTTCCATGTTCTTTTTTTCTTCGAGAATAGTTGTATAATCCATTTTATAAGTGTGACCATTACATCCGCGAGTACGAGTTCCTATTATAATTCCATCACGAGTTGGATCTATTTTTTTAGCTATCTCTAGTTGATTTTTAATTTTAAAAGCTGCACTCTTTGTCAATGTAACAATAGATTTAATACTTTTTGACATATACAATATAGTCTCAAATCATTTTATATAAATAAAATGATTTACTGGTTAAATAAATGACGATTTGCAACAATAAACTCTGTTATATTTTTAACCATTATTCTACGCTGTAATTCATTTGCAATACCCCGTTCATTAGTAGGAAATCTCATGTTCATAACTCTAATAAAATGAGTAACTATAACATCAAAATTAGCTAAATTATACTTAGTATCATATTCTTCTCTAGTGAAATGTGATTTACCTGTTCTCTTATTTACACTATTATGAAATTGTAACAATACTGTGATAAGATCTTCTCTACTAGTTACCAAATCAAATCTTAAATTAGATAGTCTATTAATTGCATGTTCTGAACATTCTGGACAAGGTAGATTTCTAGATATATAAGTTATTTTTGACAATATTTCTGGAATTAATTTATGATGTTCTTCTTTTAATTTATATGCTAAGGTATGAAATAAATACCAGCATGCATTACCCCAAAGTTGCTTGATAGACATGTTAGTAATATATAAAGAGATCGTAATAATTACAAATACAACGTTATTATGACTCTTGAAAGAAATGTTATTGTCGAAGAAGGATTCGACTTTTGGAAAGAATTAAATGAAGATGAAGATAAAGATGAAGATGATAACAAAAATATAGATAAAAACTTATGTGAACTCACTAGAGAACCATTAATAATAAATTATATTACATTGCCGTGTGGCCATAGATTTAACTATAAACCATTATGTATCGAACTTTGCACACTAAAGGATCCTAAAAATGTTAAATCTATGACTAGATATCTTGGTAGTCGCAGAATATGTTGTCCTTATTGTAGACAAGTTTTTAATAAACTTTTGCCGATTATACCAACAATAGATGTAGGTATACTCTTACCAAAATATGTCGTATCAACGACAAATTGTGTTGAACATAAAGTATGCAAATATGTTTACAAATCTGGTAGTAAAAAAGGCAGTGTTTGTGGTTGCAATGGATTTGATTATAATGGAACTTCTTTATGTATAAAACATTGGAAAGCAGAAATTAAACGAAAAACTAAAATTACTAGTAAGAAGCTTAGTATTAACGATCTTTCAAATGATGCTAAAAAAATATATAGAAAAATGAAAGTTAGAGAAATGAAGGAAATATTAAAAGAGCAAAAACAAAAGGTTTCTGGATCTAAAGTAGAATTAGCTAATCGATTATCTAATTTTAAAATATAACTACATGTATGTAAAGATATATATATAGTTATAATTGAATTATGTAAGTATCAACAAAAACTTTCAGTTTTTCATTAGTTTTGAAAGTCAATTTGGAGATTTTTAAGATTATCTATGGAAAATATGGATATACATTTTTGGGTTTTGAAAACGTGTATTTTTTATATGTTTACCTAGACGATGTAAATAAAAATATGAAATTATTTATAAAATTATGTAGGAATGTTATGTAGGACTGAAAAAACGGCACTAAAGCAATTTTTTAAAAGGGTTTAGGGATGTGCATATAATGCTCATATATAGCATATAAAATATGCTAAAATATGCACCTGCCTCGAATGGTAATAAAAAATGGAAGTTTTATTGTAATTTTTGCGACTATGGATGTAAAAGGAGTTTTTTAATGACTCAACACGAAAAAACCCAAAAACACCAAATGCTCAAAAATGCTCAAAAATGCTCATCTCAAAATTATGAAGAAGAAAATAAATCTTCACTTCATGTTTGTAAGTGTGGGAAAACGTATAAACATATACAAAGTTTTAAGAGACATCTAAAGGATTGTTCTTATAAAGAAGAAAATATTGTAGCGATTCAAAAGAAACAAGAACAGCACAATGATTTGAAAATGATGCTAACAAATATTCATGAACAGTATAAAAATATGGTTATTGAAAATAAGGAAATGCGTGAGATAGTTGCAGATATGGTTCCAAGGCTAGGAAGTAATAATACCACTATTAACAATACTGTAAATATACATGTATTTTTGAATGAAAAATGTAAAGATGCATTAAATCTTACTGATTTTATAGATACACTTGACTTAGAAAGTGCAGATTTAGAATTATCTAAAGAAAGTGGTGCTGCAGCAGGTATTGCTAATATTTTTGTAAAAGGATTGAACGCACTATCATTAGATAAAAGACCAATACATTGTAGTGACTTGAAGCATGAAGTATTGTTTGTTAAAGATGATGGTGTTTGGGAACAAGAAAATGAGGATAAACAAAAAATTAAAGATGCAATATCTTCTGTATCAAAAAAACAAATAGCCTCAATAAAAGAATGGGAAAATGCACACCCTGGGTGGCAAACGACAGAAAAAGGTACGACAGAATATTGTGAGATGGTTCGACAAATTACCGCATCTACTAGCAGTAGTGATGAAAATAAAATTATAAAAACTATAGCTAAAAATGTGATAATTGACAAATAATAATTTGAATAATTTAAAACGTTATCATTATTATAATATAATATGGCAGAGACAAAAGAAGAACTTGTTGCAACGATTAAAGAATGGATTCAATCAGAGTCTGAGATAAAATTGCTTCAAAAAGAAATTAAACTACGGCGAGAACGAAAGAAAGAGTTATCTGATATGTTAGTATCAACAATGAAAGATAATGAGATAGATTGTTTTGATATTAACGATGGTAAAATTATTTATTCTCAAAATAAAACCAGATCTCCAGTAAGTAAAAAACATCTGTTAACTTGTTTAGGTGACTATTTTCAAAAACAAGGAAATCCAGAAGCTGCTGCTACGATGGCAAAGTATATATTAGATTCTAGGGAAACAAAGATAAAAGATAATATTCGATTTAAACAACCAAAAGGGTTATAAGCCATACTTTCGTGTTAATTAATAAAAGTATAGCTTTGTAGTATATATATGTTGAAAGGTACTATTCAAACAAGAAACAATATCTTAAGAAAGTTTAAAAACTTATCACCCACAGCGAAAGATTATTCAGATATAAGAATAGACAAAGATTTTATTGAGATGAATGTATCAGAAGATGATGTAGAAAGCACAGTTTACACACTTGATAATAAATATTATAAATATTTGGCCGAAGATATAGTTGATATTAAAAAAGATAGTATACAATCTGGTAATGCAGTTATAATTAATTTTAGAATATGTTTATTTGCATTGAAGCCTTTTATTCAGTATGAAGTTTTAAATAGAGAGAATATGCTAGTGTTTGATAGTGTTAATATTGAAACAGCTGGAACTATACCAAAAGATTATGAGAATCATATATATTACGGTAAATTAGATATTGATAATAAACAAGTATTAATGTTTCAAAGCAAATGTAAAAAACCAGAGAATATTGCGGAAATTTCTAAAAATAATACCAGTTTTTGGGTAACAGTTCATGAAGTTATGAATAATAAGCATACATTTGGTATACCTATTAGTAATAGTATATCCAAATTGTTATCATTGAAGGAAGAACTTCTTTTTTTACAAAATGAAGATGAAATCTTAATAGAAACACCTATGGTAGGTTATCGTGGTGAATATTATAAAAAAATTGCGTTTATTGCAGGTTTAGGAATGCCAAGAGGAGGACCATATTCTTCATTAGGGCCATATTATTATTTTGCAGATTTTCAACGCTCTCTAAGATATGCATGTGTGACTTTAAACGGTAAACCTAAAAAAGTTTTTGATGAATTAATTACGCGAGATGATACTCCTGTATTTACAAAAGGCGGAATGGTTAAGTTTATCTTATATCTTGGTAGGACTAAGGTAATGTTAAATAAAGAAAATGATGAAAAAGATAATACAGCTGAGTCTTTATTATTGGCGAGTAAACGACCATTTTATAATGAGTTATTAAGACTGCGTGATTCAAGCGGAAAATGGGCAGTAGAGTATGATTCTGTAATACAACCTTTAATGGAAATATATGATCCAGAATTGAAAAGATCACGACCATTAGATCCGCAGTTTATTATAAAAAATTATGAACAGCAGACACCACTTCAATACGCTTACTTTAGTACAGATAATATTGATTTAGATAAAGATACAGGATTTTACAATATTAAAAAGGCAGTATTAATCTGATTATTTATCTGCTATTTTTTTCTTCGTCTTGTAATTCTATTTAATAATTAATAATTAATAAAGACAACCTATTAATTATTAAATATTTCTGCAATGAAAATTGAGCAAGAGGTAAAGTTGGACTTTATTGATGTCTTGATAAGACCTAAGAGATCAGCATTATCAAGTAGATCAGCAGTGAGTATGGAGCGAACTATTCAATTTAAGAATAGTAATGTTAATTGGACAGGTGTACCAATTATTGCTGCAAATATGGATACAGTAGGAACATTTGAAATGTATTATCAGCTTTCTAAGCATAAGATGATTACTTGTTTTAGTAAACATTACGATGTCTCAGATTATCCAGATGATTTAGATAAAGAATATTATATGATTAGTACCGGAATTAACGAAAATGATTGGAAAAAATTGGTTAGTGTTATGAAAAAACTAGATGCAAAGTTTATTTGTATAGATGTTGCAAATGGATATATGAAAAAGTTAGTTGACTTTGTTAAACAAGTTCGTTCAACCTGGCCTGAAGTTGTTATAGTTTGTGGTAATGTTGTTAGTAGAGAGATGGTTGAAGAATTGATTATTAATGGAGGAGCAGATATTGTAAAAGTAGGAATTGGATCAGGTAGTGTCTGTACTACACGGATTCAAACTGGTGTGGGAATGCCACAATTATCTGCAGTAGCAGAGTGCTCTGACGCCGCTCATGGGATTGATGGAGCAATTATTTCAGATGGTGGAATAACGTGTCCAGGAGATGTGGCAAAAGCATTTGGTGGAGGAGCAGATTTTGTTATGTTAGGTTCTATGTTAGCTGGACATTCGGAGTGTGCTGGTGAATTAATTGAAGAAAATGGTGAAAAATATAAGGTCTTTTATGGTATGTCTTCATCTACTGCAATGAATAAGTATAATGGTGGCGTTGCAAATTATAGATCATCTGAAGGAAAAACAGTCAAGATAAAATATAAGGGGCCTGTAGAATCAACCATTCATGATATTTTAGGTGGAGTTAGATCAACATGCACATATATTGGTGCAAATAGAGTAAAAGATATACCAAAATGTTGTACATTTATGCGTGTTAATCGACAAGTAAATACAATTCATAATGGTAAAGAAGTTTGAAAATAAAGTATGAACATATTTTAGACTATGGATAGTAATAACCAAAGTATGTTCACAAGAATAGTTTATGGCACATTAAGTGCTATTGCAATTGTTTATATTACTACTCAAATATTCTCATTCCTTGGGATCGGATTTGATGTCTATGGTATATATATTATGTATATAGTTGCATTGGCATTAATGTACGGATTTTTACCTCAAAACGTAGGTAGAATGTTTAATTAAATATTCTCGTTACTACCTATCTTGATAATAATTTTATGGGATGGCATAAGTATTTTAGTATGATAAAAATACGGCTACATTAACTGCAGCAAAAATAAGTCTTTTAGATAGCAATTCTCTTTAAATTAAAGTTTAATTTAAAAAGAAAATTGAACTAAAAACATATTATGAAAATAGGTTAAACAGCTAGGATGGAAAAGCGACTAACAAATAAGGTACATACCTACCAAATAGATTTTAAAAATGCAATAAAGGACTGGATTGATACACAGGATGTGTGTGTCGTTTGTGGTGAGTCAGATAAAACGAGCGATTTTCTGAAGTTTGTATATGATTTCACAAATCTTACGCTTTCTAAAGATGATTTCAGAAAACGTAAAAGAACTAAGAATCAAGTACCTCAGTATGAACGTTGTATGGCTAGGAGAGCTAATGGAGAACAATGTACAAGGCGTAAAAAAGATGGAGAATGCTTTTGTGGTACTCATAATAAGGGAACGCCTCATGGTGTTGTTGATAGCTCAGAAGAGGAAACCAAGAAAACTGTAAAAATAGAAGTATGGGTTCAAGATATACAGGGTATTAATTATTATATTGATTCAGACAATAATGTTTATATGCCAGATGATATCTTATCTAATTCAACTACACCACGAAAAATAGGGGAATGGACAATTAATAACGACGGAGAATATCATATTCCTAATTTGGGAGTATAGTTTATAAACGAAAATTACTTTCTTGATAATATGGAGTAGAAGAATGAAATGGCGAGTCTGGACTATGAGGACGAGAAGGATTACGTTTTCGCGATACTTGGTCATGCAGTTCTCGCACACGCTCTAGTTCAAACTGATAAAGACGGTTAAGTTCATGCTCCAGATATGCAACTCTCTTCTCTAGTGAGGCAATTCTATCGAATTGAAACTCCGGCGTTTGGTATGGTTGATATTGATACATTGGATATTTCTTTTCAAACTTTGCAAGTTCTTGGATGCTGGTATTAAGCTGTGTTGCAATCCAAACTTGTCTGTTAGAAACACTGGCCCATCCTTGGTGATCCTTGATTGGTGCAGCATTGCGCAGTTTTTCAAGAAGTGTCTTGAATGTATTTTGTTCACCATGATGTTCAAGCACAGACACTAGGCTGGTATCCCAAGTTCCCGACCTTTTACCGTGTTTACACTTAGTATATAACGTTGCTTCTTCTGGTGTTAGCGTTTTATGAAATTCTGTTAAACTCATAATAGCTTGCTGTATGTTATAGTTATATTTTTTTGATTCGTAAAAATCTTTCAATTTTTTGCCAACTTCATTTTAAATGGATGCAGAGCAAAAAACTGTAGTAAATATTTTTTTAAACAAATGTGGCGTTGATTGTGATACATTAAATAATTTAGATGGATTTAAAATACCACGTGAAGTATTATTATCAGAAGAAAAATATAATGAAATTGTAGAAGAAATACCTAAACTAAAAACAATATATTCATCGTCATATATGACTTCTTTACAAAAAAATGCAAAAAAAAATCAACAGTGGCCATTAATAAATATAGTAAGACAGGTATTGAAAAGTTGTGGTTATTCAATGAAACCACAACGGCTTGCTAATGGTTATACTAAATCTGGTAAAAAACTCTATAGACGTTTCTTTGTAATATCAAAAATAGAAGTAAAGCAAAAAATAGAACAAGAAGAAGATAATACTGTAAACGTCACTAGTTAAAAATAATAACAATGTATAGTAAGATGGCCAATGTACCACAACATTATGTACCAAAAAGTTTGACAAAAAATATGCGTAAAAAACAAAAGAAAGAATTAAAAAGGTCTAGGAAAATGTATAAAAAGGGTAAATATTATACTAGAAAAAAGGTAAAAGGATACAAAAGTCGTAAAAGTTCATGGGATTCTCGTATACGTAAAGTATACAAATTAAGTGATAAAGAGAGATTATCTATATCAAAACTTGCCAAATTGAGTAAATGCAAAAAAAGTGCGCTTAATAAAATTGTTAAAAAAGGCATGGGGGCATACTATTCATCTGGTTCTAGACCAAATCAAACACCCCATTCTTGGGGTTATGCAAGATTATATAGTGCATTAGCCGGGGGGCCTGCGGCAAAAGTTGATTATCATATTTTAAAAGAAGGATGCAATGCTAAAAGTAAATCATTGAAGATGGCAAAAAAACCAAAGCAAAATGCAACGCGTAAAAAGGTTCAATTAGGAGGAGCTAAGATGAAAGAACGTATTTTAAGATTTGAAAGGTCGCCTGTTAAGTTTAAAAAGTATCGTGCATTTGTAAGAAATTATAAGACAGGAAAGATTAGGCATCTTGATTTTGGAGATAACAGATATCAACAATATAAAGATCGCACACCTTTAAAATTATATAAATTTAAAAATCATGGAGACAGACGACGCATGCGCAATTATTTTAATAGACATAGCGGTACGCCTAATAGAAAAAAAGCTATTGAAAAAGAGCGTAAAAAATCACATGGATTTTATAATGCAAAGATATTAAGTCATGAGTTTTTATGGTAATTTATTCTATTAATTATTAACTAATTATTAGAATACTTATGACCAACTAATTTACCTATATAGTGGATTGCCTAGTGCCATTCCGCAAACACAATCACCACCAAATCCAGGTAATTGTAATCCTATAGTACCATCATCACAAAGGCAAGTACCTACACCAGAGGTTGCTATGGGTGTTTGTACACAAAACTCAGAGGTAAAGCCTTTATTTCTGCAATCAGTATATGAAAATCCTTCTTTTCGTTCAACCTGATCTCTGTAATTTCTTGCAAAAAGTGAAGTGATAATAATAACTAAAAATATTATTACCGTTGAAAAAAATACTGATGTTTTCATTTAATTATAGTTAGATTTTTCTTATAATTTCAACAATAGAAGGGTTGTTCCTGCAATAACAAGTGTAAGCATAATATATTCGTATGAATTATTCGGTGGTGTATTCAAATTATTTTTATACTTTAATGTATCATTAAAATCAAATGATTTTTCATGTTTATCTAATTTTAAAGTGGAAATTGACAACTTTTTGTTATTTTCTAAATCTTGTAATCCTATCATACTATTTTTTCTTTTAATAGGAGTTGCATCCTCTTTATGTACAAGCCAGGAATCTAGTCTCCATAATATAGGATTAATCATCATAGGATCTAATTTAGTTATAGCAATAACTCTTTCTTGCTGACATATAGCATTGCAAACATATGCATCACAGGTTCTATATAGTGTATTGCAAGGTTTTGGATAATTTTCTTTACCACAGTGGCCACAAATAAACATTTTCATTATGATGTAGTTATCTTTTCTGTGTTTGAGGGTATGTAAAGATGAATCATTGTCCGACATATTGTAAGTATATTTAAATACTTATAAAAATAAACCGCAAATCAATTTTCTGTAAAATAACTACTTGCTAATAGTAAACTTTTTGTCCAACTTTTTGATGTCTTTTTTCTATTATTTTTTTATGAATGCAGATATCGGTAATAAAAATGATAAATAGGGGGTATGCGGGGGTGTCCCCCGCCCAAAAAATTGAAGTGTATAAGTAATAGAATGAGTAGGAGCATTGAAAAAAGAAGAAAGTTCTCGAAACAAAAATGATGACAACTGATATC
>NHDP01000020.1 GCA_002170595.1 Alphaproteobacteria bacterium TMED62
GTCTATATCCTTATAATTTTCATCAGAGCGATCTATAGAATAACTTTCATATATAATTTCAAAATCTATTTCTTTAATTTTAATCTTTTCATTTAATAATTTATTTAAACTATCATCATTAAGTTCTCCATACGATTTTTCTAAATTTAATAGTATAGGAACTGCTTGTTTCAAAATATCTTGTGCTTCCTTATTTATGTCATCAAAATGAGTAAACATTAGGTATGGATCTACTACTTCTTCATAAACTAGTTCGTCTTTATCATGAAAACATAAGTCCTTATCATTCAGTTTAGAAATATATCTTTTAATTTGATCTAAAACACCAAGTTTTTCTGCAATACTTATATGTTGTATGAAAATTTTTTGTTTATTATAGTCACACTGCCACCATCCTCCTAAAATAAGAGGAGTAGGGATATAAATATTTTCTTTATTATTTTTTTTCAAAATACTAAATATTCGAGACCAACATATTGGGTGAGGACAAACAATTTTTCTTTTTATAATTGTATTAATAAAGTCTTGCATAAAGAATTATAATACCTTTTCTATATAATTCCAAATTAATCCCCTGCTCAAGATTTGGAAAATAGTGCTTCAGATTTTTATCAAATAATACAATTCTTTTAGACAGCATTTATGAGACACTTTCATGAGACACTTGCTAAAAAACCCTAGATTTCTAATTGATTCGAGAAAGAGCAGGGGAATCATAATCCCAAGGTCGCAAGTTCAAATCTTGCCATCGCCACCACAAACCCATAGTCACATTGACTTTAAGAGTAAAACCAATCAATAAATATCACTCCAGTTTTGTTAGACAGTCTTAGACAGTAAAAACACAATACGAAATATAAGGACAGCATAGAAGTTTCTTTATATATTTTAACAATATGTACAAATCTATTTTTGAATTAATATTAAATATAAACTTCCTACTCTAAAGAGATTATTTCCATTTCCATCCTTTTTTGACTAAGTTATTCAGTTTTTTATATCTCTCCTTTGGCAATTCTTCTCTAATTTTTGAAAATTTTTTATTAACAACCCAAACTCCTAAACGAAATTTATCTTCGTCTATATAATCCCTGGGTACATCAGCATGGTTATATTTTTTAATAAATTTACATAATTGTTCATATCCTTTTTTGAAATTGTAATCTTCTAAAAAGTCAAATGACCAATTCTTTATATTTTTAAGTTTATCTATCTTATGCTTTGAAAGAGTTTTTTTTTTCAATGATCTTCTAATGTTGTATACCCACTGTCCTAGAGGAAACCCATCCATCTTAAATTTTGTAGGTACCATAGAATGATTATTCTTATTTATATAATTAATTAATTTTAAGCATCCCATATTAAAATTTTTATCAAGTGGATCAAATGTCCATCCAAATTTTTCATATTTTTTAAATTCTTCATATACATAGTTAGATAGTTTATTTTTTTTATGACTTGATCGTATGCTAGAAATCCATTTATGTAATTGCTTATATTTTGTACGATTATTTTTGGATATAACTGTAGTTTTGAATCTAGTTACATAACCTTCAAATTCCTTTAATCTTTTATAAAAGTGTTGTTGTGCTGGTTCCCAATCCCACCCTTTATTTGATAAGGAATTAAATTTTTTAATATAGGACTCTTTAAGAGTTTTTTTTCTATACGAAGACCTCTTATCGCTGCACCATTTTCCTAAATTAAAATTATCATCATCTCGGTATTTAGCAGGTACTGATACATTCTTATTTTTTTTAAAATATTTTTGTAGTTGTCTATATCCAATAAAAAAGTTTTCATCTTCTTTATTCCAGGACCAACCCGACTTAACATAACTGTTTAGTTTTTCAAACTGGTAATCTAAAAGTTTATTTTGTCTATAAAAAGTCCTTTTTCTTGATACCCATTTTCCTAAATTGAAATTATCTTTATCTATGAAACGAGCATGAACATCTGCATTATTGTATTTTTTAATATATTTCTCTAGTTGGTATATCCCCTTATAAAAACTTTCTTTTATTGGATCCCATATGAAACCTTTTTTAGTATACTTATTTAATTCTTTAAATTGATATTCAGGTAGAGTTTTCTGGCGGTATTTTTTTCTTCTCTTTGCCAACCATGATCCTAATTTAAATCCATCTTGATCCTTATAGTCTCTAGGAATATTACAATGTTTGTTCTCATTATAAAAATTCTTAAACTTAGTAAAACCTTCATAAAAACCAAATGAAATTCTGTTGCAAATTTTAAAATTTATTTTTTCTGATAAAGTTTTGAAAATGACTTTTTCTGCCTCAGGATATTGAATAACAACTAATTCTTTATCTGGTTTTTTTCCAACAACAATATCCCTGTAATATTCAATGATACGCTCGTCATGCATTGCTAAAGCAGATATAACATTAATTATTTGATCAAATGCTTTATTTTCAGGTTCTTGATGAATACTATCTAAAATAACCGGTATAAGAATATATCCTATATCTTTTTCTTTATGTAATCGTAATGCTCTTCCTGCTGCTTGAACTATATCGATTTTACTTTTTTTAGGGTCTACAAAAAGAACAGCATCAGTTTTTGGAATATCTACGCCTTCAGTCAGACATCTGGCATTTGTAACCAATGAAATATTCGATTCTTCGAATCTATCTAATTCTGCAACACTTTTTCCAAATGTATCTCTCCCTGAAACATGAAAAGATTCTAGTCCAATATTTTCAATGTATCTGTTTACTAAGTTGTTTAGATCACAGAATTCTTTTGCTTTTTTAATCCTGGTATGAAAAGAAATTATTTTTTTTATTTTATTATCTTTTACTAACCTTCTTAGCATAATCAAAGCAGCAATAGTACTTGAGTCTTCTTCTATATTTAATTCTTTATTTTGAGCATTTAAAGACCTATTTATTCTCAAGAAGTTTCTAATCTCTGATTCAGTAACTATTGCAGTTACTATTTTATAGTCACTTAAAAGACGAGGTCTTCTTTCTATTGCTTGGTTAAAAGTAACTTGATTAATTAGTTTTCCGTAAGTTTCTTCATTATCCATGGAAAAATATTCTTCTGAATTTCCTTTAAACACTCTTTCAGTAGCAGTTAGAAATACTCGTTTCGATATTTCTACATTTTTATCTTCAAGAAGAAAGGAAAATACTTTATTTTTTTTACCAACTGTTTTATGTGCTTCATCAAAAATTCCAAGATTAAATGATAATTTTTTTCTTTTTGCTGCTTGAGCAATTACTTTTCCACTATGATATGTAGTAATAACTATTTTTCTCTTTTTATTATTTTTAGAAAGAAAACTAAAGACTTTCTCTGGGTTTGTGTCTATGGATACACCTAGATCAGCAGTATGTACTAATAATTCATCTTGTAATCCAATTTCTCTATCACTACATACTAAAATCCAATCTATATCAATTTTATTTGCAAATGCTTCTTTTGCCCATACATCTAATGTTTGTCTTACTAATGCCAGACTAGGAACAGATATTAGTACATTTTTAACATTTAGTTCTTTAAAAATCCAAAAACCAATCAAACTTTTTCCAGATCCACAAGGATGTATTATTTTACCTCTACTAAAATTTCTTATTTTTAGATGGTTGATTGTTTTTTCGACAGCATTTTTTTGATGAGGTTTTGGCAAGGATGCCTTAGGTATAGGATAATTATTTTTAATTATATCTTTAATTATCTTAAAATGTTTTATATCAAGATTAGAAAAAAAATTTGATGAAGTTAATATCCCTAATTTTTTAGAATAGTTTTTTGTGATTGTTTTGCTGTAATCATATGCTGAAGTACATGCTAACCTATAAGATAGTTTACTGTAAGTAACCTGTCTTTCTGTAATGGCAAAAAAAGAACTTAATTCACTCAAATTTAAATTTTCACAAGCATTATCATGATATTTACATTGTATTGCCCAAAATAAACCTTGATAATCTTCTGCTAATAAATCAACTCCTATTTCTTTCCTTTGTAACTTAAGGTCATCAATAATAGACTGAGGAATTTTTGAGTGATGCCATATCTGTTTAATCTTAGATTTGTAGATAGGATTTGAAATTATAGATAATCTTGTTAGTTCTTCAAATGTATCTCCTTTAATTTTATTATTCTTTTTTTCTGTTCCTAATTTACTTAGTTTATTACAAAAATCTTTCCATGATTTGGAATTGCTTATTATATTATAATCAATAGACATTATTTTTTTCCGTATATTTTAAAGTAAATACTCTTCCAATTATTACAATATGCTAAACTTTTTCTTCTTACTATAATCTCCCAATAAATAATATTTGATTTTATTATATTTGTTAAGAAAACCTTTAAGTTATCTTTTATAAAAAATTTATGTGGAATATATTCTTTTTGAAATTTTATGTAATCTCTTAAATATATCTCTATTTCCTTACAGTCTTTACCACATTCAATTACTCTAAACATAAAACTAGATTTACTTCTAATGGGAATAGTCACATAAAGGTGATATCCCCATATAAAAAAAATAGTCTTAAACTCTCTGTCTTCTTTTCGCATTATAAATATGCATTAACCTTATGATAATAGATTAACTTTAAAATTCTTTCCTTATCATTATCAGAGTTTTTATCATATATTTTTTCTTTACCTTTATTCTCTTCATACTCTTTTATCATTTCTGGTACCTTTTTAAGGGTATTCATGCTTCTTTTATAATGATTATTTTCAAATTCAAACCTAGAGTTTAAATCCTCCTCTTCATAAAACCATTTTTCTTCACTATACTTTTTTGGATTGTCTAAAAATACTTTAAAACAATCTTTCAAAAATTCTTCATCATCTAATCTTGAATCATTTATTGTTATATTACTAGGCAATGACTCCATAGATACATCCAGATTAAACTTTGACATATCCTTAAAATATTGAAATACAGTTGGTTTAACTAATTCATCATATACTTTCCTGTCTTGTTTTAGAAAAATCTTGCTTCCATAGTCATCAAAGTTTCTGTAATAATAAATATATTTATCATTTAAATCTAAGGTTCCAATACTTTGAAAGAATGAGCAGGGACCAATAGACATATACTCAAAACTTATTAGTGAGTCTTTAAATATAATATCTAGTTCAAAAAATAAAGCACCAAGATATCCACTAGTTCCATGAGCATTTTCTAAATATTCTAAACTCTTAGGGTCTAATTTATCTTTAATGTATTCTTCTATAGATTCAAAATGTATTGATTGCTTAAACTTTTTTGAGGAACTATCAAAACCATCTACATTTTCAGTACCTATACCATTTATATATTCCCGTACTAAAGATATTAGTTTTTCTTTGCTATCTACAAATTTGATATCTAATATTTGGTTATTTGAAGCATTAGTCATTACTATTCTCCTTAAATTTTTTAAGATATTTTTGCTGGAAGTTGTTTGTCTCATCATCACACTTCCATCCATTTTTTTTTAAGGCATTAATTAGATTAAACATTATTTGATCTCTTGAGGTATTTTTATCTGCTACCTTTTCTAAGAATAAGGGTTTCTTTTTTTTAGACATAATTTTCCTTTCATGTTTATTAATAAACATCCTAGAAAATATTTGATTGGAGGTTAGAACGGATAAGGTCGTTACTACACCAGAACGATTAGGTCGTTTCTATTCCAATCCAATATGATTTTGGATTAATTTCATATTATATATTTTATAAATAAATAATATCTATAAGTATCATTACAAATACTAATCAATAATCCCTTGCTCAAGATCTGAAAATAGTGACTAGAAATGAAGTTAAAAGTCATATAAAATAATATTAAGTATTGTTGAAAGTCAATTGTAGCAGGAGATTCAAAGTTGATTCAAAGTATTTTGAAAACCATAGTCAGTAAGGGTTTTAGGACTTTGGATTATTGAGTGGGAATAATTGTGTAACGTAAAAAACCTTTGTAAGAACTATAAAACTAAGGTTTTACATTTATAAAAATAGTTTCAAAGTATTTTCAAACCTACTCTCACATTGACTTACAGACCTATACTACTGTTGAGTGAGAATAACTCATATATACCTAAACTATTGATTTAAATCTGATCGAAAATCACTTCTCCTCTAATTATATTAGTTTTATAGATTAAATTCTGAACTTTGGGCATATACTTTAAAAATAAGCTTTGGCATTGATCAAAGGATTTTTTATTTTTATATTCCATAATAATTACTACTTTAATAGGTTCAACATCATCAGTTTTACTCATTGTCCATTTAGTCATTCCATTTTGTTTTAAATAAACAATAATTTTTTCATCTTTCAAAAAAAAATTTTCAATTGTTTTATACCATTCTTCAAATAATGGAGTTGATGGGAAAGTTACAGTAATAATGCTCGTAAATTTACTCATATGCAATATTCAATATTATCAAACTATTCAATATTGTAAATTACGTAACTTAGTTATAAAATTAATAAAAAAGCACCTACAAACATTGTAAGTTTTTTTTTCTGAAAGCACAGTTTTACTAGAGTTTTGAAATATGAGGAAGTATTAAAAATGAACTTAGACTTACAAAGTACATACATAGTAAGAATAAAACATAGCAATTTCAATAATTTATGCATTGTGAACTATTGAGTGGGAATAATATATGAAAAAAATCTTAGCAACAATTTTATGCCTTATCTTTATCTCAACTTTAAAAAGTAACGATACTGAAAAAGAACTGAACATTACAGGTTCTAGTAAAACCACAATAAAATCTTTTGATTTACATAAAGAAGGAAAGTTTTCAAGTTTTAGTAGTGAAGGCACTTGGACCAATAACTTTGGAAATTATGGAAGAAGTAAATGTATGGGAGTAGTTCGTTTCCTCTCCAATAATAATATGGAACTTAATAACATGTGTGAAAGTATAGATAAAAATCAATACAAAACATGGTCTTTATTTAAAAGGTCAGGACCTCTTGACAGTGGGGTTGGTGTATATGAAATTGTAGATACTACTTTACCTAACAGAGAGTTATTTATAGGTATGAAGTGTACATATGCAATAAAATATATGGATGAAATTAATTTTACTAAAAGTAAGTGTAAAATTACTGAAAAAATGGAAGATATTTTTCAAAAAGTAGCAAATGAAATAAAAGATTAATGAAATATTTATTTTTACTGCTTATTAAAATTATTATGATATCAAATTTATACTCTAAAGATTATGGTGAAAAATAAATGAAATTTTTTTTATTAGTTTTTCTGATTATTAATAAAGTATCTGCTGGTCAATTAATTAATGAATTTAACTTTAGTGCTTCTACTAACGGATTATATAAATTAAAAGATGGGAGAGAATTTGAAGCATCAACTTTAGACGGTCATTTAAAAAATAATATAGGCAGTTACGGAAAAATAAAGTGTAATAGTTTAATTGAGACTAAGAAAAGTGAACTAATTTTTTTAAAAGTTATATGTGAGATTTCTCTCAATGATGGGAATACAATTTGGTCAGTTTTAGAGAGAAGTAGTTCATCTTTTAAAGCAGGAGTTGGAGAGTCAACAGTCATTGATGCTACAGGTAAATATAGTAAGATAATAGGAACTAAATGTATTTACGCAGTAACCAAATATAAAAATTCTAGTTTTGTTAAAGAACAATGTGAAATAAATGACAAAATTATTAGTGAACTTAAAAATAAATAATATAGTTAAAACTTCCAAGTAAAAATGAGGTCTACTCTCACAAAGGTTTTAAGAGGGTATGTATTATAGAGTGGGAATAATTTCTACAAGTAAAAAAAAGAGTCAGTAAAAAGTTACAGCGTTAAAATATAGTTTCAAAGTAGTTTCAAAGTGCTTAACTTTCCTGCATTTTACAGAAATAATTTCCAACCATTTTGCTAAATTTTGGCATTATAGATAATCATAAGTAATAAATAAGCCTAAGTTGGTAATATTAAAGGAATGATCTATGGATATTCTTATTTATAACAGTTTCAAATGGGAAATTTTACCTGACATTCAATTTACAAGAGGCGAAAAATATAAATATTGATAAACTTTAGTTTCAAGCATAAGAGGTACTATTATTTTATCATTAATTAAAGTTTTTGTTAATAGAGGTATTGTATTAGAAGAATATGATTTTAGTCATAAGGAAGGTGACTAAGATTTTACCCAATAAAAAATAATTATCAGTAAAACCAAAAAATCATTTGATTAATGTCTGAAAATATTTGTTAAATCTATGCCAAAAATTTAAGAAAATATTGTTAAAGTAAACATAGTTAAAGGCGATAAAATTTTTAACAAAATTTAATAGATATTAGTATTCTACTTAATTTCATTTAGCTAAAGTAATAACCAATATGATCATTAAGTATTCACTTAGTAAAATTAAGTTATTTAATAGAATGTCTACTGTTGTGTTGTTATTATAAATCGTGGGGGAGTCATAGATAACAACACAATTTGATAATAGTATTATTATATTAAAAAATAATACTAATTAAGTTAGTATTTTATGTAATTAAATAACGGATGTAGCAAAATTTTTAGAAATAGGTAGTGTATTAAATTGTTGAATAATTTACACTAAAATATCAAGATACTTTATATAAAAATAAAACATGCTCTAATAAAAAGTTTAAAAGGGTATATTTAATAGAGTGGGAATAAATCCTGAAAATTAAAATCACATTCAGTAAAGGTTATAAAAAATAAAATTATTTAATGGCAGTGGCTTTTTAAAAATAAGTAAATATAATTTTAAAGCATAAGTTTACTTCTAAACAAAAAACAATATAAAAGTATAAGAAATAATTTTAAAGATTATTTAAATATTAATTACTAGATATTTTAACAAAGGTTTAAAATTCAATTTATTGCTATATTATAATACAGTATGCGTTTAATTTTCTCACTACTTTTTGGTATCATATTTGTATCTTGCTCTGTCAAGTATAAAGGCTCACATGCCGACTATAAAAAATTTACTCAAGATATAAATTATTGTTTAAAAGCAGCATGCAAAGAATCAGATAAAAGTTTACTAAATAATTTTTCTATCATCTCATCTGCACTTGCTTATGGGGGAGGGGGAGGTATGGGAAGTGCTTCTGGAAATAAAATTTCTTATAAAAATTTTAATCTTTGTTTAGAAGAAAAGGGATATACTAAAGATGAAAATGGAATATTTGAACTACCTTATTTAACCTGTAGTTCTTATTAAAATTATATAAATTATCTCATGAGTATCCTAGGTTTTTAATTATCTTATTGCTATAAATAATAATACTTTGTTTTTCATACTATTGGATTGAGATCGTAAGGCATTTATAAAAAAAATATGAGGTTAATAAAGTTTGTTGCTAAAGATTTTGAAAAATTGGATTGTAGATTTTAATTTTCTTATAATCTAAAAATAAACCTTGGAAAATCAATTATTCTTTTCTTGAGTTGCGTATCCTAATCCTTAGATCCTAGAATTAAATTTAAACAGTTTGCCACAAACTTAAGGTCATCTCTAGCTTTAAAAGAAATATTTATAAGCGAAAATATTTATAATTTTTTTAGCAAATATAAGACAGTAAAAATTATTGGCTAAATATAAGGAAAATATGGAATTTTTATATATAATAATTAATAGTTATAATTTTTTTATAGTAAATTATTTACATGATAAAAAATAAAAGATAAGGATATGACAAAGTTAAAGGAGTAAGGTTTATTAAGATTGGTAATATAAAAGTTTGGAATAAAGAGGAGCAGAGTAAATAATGATACTATTTTACTATAAAGGTCATAAAGCACAAAGAAAATATCAATTTGACTTTTCTAGAGATTGAAAGCAAAAAGAAGATGATCAAATAACAAAAATTTCTGAAAATGGTGATATTATTTTAGAAAAATATAGTTCTAGTGATGAACAAGTTTAATAATTTTTAATTAAGTAAAACTTCTTAAACTTTAAAAATTCTGAGAGGATATTAAAATATGAATAATGATAAAGAACAAATGACGTTAAAAGTAATTCATTTCTACTTTGATTTTATTTCTCCCTTCGCATATTTTTTTTGGCGCAAGCTTCCTTCCTTAGCTAAGAAATATAAATGTAAAATTGAAGCACATCCTATTGTATTTGGAAAATTATTAGATAAATGGGGCCAACTTGGGCCGGTAGAAATCGAACCTAAAAGAAAGTGGCTTCATCAATATTGTTTTAGATATGCTGCTCTTAATGGATTTGAATATAATCCTCCAAAGAAGCATCCATTTAATCCACTTAATGCTTTACGAATGTCATTAAAGGAAGTAAGCGGAAATAATCAATTTAAAGTTATAGATACTATATTTGAAGGAGGATGGTCTTTAGGACAGGATTTAGGTGATTTAGCTACTTTAATTTATCTCTTAGAAAAGCAATCAATAAGAGGTGAGAAATTTAGTCAAAGGGTTAGTGAAAGTAATGTAAAAAAGTTATTAATTAATGAAACTAATACGGCTATTGATAATGGTGTTTTTGGAGTTCCTACTATAATAATAGACGGTAATTTATTTTGGGGCAATGATCAAATAGAGCATATTCAATTATTTTTAGAAGGTAAAAACCCTTTAAATAAAGAAAAGATTTTCGAAAACCTTATGAGGCCTAGAGCAATTGATCGCAAAGTGTTTAAGGCAAAGGATGATAAGACTTTTATATAATATAATTTTATATTATAAGTTAATTAAAAATAGTTATTAGTTGAATTAAAGGTTATAAAAGGTGAAATTATTAATAGTTTAGTAAATGAATAGTATGCACATTTTCTAAATTAAGAAATATAAGGCTTTAGCAAATTGATAGAATTTTTAAATATTTTAATAAAAAAAAGTAGAGCGTGATTAAGGAAAATAATATATTAAATACAGATAATAAAGAGGTAAAAGAATTAAAGGATGCTATAAAAAACTTTAATAATCATAATTTTTTTAAAATCTATAACTCAATCAGAACTATACTATATGTAAGTTTTTTGAAAGGTTTAGTTTCTGGATTAGGATGGATTTTGGGAGCTACTATTTTAGTTTCATTATTAACTTATACTCTATCACAGATTGAATTTATTCCTATTCTTGGCGACTTAGTATCCCAATTAATTTCAGAAATAGAGGCCTTTGAAAGGTAATGCATATCAATAAAAATTTAATAATCTCCCTATTATGGTTAGTTTTTTTTACTTTGATATTTTATTCTTGGCTTTATGTATATAACATGTATTTGTCAATGGGTCTTAGTTGGACAGGAAAAAAAGATATGTCTATGGAAATGCATACAATGAATATGTCCTCAATGATTTCGTTAAAAATGTTATTTTTAATGTGGTCAATAATGATGATTGCTATGATGTTACCAGCAATGATTCCTACATTTAGAAGCTATCAGGATCTTATAAAGAGTGCTAATGGAACATGGCTAGGATGGATTGGTGTTTTATTTGGCTATATTACAATTTGGATAGGTTTTGCTTTTAGTATTTCACTGACTCAAGTTTTATTAACAAAAGCAGATTTTTTAAATGGTGAAGGAGTAGTTAGATCTAATTGGTTAATATCAGCGTTAATTATATTTGCAGGAATTTTTCAATTTTCTTCAATTAAAGATATATGCCATGGAGTATGTATAGC
Source organism: Alphaproteobacteria bacterium TMED62 (assembly GCA_002170595.1). Classification (GTDB taxonomy): domain Bacteria; phylum Pseudomonadota; class Alphaproteobacteria; order TMED109; family TMED109; genus TMED131. The sequence continues at coordinate 11,662 of NHDP01000020.1, forward strand.
TCCTTTTGTATATTTTATGAAAAAATGGAGACCAGGTTTAACTGGAGGATTAAAAATGGGTTTAGGTTTAGGAATATATTGTGTTGGCTGTTGTTGGGTATTTATGTTTTTAGCTTTTGCTATGGGCTATATGAATTTTTTATGGATGGGTTTAATAACACTTATAGTAATACTAGAAAAAATTCCACAAATAGGACAGGTAGTAAAAAAACCGTTAGGTATACTTCTACTTATTGTTGGAGTATACTTAGCATTTAAAAATTCAATTTGAAGAGATAGAATGCAAAGACCAGAAAAAAAACCAACAGACTGGAAAATTAAAGGAGAACTAATTCTAAATTGTTCATGTGATGTTTTCTGTCCTTGTGTTGTATCACTAGGGGCGCATCCGCCTACTGAAGGTCATTGTCATGCTTGGATGGGGATCGCAATAGATGAAGGACATTATGAAGGAGAAGTTTTAGATAATTTAAATGTTGGCTTGTTAGTCGATATTCCTGGAAGAATGGGGGAAGGAAACTGGAAAGTAGCTGCTTACATAGATGATGAAGCTTCTGAAAAAGCCTATATGGGTTTATTAAGTATTTTTTCTGGCGCTGCTGGAGGAACAACAGGCCTTTTTACAGCATTGGTATCTGAGATTATAGGAGCCGAAAAAACTTCAGTAGAAATTATCAGAGAAGGCAAGAGTCGTATTTTAAATATAGGAAGAAAAATTCAAGGTCATGTTGAAATGATAGAAGGATACTCTTCAGATGAACCTGTTAAAATTACAAATACCAAATATTGGATGGGGCCAGAGGTTTTAGTTGCTAAGGGGAATAAGTCTAGAGTTAGGGATTATGGAAGAGTATGGGACTTTGATGGAAAGTCAGCAGAAATTTGTCCAATTGAATGGGGAGGCCCTTAATATTTTAGATAATTATTCAGATTAAAAAATTCAAAGGAGTAAAAATGTTTAAAGCTTTAATATTAAAAAAAGAAGAAGATAAAAAAGCATCTTCAGTTTTAGAAGATATAGAGGTATCAAATCTTCCTGAGGGAGATGTTCTAGTAAAAATTAACTACTCAACACTCAATTATAAGGACTCATTGGCTATAACTTCTTCTTCGCCAGTAGTAAAAGCTTATCCAATGGTACCAGGTATAGATTTTTCCGGTGAAGTAGAAGAAACTTCAAATGCTAATTTTAAAATAGGAGATAAAGTTATTCTTAATGGATTTGGAGTAGGAGAAAAACATTGGGGAGGTATGTCTCAAAAAGCAAGAGTTAATGGAGATTGGCTGGGAAAATTACCTCATAAGTTTACAGAAAAACAGGCTATGGAAATAGGTACAGCAGGGTATACTGCAATGCTTTGTGTTATGGCTTTAGAAAAAAATGGAATTACACCAAATAAAGGTGAAATAATAGTTACAGGAGCTACTGGTGGAGTAGGTAGTATAGCAATCTCTATATTAAATAAATTAGGTTATCAAGTATGTGCATCGTCGGGAAGAACAGAACATCATGACTACATTAAATCTTTAGGAGCCGATAGAATTATTAACAGATCTGAATTATCTGAAAAAGGTCGACCTTTAGGAAAAGAAATTTGGGCAGGAGCTATAGATTCTGTAGGAAGTTATACATTAGCTAATATATGCGCATCAACTAAATACGGCGGTGTTGTTGCAGCATGTGGTTTAGCTCAAGGGTTTGATTTACCTGCTACAGTTATGCCTTTTATATTGAGAGGTGTTACATTAGCTGGTGTAGATAGTGTTTATCATTCTATCCGGGGTAGAAATGAAGCTTGGCAAAGGTTATCAGATGATTTAAATTTTGAGCACTTAGAAAAAATGACTAAAACTATTACTCTTAATGATGTTGAACAGACTGCTAAAAGTATGCTGGAAAACAAAACTTACGGAAGAATAGTGGTAGATGTAAATGCTTAATTATTAAAATGAATTATTATGTTTACTTATAAAATTTATATTATTAATGAATAGTCTATTTCTTAAAAATATTTTTTGTAAAAAAAATTTAAATAAAAATAGAACTTTAACTTTTAATTGTGCTTATTTTAAAAAGTCATATCCTGTATTTATACAAGTAACAAATAGTAAGAAAACAATAAGCATTCGTATAGAAAAAAAAAATATATTAATTAATGTTCCCTACTTTGTAGAAGATAGGTATATTCTTGATTTATTAGAAAAAAAGAGAAACTGGATTAATAATAAGTTTGAAAAAATTAGTTCAAAAAAAAATATCTTTATTGAGGAAGGAAAAGTTTTTTACTTGGGGGAAAAATATAAGATTCAATTTAAAAAAGGAATACATAATTATATAGAAGTAAATAATTCTATTTTAGAAATAACATATAATGGAAAAGATATAAAATTCAGTAAAATTTTAGAGAATTGGTATAGAAGAAAATGTTTAATTTTATTAGAAGAAAGATTATTTTTTTTTTCTAAAAAGATGAAAGTAGAATATAAAAATTTTAAAATTCGCTCTTATAAAAGAAGGCTAGGAAGTTGTGATGCTAGAAAATGCTTATCTTTTAATTGGAGACTAATTTTAATGCCAAAAGAAATAATTGATTATGTAGTTATACATGAGCTCTGTCATATACTTCACTTCAATCATTCAAAGTTATTTTGGAAAGAAGTATCTGCTTATTGTCCGGAATATAAAAAGAAAAAAAATTGGATTAACGAGAATATCAATTTATTTATTTAGTTCACAATAGTTTTATATATTTTTGATATATTGCGACATATTTTCTCTAGTTTTGTAGTCAGGTAAACGACCATACATTGCTTGCATATTTTGATGCATGTGATTGGTTTGAGTAGTTGCTGGTATAGCACAGGTAACTGCCTTATTTGAAATTATGTATTTTAAAAAGAAAGATGCCCAATTAAATATATCATAATCCTTAGCCCACATAGGTAGTTCTTTATTTTTAATTAAATTAAACAAATTCCCCCCTTGAAAAGGTCTATTAGCTATAACGGAGATTTTTTTTTCATAGGCTAATTTTAATAAATAACTTTCTGCTTCTCTGTCAACAATATTATAGGTAAATTGAACAAAGTCTAAATCATACTTTTTCATTATTTCTATGGTTTTTGTATGTCTCCAACCATGCGATGTAGTCACTCCTACATAATTAATTTTTTTGTCTTCTTTCAACTGAAATAAATTTTCTAAATGATTTTCATAGTTAACTAAATTATGAACCTGTATAAGATTAAAATTATCTATATTCCATAATTTTTTAGAATTTTTCATTTGCTGAACTCCATGCCATGTATTAGGTGTCCAAACTTTAGTGGCTGAAAATAAATTAAAATCTCTACTAATCTTTGCAAGACATTTACCTAATACTCTTTCTGAAGTTCCATACATTGGAGAAGAATCAATTAATTCTCCACCATAATCAAAAAAAGTTTTCAAAACTTGCGAGCGGGCTAAAATATTTTTAGTATTGTGACCAACATCAAATGTAAGCCATGTTCCCATACCAATAGCAGGAATATTTTCTTTACTTGAATGGATAGTTCTTTTTACTATTTCAGCTTTTTTTTTGGTATTACTAGTATTAGCTTTAGCAATTTTACAAAAATTACTACTAAGAAAAGAAAGCATTATTGCTTTTAAAAAACTTCTTTTATTTAACATCAATTTATTATAACAAAAATTTGTCTAAAAATAAATTTTTGCTTTTATAAATTCTCTAAAAATAATATAATATTTTGATGAATAGTAATGAAATAGAATATTTAGAATGTGATGTATTAGTAATTGGATCAGGTGGTACAGGAAGTCAAGCAGTACAAGGTGCTGCCGAGGAAGGACTTAAGGTAATAGTAATCTCAAAAGATCCTATGAGTTCTTCAGATACGAAAATTTGTGAAGGAGTAATAACTGTAAGAGAGTCAGGAGATACAACTGATACTAAAGAGATTCTGTCAGAGAATATTAAGTTAGCTGGAGCTGATTTGCCAGATAATAAAATAACAGCAGCTTTTGCAAATGATAGCAAGTCTGCTTATGACAGGCTAAGAAATAATGGTTTAAGACCATCTATTAATAAAGAAAAAAATACGCCTAAGACTTTAGCAATAGCTATGGGTGGGCATAATAAATCTAGATCAGTAGGACATAAAAATAGTGGAATAGCATTTGGTCATACAAACTGGGATACAATTATTAAATATAAAAATGTAAATTATTATGAGGATTGTTGGTTTTTAGAAGTTGTCAAAAAAGAATTCCAGAAAAATAACAATAAGGATATAGAAGTATTAGGTGGTTTAATTTATGATGCAGCAAGAGGAAAAATACTATTTATAAAAGCACCTTCAGTAATAATAGCTTCAGGTGGATTATCTTCTCTTTATTTTCCTAAAACTGACACAATGAGAGGCAATACCGGAGATAGTTATGCATTAGGTATTCAAGCAGGTGCTGATTTAATAGATATGGAACAAATTCAATTTTTACCATTTTGTTTAGCATCACCTCCATCATATGAGGGGTTGTTAGCAGGAGAGCCTTCTACAGCGAGTTTTTTAGGTGTATTAAGAGATAAAAATAAAAAAATAATTCTAGATAGTGTTTATTTAAGAACTAGAGCAGAATGTTCAGAAGCAATAATGAGGGCTGTTGAAGATGGTAGAGGAAGTCCGAATGGAGGAGCTTTTTTAGACATGACAAAAAATATGTCTGCTCCTAAATCTGGAAAGTATTTTATGAAATATTTAAAAAGTGCTTTGCCAAGTGCTTATAACAACGCTCGACAAGCACTTGGAAAAGAAGCAGGTAAAGCTGAGATACCATGGGAAGTTCGACCTAGTGCACATTATAGTATGGGAGGTATAAGAGTTGATGAATACACTAGAGTTATTCATTCTACAGAAAATTTATATGAACCAAAAATAATAAAAGGATTGTTTGCTGCAGGGCAGGCTATGGGAGGTTTGTTCGGTGCTAATAGGTTAGGATCAACATCACTTACTGAATTAGCAGTATTTGGTTATAGAGCAGGAAAGTCTGCAGCTAAAAATGCAAATCAAAGTACTAAACACAATAATTATGATATTTTTCATGAAAATTATATGAAATTTAAAAATATATTTAATAAAAAAGGAAAATTAAAAGCTTACAAGCTCAAGTTAGATTTACAAAAAAAGTGTTGGGATAATATAGGACCAGCTAGAACGGAAAAGAAATTAAAGATAATGCTTTCTTTTTTAAATAAGATAGAAAAAGATCTTAAAAGTATAAACGTACCTAATGAAATGATATGGAATCAACAATTTATAGACTTTATAGAGCTTAAGAATATGATAATTACTGCAAAAGCTGTGACTACAGCATCTCTAAAAAGAGACAAAAGTGTTGGAGGACATGTTAGATTAGATAAGAAAACATCAAGTTTATTTTCTAAACCTTATTCTACATTAATAAAAATAAATAAAAATAATTCTTTTGGAGCATATAAGCTTTTTAGAAAAAAGACATCTTTAAAAAGAATTATTAATTATAAAATTTCTGAAAAGTTTAGGTTTATGAAAGCAAAAATATTAAGAAGTTTGCCTGAAAGCATAAGTGACAGTATCATAGAGAACAAATATAAAAATATTTTAGGAACTAATAAAACTATAATCAAGCCAGGCAGCATAGATGGAGCATCTGGTGACAAAGTAAATCAAATATAAACTTTATAAACCATGCAAGAAAAATACTTAAATATAAAGCTTAAATTAAAAAGAAATAAAGAGTTCATATTAATTGAATATAAATATAAAAAAAGATCTTATGATGAAAGGCCTATGGCTCTTGATGTGTTATTACAAGCTCAAGAAGAAAAATATGATGATCTTGCATTTAGATACGGATGTAGAGCAAGAAACTGTGGAGTTTGCACCATAGATGTTAACGATAGGCCAAAATTAGCTTGCAGAGCGAGAGTAAAAGAAGGAGATATTCTAAGTGCAATGGCAACATTACCAGTTATTAAAGATTTGGTAGTGAAAAGAGATGCAATTACCAGACAATTGAAGGGTTATAATAATATATCTCATAAAAATGATTTAAATAAAGACGCGGATAATTCTTATCATAATTTAACGGCTTGTATTGAATGTTATGCTTGCTTAGACGGATGTCCTATTCATGCTAAAAATAACATTGTTGATATACAAAATAATGTTGCTTACAAATATGGTAACCCTTATTCTTTATTAAAAATACAGAGACTTTTGATAGATCCTCTAACTCCTGAAATTGAAAAAACTCAATTAATTGATAAAGCAAAAAGTCTAGGACTAGAAATATATAGAAGAGAATATAAGAATCTTAAAATTAAGTGTGGAGTAGGAATCAATCTAAAAGGTGAAGTAATTAAGCCTTTACTTGATGTTGCTTTTGGTGATGAGGTTGAAAAAGAAAATCAATAATAACAAAAAAGTTGCTATAGTAACAGGAGCTGGTTCAGGTATAGGTAAAGCTGTTGCACTAGGTCTAGCAAAGGAAGGAGTTGATATATATTTAGCTGGTAGAAAAAAAAAAAAATTACTTATTACTAAGCAACAATCAATAAAAGAAAATAACAGAGGTAAGTGTTATGTAATTAAATGTGATGTATCTAAAGAAATTGATGTAAGGAAATTATTTTTACTTTTACATAAGCAGTATGGAAGGCTGGATTTATTATTTAATAATGCAGGAATAGGAATTGAATCTAATACAATAGATAAAATAAAATTTAAGGATTGGAAAAAAGTAATTGATATTAATGTAAACGGTATGTTTCTATGTGCTAAATACGCATATCAATTAATGAAAAAACAAAAACTAAAAGGGGGAAGAATCATTAATAATGGTTCAATTTCTGCTTTTACGCCAAGACCTGGTACAGCAGCTTATACAACTTCAAAGCATGCAATTACAGGGCTAACAAAAAGTATAGCATTGGATGGGAGGGAGGATAATATTCTATGTAGTCAAATTGATATTGGTAATGCAGATACTGCCATAACTCAGTCATTTAAAAAAGGTATAAGTCAACCTAATGGTAAAGTTTTAAAAGAACCCACCATAGATGTTGAAGATGTAGTCAAAGCAGTTTTAACTATTTTCAAACTTCCCTTAGATACAAATATTCTTAACTTAACAATTATGGCAAATAAAATGCCATTCATTGGTAGAGGCTAGAAATTACTTTAAAAAAGATAATATCTGATTAGCTACTTCTAAAGGATTTTCTTCTGGTAGGTAATGACCTCCATTTATTGCCTTTCCTTCTATATTTTTAGCAAACTTTTCCCAAATTGCTAAGGGTTGAAAGTTTTTTCCTACTAAGCTACTTTTTCCCCATAATACAAGAGTAGGGCATTCAACTTTATTTTTATCTAGTTTATCGTGTATTAAGTCTATAGTAGAAGCAGCTCTGTAATCTTCACATGAAGCATGAACGGAGTTTTTAGTAAATTTTTTTATATATGTTTCTAATGCTTTTCTTTCTAAAAAACTATTAACATTACTAAGTCTTCCTAACATGCTGTTCATATAGAATTTTTTATTACCATTAATTAAATTTTCTGGTAAAGGTTCTTTTTGGGAAAGGAAAAACCAGTGAAAAAAACTTTCTGAAATATTTTTGTTTAAATTATTGTATATGTAAGTAGTGGGTACAATATCAATTAATATTAATTTTTTAACTATATTAGGATAATCTAAAGCAGCTCTATGAAAAACTCTTGCTCCTCTATCATGCCCAACGCAATAAAATTGATTATACCCTAATTTTCTCATAAGAAGTATCTGATCTTTAGCCATCTCTTTTTTTGAGTAAGCACTGTGATTTCTATTAGATTTAGGTTTATCACTATCTCCATAACCTCTTAAATCTGCAGAAATTACGGTAAATTTGCTGGATAGAAATGGTATTATTTTTCTCCACATTATCTTAGTCTGTGGATAGCCGTGCAACAATAGTATAGGAAAACCTTTTCCAGCAATAGAATAAGATATATTTATATTATTAACAAATATTTTCATTTTTTTTTTACGAATTCAATGTATTATCATTAATTTAAAATGTAAAATAATAAGTAAATGAGGAATATGCTTTGAGTGATCCATTTGAAAACTTAGATAATGAAGTTTATCTAGATAAAATAAAAAAATTTTTTTATAAATTTAAATTATTAATAATTAGTATTTCTACTTTACTAATTTTGTTCACTGCAGGATTAGTGTTATTTAATAATGCTAAAAAAAAAGAAATAGATAAAATTTCTAATTATTATATTCAGATTTTATCGATAGTAGATAATGATCCAGAAAGAGCAAAAAATGAGCTAAAAAAATTAACTAAATTAAGTAATAGAGATTATAAAAACTTATCTAACTTATTGATTTTTAAATTACAATTTCAAAATAATGAATTTAAAGAATCTTTAAAAACTTTAAAAGAAGTTGAAAAGAATATAAAAGTGAATAGTCATTTAAATAAAATAATAAAGTATTATTATGCTCAAGTTGCTATGGAACAAGGTATACAAAAAGATTTTGAAATATTTACTAAAGATTTACTATCATTTGGTGGTATGTGGGCATTACTAGCTCATGAATTACGTGGACACTTATACTTTTCTAAAAGTGATTATGATAATGCTTTAAAAAATTTTAATAAAATTATTCAAAACCAGCAGGCAACAGTTACAATTAAAAACAGGGCGTTAGAAATGATAGATAATATTAATTTATATTATGATAAAAATAGTTAAATACTATTTATTTTTACTAATAATCTTCTTTATTACATCCTGTGGTACAAGAGAGTATCTTGGGTTTGAAAAAAAAAAAGTAAGACTTGAAGGTAAAAGAGTTTCAATATTAAATGAGGATAAAATTAAAGATCCTGATTCTGTAAAATCTTCAACTAATATAGTGTTAGAAAAAACTGCTATATTAAATAATTGGCCTCAAAGTTATAATTCACCTTCTCATTTATCTACTAATCATTTATCTGACTCGAAACTTGGCAGTTTTAAGTCAATCGTATCTGGATCAGGAGAAAATAAGCAAAGTAAAATATTAAGTCAGCCGGTAATTGATAATAACATTCTTTTTTTTCTTGATGCAAAAAGTTACGTAATTTCATTTGATTTAAAAAATAATAAAATATTATGGAAAAAAAATATATCTCTTGAAGGTGAAAAAGATCATAATATTGGAGGAGGAGTAGTTATTTATAAGAATGCAGTTATTGTAAATTCTCCGTATGGTCAAATTATTAGTATGGATAAACTCTCAGGAAAAGTATTATGGAAAATTAATGTTGAATCTTCTATTAGATCCGCTCCAACAGTTTTTGATAATAAATTATTATCTCTTACTTTAAGTAACAAGCTTTATGTTTTAAATGGAGATAATGGAAATTTATTGTGGCAACATCAGGGAATATTTAATAATACAACTTTGATGGACACACCTAAAGTGGCTGTTGATGAAAATATTGTAATTGTGCCATATTCAAATGGAGATTTTTTTGCTTTAAATTTAAGTAATGGAAAAGAAATATGGAGAAATAGTTTTATTGACCTTGAGATTAAAGAAACAACTAATGCTTTTTCTGATATAGATGCTTTTCCGGTCATCAAAAAAGATATAGTCATTATTTCTAGTGCTATAGGTAAATTAATAGCAGTGAATAAAAAAAATGGTAGCAAATTATGGTCAAGAGATATTTTTACAACACAAACACCCTTAGTAAATGGCAATAGTATTTTTTTAGTTAATAACAATAAAGAAGTAATTTGTCTAAATATCTTAGATGGCGGAAGCAGATGGGTCTTACCAATTGAAAAAGAAATTTCAGATAATAATAAATATATTTGGTTACCTCCTGTATTGAATAATAGCCAATTATTATTGGTGGGAGGTTATAAAAAACTAATATCAATAGATGTTTTTTCTGGACAAATTAAAACAAAAAAAAATCTTTCCAGCTTTCCAGCTTCTAGTCCTATTATAGTAAATAAAAAAATATATTTGATGCTAAGAAATGGAGATATAATTCAAATTGAATAGCATAATTACTAACATAGTGATAGTTGGAAGATCAAATGTTGGGAAGTCAACTTTATACAATAGGTTATTAGGAAAAAAGGAAGCAATTACTGGAGAAGAGTATGGATTGACGCGTGACTATCAATCTCAGATATGTACTTTAAATGATATAGAATTTAACTTGATTGATACAGCTGGTTACAATTTGAAACAAAATGAATTAAGTAAAAAAATAAATGACAATATCAAAGACCAAATAAATAAAGCAGATATTATTTTTTTTGTAGTGGACATAAGTACAAGTTTAACATCCGAAGATATTGCTTGTTGGGATTTAATAAGAAGAAGAAAAAAAAACATTATTTTAATAGCCAATAAAGCAGAATTAAAAACGGCTAAAGATTATGGATATCAAATAAATGAGTTTGGAATCGAAGAATATACTAAGATTACAGCACTAAGTAAAACTAGCATATCGCTTATCTATGATTTAATAAAAGATAAAACGTCAAAAAAATCAGATCAAAAAATAAGCTTAGAAAAAGAAAATACTATTAGACTAACCATAGTAGGGCAACCGAATGTAGGAAAGTCCACTTTATATAACTTATTATATGGTGAAAATAGAGTTATAACAGCTCCTATATCAGGAACTACAAGAGATTCTATAATGTCTAATATGTTTTATAAAGATTACAAATTTGAATTAATTGATACAGCAGGTTTAAGAAAAAAAAATAAAATAAATATTAATATAGAATTCGCTTCTGCATATTATTCAAGAAAAGAGATTAGATACGCTAATTGCGTAGTTTTAGTTATTGACTCTTTAAAGGGTATGTCTAGTCAAGATATTGCCCTATCCAATTATATTATACAAGAGGGAAGATCAATATTATTGATTTTTAATAAATGGGATTTAATTGTAAATAAAAATGATTTACAAAAAAAAACTATTAGTAAAATTGACGATATATTTTTTGATGCTAAAGGAATTAATATTCTATTTATGTCCTCTAAAGAAAAAGAAAATAAAGTAAAAGTATGTAAGGCTATTATAGAGCTATATAAAAAATGGAATAAAAAAATTAGTACCTCTGAGCTTAATAAATGGTTCTCAAGTATTTGGGAGATGAGTGGAAATCAGAAAATGCCTGGTTCTTTAAAATTTAAGTACATTTCTCAGAATAAAATTAGACCTCCTACATTTTCTATATATCATAACAAAAACTCTAAAGTTCCTAAGGTTACTAAGAGGTATATAGTAAATAGGATTAGAGAAAAATATGGATTTGAGGGAATACCTATACGTATTAATCTTAGGACCTCAAAAAACCCTTTTAATAAAAAAAAGTAAATTAACTATCACTTAACAACGATAGTTGGGAAGATAGGATACCTTCATCTTTATCTGTTAGTTCTGTTGGATAGTCACCAGTAAAGCAGTGATCAGTAAATTGAGGTCTTATAGCATTTCTTTCTTTTAAGCCCATTGATTTGTATAAGCCGTCGATAGATAAAAAATGAAGTGAGTCTAGTTTTAATTTATTTTCCATTTCTTTTAAAGTATGGGTGGCAGCCAAAAGTTCTTCTTTTTTGGGAGTATCTATGCCATAGTAATCAGGAAATTTAATTGGTGGGCTAGAAATTCTCATATGCACTTCTGCAGCTTCAGCTTCTCTAATCATTTCAATAATTTTTAATGCTGTAGTTCCCCTTACAATAGAATCATCAACTAAAATAACTTTTTTCCCTTTAATTAATTCTTTGTTAGGGTTATGTTTTAGTTTAATTCCTAATTGTCTTATTTTTTGTGTGGGTTCAATAAAAGTTCTTCCTACATAATGATTTCTAATAATACCTAAGTCAAAAGGTATTTTCGATTCTTCTGAATAACCTAACGCTGCTGGTACACCAGAGTCAGGAACGGGTATTACTATGTCACCATTTGTTTCGTATTCTTTTGCTAGTTGCATTCCCATTTTTTTTCTACATTTATATACACTCTTACCCCCTAATATACTATCTGGTCTAGCAAAATAGATGTATTCGAATATGCAAGACCTTTGAACTGAATTTGGAAAAGGGTTATAGCTTTTAATTCCATCTTTATCTATAACTACTATTTCTCCATTATCTATCTCTCTATCAAATTTTGCTCCTATAATATCAAGGGCACATGTTTCAGATGATATAATTTTAGCATTTCCTAAAGACCCTATCACCAGTGGCCTTATTCCCAAGGGATCTCTAATTCCAATTAGCTTTTTATTTGTTAATAAACCAAAGCTGTAAGCGCCTTTAATCTCATACAAAGCATCTATTATTTTTTTTACTATAGTTTTTTCTTTACTCTTAGATATTAAATGAATAAAAGCTTCAGTATCAGAAGTAGATTGAAATATAGAGCCTTCTTTAATAAGTCTCTTCCTTAATTCTATTCCATTAGTTAAATTACCATTGTGAGAGCATGCTATACCTCCACCCAATAGGTCTGCAAAAAGTGGTTGGATATTTTTAAACAAAGTTTTCCCTGTTGTAGAATATCTTACGTGTCCTAATGAAGCATTACCTGGTAGTCTACTAATAACTTTCTCTTTAGTAAAGTAGTCCCCTACTAAACCTAAATAAAGTTGATTGTTAAAATTTTTTCCATCAAAAGAAACTATACCTGCACTTTCTTGTCCCCTATGTTGAAGTGCATGTAGACCTAATGCAGTTAGTGCAGCGGAATCTTCATGTCCAAAAACTCCAAAAACACCACATTTATCTCTTATTTTATCATCAAAATTTATCATTTTTTAGAGTTTTAATTATTACTTTCAATATTAAATAGTTTATCTAGTAAATCATTATCACTATCGCTGTAACCTTTATTATTTTTTTTTAGTTTGATGGCTGGCTCATTATATTTATCTAATTTATTTTTATTATTAATAAAACCCTCTATCTTATTATCCAAAGAAATATTAAAAGTTTCTTCAATCTTTTTGATGCCTCTTTTAGGCAAAACTTTAATAAATTTATTACTAGTATAATTAATTAATAGCATTGCTTTAGAATCATTCACCCATTCAGGAGTACTTTTTTTCCACACTACCCAATTAAGTATAATATTTATTAAAGAAAAAATTAATAATGCCCTAAAAAAGCCAAAAAGAATACCAAAATTTTTATCAAAAATTTTTAAGGACGTATTAGATATATTTGAAACTATAAAATTACTAAAAATATTTACTATTGAATATATAAATAAAAATAATACGGCAAAAGATATGCTATCTGCTAATATGATCATATCTATGTATTTTTTTATAAATGAGCTGATTTCAGGGTACAAGTTTATTGATATATAGACCGATATAATTAGGGAAAAAATAGAAAGTATTTCTTTGATTAAGCCTCTTAAATATCCATAAATCATGGAAATAATAGTTAATATTAAAATTAATATATCTAATTGATTAAAATTATTTATAAAACTCAATATTACCTCTTATATTAATAACTTAATTATAAATTTTTTTTACTCTTGTACCTATTTTACTGCTAATTTCATAGGGAATAGTACAACACTTTGAAGCAAAAATAGATATAGAATTATTATTTCCAAATATTTCAACCCAATCATTAATTTTTGGGTTCTCAATTGAAGATACATCTAAACAACTTAGATCCATAGAAATATTTCCTACAAACTTAACTTTTTTATTTTTATAAAACGCATGACCAATGTAATTTCTTGGTAAACCATCTGCATACCCTATTGCTAAAGTAGCAATAATTGAATCTTTTTTTGTAAAATATTGAGCACTATAACCAATACTTTTTCCTTTTTTCACTTTTTCTATTTGTATAATTTTTGCTTTTAGTGTTAATACATTTTTACTCTTATTTTTATTCGATAAATCAAGTCCATATATATATCCGCCTGCTCTGATCATATCAAAGTGAAATTTATTTTTTAAGAAGGCACTATTTGAGTTGCCAAGACTAAATAATACTTTTTTTGAAAAATTAAATTTGTTTTTCATATCGGTAAATAATTTTAATTGATTATTATTTAACTTAGATTTTTTCTCAGAATTTATTAAGTGACTTATAATAATTTTAATATCTAAATATTTTTGAAAAGAATATAAATTTTTTATGAAATCTTCGTAACTAATTCCTAATCTATTCATTCCACTATCAATATGTAAACAGCATTTTATTTTTATTTTTGTTTTTTCAAAATTTTCTTTTATTAAATAATATTGATGCATATTATTTATTACAGTAATTATATTAAGATTATATACCTTAAGGAAAGTCTCAAAATTACTTACACCATTCAATAGATAAATATTTATATTTTTATATTTTTTTCTTAGTGATAATGCTTCATCGGCTGGTGCTACAAAAAAGTCTCTACATTTTAGCTTGTATAAGCTTTTACAGATTATACTACTTCCTAGTCCATAAGAATTTGCTTTAACGCACGCTGCAATTTTAGCATTAGGTGCAACATTTTTTAGATGTTTATAATTATCTTCAATATTTTTTAAATTAATTTCTAATATAGCATTGGATTCATTAAGTATTTTTTTCATACTATGAAGAATTTTTAGGTTGATACTTTTCTTCAGTTAAGTTAGAAAATTTAGTAAATTTAGAATTGAAATGTAATTGAAGAGAGCCAATTGGCCCATGTCTTTGCTTTGCCACAATAATATCAGCAATATTTTTACATTTTTTTAAATTTTCTTGCCATTTTAAATATCTTTCATGAAAAGAAACTGAAGTTTCTGTACCTGTTGACTTCGGTTCAGAACGTTCTTCATAATATTCTTGTCTATAAATAAAAACTACTACATCTGCATCCTGCTCGATAGTACCTGATTCTCTTAAATCAGCTAGGTGAGGTCTTTTATCTTCTCTTTGTTCTACTGCTCTAGAAAGTTGAGATAATGCTAGTATGGGTACATCTAGCTCTTTTGATACAGACTTTAAACCTTGTGTAATTTCAGAAATTTCTTGTACTCTATTCTCATATTTCTTACTTCCTCGCATTAGTTGTAAATAATCTACAACAATCATACCTAATTCTGTATTAAGCTTTCTTTTTAATCTTCTAGCTCTTGTTCTTAATGTTGATACATTTATAGCAGGTGTATCATCTATAAATAACTTATTACTAGAAATTTCTTTACTGACTTCTGATAACTTACTGAAATCCTCTTTTGTCAACTTTCCTCTTCTTATTTGATCAGATGATAATAAAGCTTGTTCAGCTAAAATTCTATTGGCTAATTGTTCTGCAGACATTTCTAAAGAGAAGAATGCTACTGACTTTGCTTCTTCTTTATTAGATGCAGCATTATAAGCCATATTTGTAGCTAGGGCTGTTTTGCCCATAGATGGTCTGCCTGCTAATATNATNAANTCAGANTTATGNAATCCTCCTAATAAGTCATCTACAGCTANAAAACCNGANGATATTCCNGATAGTTTNCCCTTATTTTNATNNGCTAAATTAGCTGAATTCATAGCTAATNTNATNGNNTCTGANAAAGCTATTAATTTATTNCTTTCAANTTTTTTATTTTCNGTNAGNGCAAATAANTGNGCNTCNGTTTCTTCAATTAATTCAGCAGAGNTTTTNTCATAATCTAGTTTTTTAGAATTNAAGAAAATACTCTGAGCAATTNTTATTAATTCTCTTTTATTATAGAGTTCNAGAATNAAGTNTGCNTAATCTTTAACNATAGATGANCCNAGGTTNCCTTCACATAGACTNANTANGTACTTCTTTCCTCCTATTTCATTAAAGGAAGTATCATCAGAAAAGTAATGATCAAGCGTTAAAGGGTTAGCAATTTGGTCTTTGTTCACTAGTTCTACAACTGCTTTAAATATTCTTCCAAGCATAGGCACGTAAAAGTGAAAATCGGATAAACCATTTTCTATATATTCTGAAGAACTGTTATCACTAATTAATGCTCCCAGTAAAATTTCTTCTGCTTCGTTGTCATGAGGTAAGGTATTAGGATTATTTGTAAAATTATCTAAAAGATTTATTTTATTGTTATAATTATTTTTTTCCATACTAAATTATTTATTAAAAACTTATTAAAATAAACTCTTATTTCAAAAAAACATATTTACTGTTTGTATTTTGTGGAAAACTTTAAATATTACTAGAAAAGCAAAGATCATTATTTTTTTAGTTAAGCTTACAATGTGGATAACTGTAAATTTAAAAATAAAATTAAACTATCAAAAACTTAATTAGAAAGTGATTCTTCTGATTTTTTTACTATGATATTGATTTTTTGTGATACTTCAGGATGTAAAATTACTTCTACTAAGTATTCTCCAATATTTTTTATATTGAATTTTAAAATAATATCTTTAGCACTTATTTCAAAATTATCAGTTTTAATTTCTTTTGCAATATCCCTTGATGTAACAGAACCAAATAATGCTCCTTGTTCACTAGCTTCTCTAAAAATGGTAATATTAGCAGGTAATTTTTTTAAAGCTTCTTTAGCTGCAGCTATCTTTTCTTCATTAATCTTTACTAATTCCTCTTTTTTTTGATCAAAAACTTTTTTATTATCTTCTGATGCTCTGATAGCTTTCTTATTAGGCAATAAGTAATTCCTAGCAAATCCATCTTTTACCTTAACTATTTCTCCTATATTGCCAAGCTTAGATATCTTCTCTAATAGAATAATATTAATCATCTGGTTTTACCTACATGTGATATTAATGCCAATGTTCTAGCTTTTTTTATTGCCTTAGACAGTAATCTTTGTTTTGAAGTTGATACAAAACTAATCCTACTAGGCATAATCTTACCTTTTTCAGATATATATTTTTCTAAAAGTTTCACATTTTTATAATCAATTTTTGGGGATCTTTTATTACTAAAAGGACAACTTTTATATTTTTTTGTAAAAAGCTGATTCTTTGTATTATTGGTCTTTCTGCTACTCTCTCTATTATTTCTCATATTAGCTCTCATTGGATTCTAAACTCGCCTCATTAACATAATTTTCGGCATTTTCTTTTTCTATCTTGTATTTCATTATAGGAGAAGGTTCTGAAGGTATATTATCTGCTTTAGAAGTTAGAAATCTTATTATGTTTTCATCAATTCTAAAATTTCTTTCTAATTCGTTAACACTTTCTTTTTCACCATTGAAGACTACCATGTAATAATAGCCTTTTTTATAGTTCTTTATCTTGTAAGCTAGATTTCTTAAACCCCAGTTTTCTTTATACTCTACGATAGCTTTGTTAAGCTTCAAAAGACTATCATATTTTTCCTCTAAATCCTTTAGAGCTTTACTGTCTAAATCTTGTTTAACTATATATATAGTTTCATATAATTGCATAATTTATTAAATATATATTAAAACTTGAAATATAGTAAAATTTGAGTTACTTGCAAGTTTTATTTTATATTTTATAGTATTAATTTAATACGGAGAATAGTTGTAATGATAAAAAGTATAGTTTTCCCCGGACAGGGGTCACAAAAAGTAGGAATGGGTAAAGAGTTTTTTGACAACTTTCAAGTAGCAAAGGATGTTTTTGCAAATGTTGATGACAGTTTAACTCAAAATTTATCAACCCTAATATTTAATGGACCGTTAGACAAACTTACTTTAACAGAAAATGCTCAACCAGCGATAATGACGGTATCTATTGCTATTTTAGAGGTATTAAAAAAAGAATTTGATTTTAATATTAAAAAAGTTAATTTTTGTGCAGGACATTCTTTAGGTGAATATACAGCATTGGCAGCAACTGACAGTTTAAGTGTTAGTGAGGTAGCAATATTATTAAAAAAAAGAGGAAAAAGTATGCAAAACGCTTTGCCCAGTGGCAAAGGTTCTATGGCTGCTTTGATTGGCCTAGAAATTAATGAAGTAAAAAAACTTATAACTGAATTACCTGAAAATTTAGTATGTGAAATAGCAAATTATAATTCTATCAATCAGATAGTGGTTTCTGGTGATACTAGTGCAATTGATCTAATTATAGAAAGTGCAAAAGATAAAAAGTTTAAAGCAATAAAGTTGTTAGTAAGTGCACCATTTCATTGTAAATATATGTTAAATACTGCTAATCAACTAAAAAGTTCTTTTGATAAAATTACTTTTCAAATACCTATTATACCTATAATATCCAACTTTTCTGCTAAGCCATTTTTAAATGTAGAAGGTTTAAAAAAGTCTCTAATTAGCCAAACTTTTTCAACAGTCAGATGGTATGAAAGTATTAGATTTATGAGTGAAAATGGAACAGGTTTATTTTTGGAGATTGGAAATGGAAATACTTTATCAAACATGATAAAACGTATGAAGTTTGCTAATGAGTTTAATGCCATATCGTTATCATCAATTAAGGAAATAGAAAAATTTATGAGAGATAGTTATGAAAATTAATATTAAAAATCAAAATATACTTGTTACAGGAGCTTCGGGAGGTATTGGGAGCTCAATATGTAAAATTTTTGATGGTGATGAAAATAATTTATTAATCACGGGTACTAATGAAAATAAACTTGATAGGTTTTCTAAAGAACTTAAGAGTAATTCAAAATTTATAGCGTGTGACTTTAGAGATTACAATAATATTCAAAAAATAGTTAATAAAGTTAACGAAGAATTTGATAGTAAAATAGATATCTTGATTAATAATGCAGGAATAACAAGAGATAATTTAACTTTAAGAATGAAAGAAGAAGATTGGAATGATGTTATTAACCTTAATTTGAATAGTACATTCTTTTTAACTAAAGAAATACTTAAACTTATGGTTAAAAAAAAATATGGGAGAATCATTAATATATCATCAGTAGTCGGTTCATCTGGAAACTTAGGACAGGCAAATTATGCTGCATCTAAAGCAGGGTTAGAAGGAATGACTAAATCAATAGCCCTTGAAGTAGCTAGTAGAGGTATTACAGTCAATTGTATTGCACCAGGTTTCATTAAAACAGCCATGACATCTGAGATAATTGAAAAAAATGAGGATAAAATTATTCAAAATATTCCTGTAAGAAGAATTGGATCTTCAGATGATATATCTAGTTTGACTAAATTCTTAGCAAGTGATAAAGCTAGTTATATTACAGGACAAACTTTTCATATTAATGGGGGAATGTATATGTAATTTATTTTAAGTATAAAGTACTTGAAAAATTTAAAAAATAGTATAGTTATCTAATCTAAAAGAAAGGTATTAAAATGAGTGATATATCAGAAAGAGTAAAAAAAATTGTTATTGAACATTTAGGAGTTGACGAAGAAAAGGTTACGGAAACATCTTCATTTATAGATGACTTAGGGGCAGATAGCTTAGATACTGTAGAGTTAGTTATGGCTTTTGAAGAGGAGTTTAGTTGTGAAATACCTGATGACATTGCTGAAAAAATAGTAACAGTCAAGGATGCTATAACTTATATTGAAGAAAATGCATAGGTAAGAATGAACAGAGTAGTGGTAACCGGAATTGGAATGGTAAGCCCATTAGCTGCAAATGTTAATGATACTTGGGATCAA
>NHDP01000021.1 GCA_002170595.1 Alphaproteobacteria bacterium TMED62
CAATTGGCATATTTATTTTTCCATAACCATCCACTCCAGCAAATTTTCCAAATCCTTGAATAATTTTTAATTTTCCAGAACAATATGCATCACCATTGATCCCTGCAGTAGTATTGCAACTCCAATTAGTAATCAGAATATCCTCATTATTATTATTTACATAACAATAGCCTTGCAAATCTTCAATTACTGCAAAACCACAACTAAAGCCCCTACCTTTGTAAGATCTACCCATAAAATCACATTCTAAGTTTGCATTATCAAAATTTTTGTCTTCTAAACTTTGAATTTTACCAAAAAATGTGCCTTGTAAAATTTCATCTTCTCCAATACTTTTTATTTTAATAATATTATTATTATTTAATTTAATATTTAATTTAACCTGATCAAAATCATTTTCGCTTTTTAGTAGAAAAGGAATGATAAAAGTTATTATTAAAATTAGATGTATTTTTAACTTCATTATTTTATAATAACCTAACAATATATTTTTTAAATACTAATTTAATTCTTGTTTTACTTTTAAAAGATATTATTTAATATATTATCAAAGAAAGGATGTTTATGTTTAAAATAAATAAAGTTCAAGCTCATTGTGATATTCCGTGTAAAGTATATGACCCCTCTGTTATACAATATTCAGCTTTGAGTATAGTAAGATTCATTGATTTAATGAACGAGGAAATTAATGATGCCGAAATGAATAGTAGTAATATAGCTCAATTATCTAGATTAGTTACTGTTAAAGAGCAACACGCCAAAGAAGTTAAAAATGAAGTTTCAACAATATGGGGAGATTATTTTAAAGAACCCCAGATTAGTAAACATCCTGAAATTCATCAACTTGTACATGAAATTATGCAACTTGCCTCGAAGTGTAAACAAGAAACAAGAAGAGAAAATGGTGTAGAACTATTAAAAAAAATTAATAAATTTACTGAAATTTTCTGGGAAACCAAAGGTATTCAAACAGAAAAAAAATATGCGCCCTATCCACCTGAACTAGTTATTGTTTGTCCAATATTAAAGAGTGTTTAAAATTTTTAGAGTATCAGGAACAAGTATGCAACCTACTTTAGTTTCTGGTGATTACGTACTTGCAACAAGTATTGTAAATAATTTCTTAAAAAAAAACAGTTTAGTTGTATTTTTTGATAATACTCATTCTTACATAATAAAAAGAATTAAGGAAATTAATAAAGAAAATCTTTTTTTAAAAAGTGATAACCTGGCTACAGATTCTGCTTTTTGCCAAGTCCCTATTACTAGGAATAAGCCAATATTTTTAGTTTTATTTATTTTTAAAAAAAAATAATATTTTTAATTTTTATTTAATTTTTTCCTTATTTAATTTACACTAATTTTTGGGAGGAGAAATTATGATTAAAATACTTACATCTTTAAAATTAACTATAACGACTGGCTTAATACTAACTATAGCTTTTATTATTTATTTTTTAACTTTAGGTAATAACATAGATATTTACTTTTGGCAGTTTCTTTTTAGGTATATTCATGTTTTAGCAGGCACAATGTGGATAGGTTTATTATGGTACTTTAACTTTGTTCAGATTCCAAATATGCCTAAAATCCCTGATGATCAAAAACCTGCTATTGGTAAAGTGATTGCACCAGCTGCATTATGGTATTTCAGATGGGGAGCAATGTTTACCCTTATTTCAGGACTGCTTTTAGCTCATCTAAACGGATATCTTCTTTCAGCCTTGCAATTAGGAATATCCTCTGGTAGCAGTAGAGATTTAGCTATTGGAATAGGCATGTGGATGGCTATTATAATGTTTATTAATGTATGGTTTGTCATATGGCCAAACCAAAAAAAAGCATTAGGCATAGTTGAAGTAGATGCTGATATCAAAGCAAGATCAGCTAGAACTGCAATGCTATTTTCTAGAACTAATACTTTATTATCTATACCTATGCTATTTGCTATGGTATCAGCTCAAAATATTTGGGCTTAAATTATGAATTAAAATAGAAACCTAAGTGTTACTTTAAGATTACTCTTGGGTTTCTAACTTAAATATTCTCTGATTAATTTTCCAGCAGATTTTTGATTTTTATTTACACCATTAACCCATATTTCTTTTATTCCTATAGGGTCAACTAGTAGTCTTTCCGACTTAGCAGGAAGATCATTTATTCTATATGAATTAGAAGAATTAATTTTATTGGGGTCAATTAAGATCATATCTGCAAAATAACCAGGCACTAACCTTCCTCGTTTTGGAATTCTACATATATCAGCTTGCTTGCCGGTCAAATTATAAATTGCTTCTTCCAAAGAAAAAACTTTTAGCTCTCTTGTCCACTTTGATAATAATTCTAGTGCATAACCAGCATCACATAAAAGAGAGGTATGAGCTCCAGCATCTGATAATGCGACCGTCGCATATTTATGTTTTAGTAACTTTTGCACAGATTTTATATCCGAGTTAAGCAACTCCGCAGCAAATAGATCGTCTAAACCATTATCAATAGCATTATCTAATAGCCAATCAAAAGGTTCTTTATTATGGTAATTAGAAATTTCTAATAAATTTTTTCCTATATATTTTAATAGATTTTTTTGTTCAGTCTTAATTAATTTTATTTTATCCCAGTTACCTACAAATAATTTATTCTTAGTTGTGTCTAAAATTTCATTTATAACATTTTTTCTAAAAACTTTATTTTGCAAAACATTTTTTTTTTCTTTAGTCGTATTTTGAACCATATATTCTTTCCAAGAGTTTAAACCTTCAAGCATATATGGTTCATTCATTGTAAACTCCATAGTTAATGGTCTACATGAAACCTGACCCCAAATTTCATAACCTTCTTTTTGCGCATCCTTAATATCTTCTAAGGTATTAAAAGCCCAATTTTTTTTCATAGGATTATCTAATAAAGCAGCAACCATAGCAGGTCTTTTTACATTTCCTAATAATTTAATAATGTCTTTAATTTCTGTATTATTAGATTTTGTAAGCATAAAAATACCTCTGCCATCTATTGCCATTGCTTTGATAAGCCTACTAATTTCTTCGTTACAAGCAAATCTAGAAGGCATAGGTATGCCGTTCGTTCCATTATGTCCTTCAAAAGTTGAAGTGGCAAAACCAATGGCTCCGCTTCTCATTGCATTAGACACTATTTTTTCCATATTAGTAATTTCTTCTTCTCTTGCTTTTCTTTCCATGGCTTCTTCTCCCATTGTCCATATTCTTAATGCTGAATGTCCAATATAAGAGCATATATTTAAAGCTAAATTTTTACTTTGCAATAATGCTAAATACTCATGATAACTTTCATACCCCCAATCTATACCTTTTTTTAGTGTATTATAAGGCATGCCCTCAACTTTGGTTAAGTTTTTTATATTTAATTCTCTATGATTTGGTTTACAAGGGGCTATTGTAAAACCACAATTACCAATAATAGCAGTAGTAACTCCCAAATCTAAAGAAGGAGAAGCTGATGGATCCCATGTTAATTGAGCATCATAATGCGTATGTACATCTATAAAGCCTGGACATAAAACCAAACCCTCCGCATCATAATAATTTTTAGCTACACCTAAACTTTTTCCTCTTTCAACTATAGTATTACCAATTATTGCAATATCTCCATGGAAAGGTTTTAAACCTGTTCCATCTACAATTTTTGCATTTTTTATTTTTAAATCAAACATATGCAAAACTCTTTATTTATTAAAATTTGCCATGGCTACTCTACTACTTGGCATCCTATTTAAATATCTATTAATATATTTTGATACTTCAAGTATTTTTTCTAATTTAACTCCAGTACTTATTCCCATACCATTAAGCATGTATAAAACATCCTCTGTAGCAACATTACCTGTAGCACCTTTAGCATAAGGACAGCCTCCTAGACCAGATATAGAAGTATCTAAAGTTTGAACACCCATTTGTAATACTGCATAAATATTTGATAAAGCTTGTCCATATGTATCATGAAAATGAGCAGCTAAACTCTCAATATTTACAGTTTTAGATACTGCTTCAAATAACTTTACTGCTTCAAGAGGAGTTCCACATCCTATAGTATCACCTAAAGAGATTTGATAACATCCTTGCTCAATTAAAAACCTTGATAAATCAGCTGTTTTTTTATAGCTAACTTTTCCTTCATAAGGACATCCTAATACGCAACTAAGATAACCTCTTACTTTTATATTATTTTTTTTTGCCTCTCGAATTACTCCTTCTACGCGTTTTATAGACTCTGATACAGAACAATTTGTATTTTTTTTAGAAAATGATTCAGAGGCGGTTATAAAAACACAAACAGTATCTACTTTTTTTTCAATGGCTTTTTGTAGGCCTTTTAAATTTGGTGTTAATACAGGTAAAGATATTAGTTTTTTCCTATTAATCTTATCCATAATGATATCACTGTCTGCCATTTGAGGAACCCACCTAGGGGAAACGAAGGAACCAATTTCAATAGCTTTAAAATTACAATTAATTAATTTATTTATTAGTTTTATTTTTATCTCTGTAGGAATTATATCTTTTTCATTCTGAAGTCCATCTCTTGGTCCAACTTCATATAAATTGACTTTGTTAGGAAATTTCATTATGCCAATCAGGTTTGTTTTTATCTAAAAATGATTTTATGCCCTTTTGTCCTTCTTCAGATACTCTAATCTTAGCAATACTTTCTGCAGCTATATCAATTAACTTATCTGAGATATTCTTAGAATAAATATCCTGTAAATAACTTTTTATAGCTGACTGTGCTTTAGGACCTCCTGATAGTAATTTATCAATTAAAATATTTCTCTCATATGTAATATCTTCTTTATCAAAGAATTTATCTATGAGGTTTAATTCGCTTGCTAAAGACACACCAAAAACTTCTCCAGTCAAAAATAACTTTTTTGTATTAGAATAACCTAAATTTCTTAATATATAAGGGCCAATCATAGCTGGTAATAAACCTAATTTAACTTCTGAAAAACAAAATTTTGATTTACTATCTGCAATTTTATAATCACACACACTAATGATTCCTAGCCCTCCTCCAAAAGCATGTCCATTAATTAAGGCAATTGTAGGACAATAAAGTTCATCTATTTTTTTTAGCATCTTAGAAAACTTCATAGCATCTTTTTTATTTTCTTCTACTGTTAGCATTATTGATTGTTTCATCCATTCTAAGTCAGCTCCCGCAGAAAAAGTTTCTCCTTCTCCAGTAATTATAAGAATTCTAATATTTTTATTTTTGTTTATATGACTTATGCAATCAATAATCTCATCTAACATTATTGAATTTATGGCATTTCTTGACTTAGGGTTATTCAGTGTTATTTGAAAAACTTTTTTTTTAATGCTTTCTGTTTTTATATATTTATAAATCATTTTATTTACATCCTAAATATGCCAAATTTTCCATTTTTCCTTTCAGCATTCAAGCTATTAATCAATGCTAAAGATATTTTTTTTCTAGTATCTAAAGGATCTAATATTCCATCATCCCATAACCTTGCTGTTGCATAATATGGAGAACCTTCATAGTCAAACTGTTCTATAATTTCTTTATTAAATTTTAACTTACTTTCTTGTTGCCATTTTTTTCCTATTTTTTTAAATTGTAATTCTTTAACTGAACTCAAAACTTTTGCTGCAATTTCTCCACCCATTACTGATATTTTAGAATTAGGCCAAGAAAACAAGAATCTTGGGCTATAAGCTCGGCCGCACATAGCATAATTTCCAGCGCCGAATGAACCGCCAATTATTAATGTAAACTTAGGAACTGTAACTGTTGATACAGCATTTACCAATTTAGCTCCATCTTTAGCTATACCTCTTTCCTCATAAGATTTACCTATCATAAAACCAGCAATATTTTGCAAAAAAAGTATTGGAATACCTCTTTTTTCACATAACTGAATAAAATGTGTCCCTTTTAAAGACGACTCTGAAAACAAAATACCATTATTAGCAACAATACCTATAGGTATCCCCATTAAATGTGCAAAGCCAGTTACCAGAGTGGTTCCATAATTTGACTTAAACTCGTCTAACTCAGAATTATCTACTAATCTAGCTATTACCTCTCTTACGTCATATTGTTCTTTAAGCTCTGATGGAATTATTCCATAAATTTCTTCTGGGTTATACTTAGGTTCAAGCACTTCCTTTAATTTTAAATTATGTTTTTTCGTATAATTAAGATTTTTAATTATTGATTTTGTAATGTTTAAAGCATCATAATCATCATTTGCAAAATAATCTGCTACCCCTGATAACTTAGTATGCATCTCAGCTCCACCTAAATCCTGTTCATTAGTTATTTCTCCTGTAGCTGCTTTTACTAAATGTGGCCCTCCTAAAAATATTGTTCCATTTTTTTTTACTATAACTGTTTCATCTGACATAGCTGGAATATAAGCACCTCCAGCTGTACAAGATCCTAATACAGCTGATATTTGCGGAATACCAGAAGCTGACATGTTTGCCATTTCAAAAAATATTCTTCCGAAACCTTCTTTATCAGCAAAAATACCCGTCTGCTCTCTTAAATTTGCTCCTCCAGAGTCGACTAGATTTATACATGCAAGGTTATTCTCTTTAGCTATTTCTAAACTTCTTAAGTGTTTTTTCAAAGTAATGGGATAATAAGTACCCCCTTTAACAGTTGCATCATTAGCTATAATCACACTATCTCTACCTGATACTTTACCAATTACAGAAACTATAGAACCTGAAGGAGTTTCATTATTGTTTAAACCATAGCCGGCTAATTGACCGATTTCTAAGGCATTATCTTTATCATCTAATAAATACTCTATCCTTTCTCTAGGTAATATTTTTCCTCTACTTATATGACGCTTTCTAGATTCTAAAGAACCACCAATATTTGTAACTCTATTTTTTTTTTTTAAATCAGATACTAATTCACTCATCTTATCAAAATTACTTTGATAAGTAGAACTTTTTTTATTTATATTGGATTTTATAATCAATTAACAACTTCCAATGTAATAGCAGTTGCTTCTCCGCCCCCTATACAAAGGGAAGCTACTCCCTTTTTAAGGTTGTTCTTTATTAATGCGTTTATTAGAGTAGTAACTATTCTAGCTCCTGATGCTCCTACTGGATGACCTAAAGCACATGCACCACCATAAATATTTAATATATCATCAGATATACCTATATCTTTAATAACTGCCATTGGTACTACTGCAAAAGCTTCATTGACTTCAAATAAGTCAACATCTGATTTTTTCCATCCTGATTTTTCTAATACTTTTTCAATAGCTCCTATTGGTGCTGTTGTAAACCACCTTGGCTCATGACTATTAGTAGAATGATTAATAATTCTAGCTAGAGGTTTAATTCCTCTCTTATCTGCTTCAGACTCTAACATTAAAATAACAGAAGAAGCACCGTCAGAAATAGAAGAAGAGTTAGCAGCAGTCACTGTTCCATTTTTTCTAAAAGCTGGTTTAAGTGAAGGAATTTTAGTTATATCAGATTTAAATGGTTGTTCATCTTTATTAATTAATATCTCATTTTTTTTATTCAAAACCTTTATAGGTACTATTTCGTTTTCAAATGTTCCATCATCATTGGCTTTTCTTGCTCTATTTAGAGAATTTATAGCAAAAGCATCTTGTTGTTCTCTTGTAAACTGATAATGTTCTGCTGTGTCTTCTGCAAAGCTTCCCATTAGTTTTCCCTCTTCATAAGCATCTTCTAATCCATCTAAAAACATATGATCTTTAACATCAGCATGACCCATTCTAAAACCTTTTCTAGCTTTTGATAAAATGTAAGGAGCATTAGTCATATTTTCTAGCCCTCCTGCTACTACAATATTATTTTGCTTAGCTTTTATACTGTCATGTGCAAACATAATAGATTTCATACCTGATCCACACATTTTATTAATTGTAGTAGCACCACTTTTATTAGGAATGCCTGCTCCAATAGCTGCTTGTCTTGCAGGAGCTTGTCCAAGCCCTGCAGGCAAAACACAACCCATAATAGTTTCATTAATGTCTTGTGGGTTTATAGAAATTTCACTTATATTTTTCGCTATGACTCTACTTCCTAGTTCCGTTGCTTTGATAGTTTCAAATTGTCCTTGAAAACTTCCTATGGGTGTTCTTTTTGCACTAACTATTACTACTTTATCATCGCT
The DNA here is from genome assembly GCA_002170595.1 of Alphaproteobacteria bacterium TMED62. Classification (GTDB taxonomy): domain Bacteria; phylum Pseudomonadota; class Alphaproteobacteria; order TMED109; family TMED109; genus TMED131. The sequence continues at coordinate 8,179 of NHDP01000021.1, forward strand.
CATTTTTTCTCCTTTTATAATTTTAAGAATTTTTTTTAAAAATTTCTCTACCTATTAGCATTCTTCTAATTTCATTTGTTCCTGCACCAATATCATATAATTTTGCATCGCGAAGAAGCCTTCCTGATGGGTAATCATTAATATACCCATTACCACCTAAGCATTGAATCGTCTCTAATGCCATCCAAACTGCTTTTTCGGAAGAGTACAGTAATACTCCAGCAGCATCCTCTCTTGTAATATTTCCTTCATCACAAGACTTGGCAACATTATATACATAAGATTTACAAGCATTCATAGTTGTATACATATCAGCTACTTTACCTTGCATTAGTTGAAATGATCCTATTGGCTTACCAAATTGTTTTCTTTCTATTATATAAGGTAGAACTATATCCCAACAAGCTGACATTATTCCTACAGGACCTCCACTTAAGACAGCTCTTTCGTAATCAAGTCCACTCATAAGTACTGCTACACCTTTATTTAATTTTCCTAAAATATTTTCAGAAGGCACTAGACAATCATTAAATACTAACTCTGCAGTATTTGAACCTCTCATACCTAATTTATCTAATTTAGAAGAAACCGAAAAACCTGGATAGTTTCGCTCTATAATAAATGCAGTTATATTATTACTTTTATGGTTTTCATCAACAGTTTTAGCATAAACTACAAAAGTATTTGCGTTAGGTGCATTAGTAATCCACATTTTAGTACCATTAAGACAAAATTCATCACCTTGTCTTTTTGCTTTTAATTTCATACTTACAACATCTGACCCTGCTTCCGGTTCACTCATAGCTAAAGCACCTATATGCTCTCCAGATATAAGTTTAGGAAGATATTGCTCTTTTTGTTTTTCAGTTCCATTTAAAGAAATTTGATTTACGCACAAATTAGAGTGAGCTCCATAAGATAACCCAACTGATGCTGATGCTTTACTAATTTCCTCCATTGCAACCACATGCTCAGTATATCCTAATCCACTTCCACCATATTTTTCTTCAGCAGTTATACCTAAAAGGCCAAGATCTCCCATTTTTTTCCATAAATGAGATGGAAAGTCATTATTTTTATCTATTTCTTGAGCCAATGGTGCTATTTCTGCATCACAAAATTCTTGTATACTATTTTGTAATAAATTGACATCATCGCCTAGATCAAAATCAAGTCCTTTTAAAGTATTGGGAATCATAGAAATATTATAATAATTATTATTATATTAACAAGTAATTTGCTAATGCTAAAAATATTACAAAACCTAATATATCTGTAATCGTTGTTAATATAACAGTAGCAGCAACAGCAGGATCTATCTTAAAATAGGATAAAATTAAAGGTATAGCTGCTCCAAAAGTGCCAGCTAAAATGAGATTAAAAAGCATTGCAAAAGCTATTATAGAGCCTAATAAATAGTCTTGAAACCATAGACCTGTAACTAATCCTATTAATAAAGCAAAAAATATTCCATTATACGCTCCTACTAATATTTCTTTCCCAAAAACTCTTAATGAGTTTGAAGATGTTAACTCCCTAGTAGCCATTGCCCTTACTGCTACTGTCAAAGTTTGCGTTCCTGCATTTCCACCCATAGATGCAACAATAGGCATTAAGATAGCTAAAGAAACTAATTTATCAAGAGCTGTTTCAAAAAATGCTATTGATATCGAAGCTAAAATAGCTGTAATTAGATTGATAGCTAGCCACCCAAATCTGCTTCTTGCAGTTTTAAATGCAGCCAAATAAAGATCACCTTCTCCTGTCACACCACCTAACTTGTACATATCTTCATCAGCTTTTTGTCTAATTAGGTCTACAACATCATCTACCGTGATCATACCTATTAACCTTCCTCTTGCATCCACTACAGGAGCTGATGTTAATTCATATTGGTCAAACAAAAATCCAATATCTTCTCTTTTATCATTAACATTAACTATTTTAGGCCTAGTAGTCATTATATCTGTTATTTTTACCTCTCTTTTTTTTCTCATAGCAAGATGAAGCGGTACCGTTCCTACAGGAATATGTCTAGAGTCTACTGCAAATAATGCATAAAATTCATCAGGTATTCTTCTAGACATTCTAAGATAATCTAATACTTGGCCAATATTCCATGAAACTGGAATTGATACATAGTCAGTTTGCATAATCCTACCAGCTGAGTCTTCGTCATAGGTTAAAGCTTTTTTAATTAATTTTTGTATTTCTTTTGGTAAGCTTTTCAATACTTCTTTTCTTAAACTTTCTTCACAAATTTCAAGCACGTAGGCAATATCATCAGTATCTAGTTCAGATAACATTCTAACAAGATGATTAAAATCAAATTCTTCAATGACATCTAAGAGGATAGGAACATTCATTGATGGAAGTGTTTCAGAAGGAAAATTTTCTTTTACTATATTTATTACTTTTTTTCTATCATCACTATTTAAAGTTTCTAATAAATCCGCTGTATCTGCTGGGTGTAAATCATTTATCAAAGTTAGTATAAAAGAAAAGTTTTCATTACTTAATTCAGAAATTACTTTTGAAATTAAATCACTGTTTAAAACAATTGATGGATTGCTATTTTTTTTTTTCATAATTTTTTACTAAATATTTTTCTATAATTAACATATATTCTATTTATGAAAAATATAGAAATAATTGAATCTAAAAATACTATAGATTATAACTACGCTATAAATTTTATGGAAAGTAAAATTTCTCAAGTTAAAAACAATTTCTGTAAAGAGATAATCTGGTTTTTAGAGCATCCTTCAATTTATACAAGTGGGAGAGGAAACCCTATTAAACAAGATAAAATAAATAAAATTCCTATTTACAATACAAATAGAGGAGGCAAATTGACATGGCATGGTCCAGGTCAAAGAATTATATATTTTATTATAAACCTAAAAAAAAGAGGTTTGGATGTAAGAAGGTTTGTAAATAATATTGAACAGTTTATTATTAGCTCATTATCAAATTTAGACATTAAAGCCTATAAAAAAAAAAATATTGTAGGTATATGGGCTTTAGATAAAAATAAAAGTGAAGCAAAAATAGGCTCTCTGGGCCTGAGAGTTAGTAAAGGTATAATATATCATGGACTATCTATTAATGTTACATGTGCCTTATCAAATTTTAATAATATTGACCCTTGTGGTATAAAAAACTCAAAAGTAACTTCTATTAAGAGCTTAAAAAATATTACGAATAAAAAAATAGTGGATGAAATTTTAAAAAAAAATCTTAATATTATTTTTTCTTAGTCAAATGTAATTAATAATTGCTCTGCAGAAACTGACTGACCCTCTTCAACCAATACGTCTTTAACCTGCCCATTGAAATCCGCTTTAATAATATTTTCCATTTTCATAGCATCTAATACTAACAAATTGTCTCCTTCTAAAGTCTTATCTTTTTGCTTAACTAATATTTTTGTCACTTTACCTGGCATTGGAGACAGCACCTGTTTCAACTTATCATTCTTATTTTCTTTTGGAAGGTTTTTATAAAGGTCATATGTATTTTTTCTAAAAATATTTAAATTAGTCTCTGATCCCTTATAAAAAACTGTCATATAATTTTCTTTGATATAAACACGCCCTTTAAAAACCTTACCCTTTAAATTTATACTAACTATTTTGTTGATATGATCAATTGTATAAAAAAATTCCTTTGTAGAGTTTTCAAATATTAGTGAAATGTAGTTATCTTTAATTGAATTAATATTTATATTTATATCTTTATAAAGCCAACTAATCATCCATGCTTTCGATATATTTTTTATATATAAACTAACATTATATAAATAATTTAAATGATAACTTAATGCTAATAAAGCAATTGCTTCTTCTTCTTTTTTTTCATTAGTTTTTCCTTTATAACCTTCTTTGTATGTTTCCGAAATAAAATTTGTATTTATATCACCTAAAGCAAAAGATTTTTTTTTATAGATATCCATCAAAAAATCTATATTAGTATCGATACCTTCTATACTAACTTCACTTAAAGCATTTAGCATTTTTTCTAAAGCTTCATCTCTGTTCTTTCCAAATGATATAATTTTTGCAAGCAAAGAATCATAATAAATAGAAACCTCTCCACCAGATTGATAACCAAGATCAATCCTTATATCTTTGGTGGGATAATTTATATTTTCTATTCTTCCCGCAGATGGTAAAAAATTTTTTTTTGGTGACTCAGCACATAATCTTGATTCAAATGACCATCCTTTAACTTCAATATCTTCCTGATGAAAAGTTAATTTTTTATTATTAGCAATATTTATCATTTCCTCAACTAAATCCAAACCTGTAACTAATTCTGTTACAGGATGTTCAACTTGTAATCTAGTATTCATTTCTAAAAAATAAAAATTTTGATTTTTATCAACTACGAACTCTACAGTTCCTGCTGATGAATAATTTACAGCTTTAGCTAAACTAACTGCTTGTTCTCCCATCTTAGTTCTTATTGAAGTATCTATAAAGGAACTTGGAGCTTCTTCTATAATCTTTTGATGCCTCCTTTGTATAGAACACTCCCTTTCACCTAACCATAAAATATTTCCGTGATTATCAGATAAAATTTGCATCTCTATATGCCTTGGCTGTTCTATATATTTTTCTATAAAGACTCTATCGTCTCCAAATGCATTCATGGCTTCGTTTTTAGCTGCTGTTAATAATTCTTCAAATTCATTATTATTTTTGACAATACGCATACCTTTACCGCCACCACCAGCAGAAGCTTTTATCATTACTGGATAACCTATATTTTTAGCTTCTTTTAAACCGTGTTCAATATTTTCTATAGCATTTTCATTTCCAGGTATACAGTTCACCCCTGCTTTCTTAGCAATTTTTTTTGATTCTATTTTATCTCCCATCAATTCTATAGCCCTATATGAAGGTCCTATAAAAATAATATTTTCTTCATTTAATCTTTTTACAAAATTTGAGTTTTCAGATAAAAAACCATAGCCTGGATGTATAGCATCTACTGAAAATTCTTTAGCTATATTAACAATTTTTTCTATATTTAAGTATGATCCTTTTAAGGGATCATCTCCTATAAAACATGTATCATCACAATATTTTAAATGAAGAGACATACTGTCATCTTTTGAAAAAACACCTACAGTTTTTATGTTCATTTTTTTACATGTTTTAGCTACTCTAATAGCTATTTCTCCCCTATTTGCAATCAATACAGTTTTAATCATATTGTTATAATGGAATATTATCGTGCTTTTTCCAAGGGTTTTTCAACTTTTTATTACGTAATATCTTAAAAGCATCTATTAATTTAATTCTTGTGATATCTGGTTTTATTACTTCATCAATATATCCTCTTGATGCTGCAATATAAGGATTAGAAAATTTTTCTTCATACTCTTTAATTTTATCTTTTAAAATTTCTTCATTAGCACTTTTATAGATTATTTTAGCTGCACCTTCAGCCCCCATAACTGCTATTTCTGCTGTAGGCCAAGCATAATTAATATCGCCTCTTAAATGTTTAGAGGACATTACATCATAAGCTCCACCATAAGCTTTTCTAGTTATTAACGTCACTTTTGGAACAGTCGCTTCAGCATAAGCAAATAATAATTTAGCTCCATGCTTTATGATACCATTAAACTCCTGATCAGTTCCTGGTAAAAATCCAGGTACATCTACAAATGTTAATAATGGAATATTAAAACAATCACAAAATCTTACAAACCTTGCAGCTTTTCTAGAGGAGTTAATATCTAAACAGCCTGCTAATGCTAGAGGTTGATTAGCAACAACACCAATTGTATATCCTTCCATTCTTATAAAACCTATAACAATATTTTTTGCGTAATCTTTTTGAACTTCAAGAAAATCTTTTTCATCAGCAACATTGACTATTAACTCTTTTATGTCATAAGCTTTATTTTTATCTTCAGGAACGAGGGTATTTAATGATTCTATTTTTTTACTAGTATCATCATTAAACTTTTTCATTTTTGCTTCACTAGTATTAGATTGAGGTAAAAAATCAAAAAGCCTCCTAAGCTCTTGAAGTACTATAATTTCGTTATCAAAAGAAAAATCAGCCACTCCTGATTTAGTAGTATGGGTATTTGCCCCTCCTAAATATTCCGTATCAACATCTTCATGAGTTACTGTTTTAACTACTTCAGGACCTGTAACAAACATATATGAAGTTTGTTCTGACATAAATATAAAATCTGTCATTGCAGGAGAATATACTGCTCCTCCAGCACATGGGCCTAATATTGCTGATACCTGAGGTATAACACCAGAAGCAAGAACATTTCTTTGAAAAACTTCTGCATATCCCCCTAAAGCTGCCACACCCTCCTGAATTCTTGCACCACCAGAATCATTCAACCCGATAACAGGAATTTTATTTTTAATCGCCATATCTAAAATTTTACAAATTTTATTTGCGTGCTCCTCTCCAAGAGATCCGCCATAAACTGTAAAATCTTGACTATAAATTAGTACCTCATATCCATTTATTCTTCCATATCCTGTAATAACACCATCTCCTAAGATAGCTAATTCTTTTTCATTTTCATTTATATTTTTTCCTTTCACAAACATCCCAATCTCATTAAATGAATTATCATCTAACAAGATGTCAATTCTTTCTCTAGCAGTAAGCTTACCTTTTTTATGTTGGCTATCTATTCTATTCTTACCACCCCCCTCTTTAGCAATATTTATTTGTTTTAAATAATAATTTATTTTATCCTTCATATATTTCCCTATCAAAAAAACTTATAAAATTTATAATATCAATGAAAAAACTTTTTTTAAGTAAAAACTTTTCTGCAAACTCATCATCTTTACCCCATAATTTCTGATTATATTCATACTCTAAATTACTATCTTCCCATGCTAAATCAATATTTGTATTATTAAATACTAGATTTAAGGTAATAATTATTGAATTTGTTACTGTTACTAAAAAATAAAAAGCTGAAAGAGTATAATTGTTCATGCTACTTATTATTTTAAAAATTTTATTATGAATTTTTTTTTTTTGCTTTTTAAAAATAATTGAATTATTAATATGAAAATCTAATGATAAGTATTTATCACAAAAATCTAGATAATGATCCCACCTTTTTATTTCAAGTTTCTTTAATTGATTTTCATTATGGTTTCTAAAACATACTGTATCAGTATCTATATAATTTAATATATCATCAATAATAACTTTTCTGTATTTTTTATCTATATCATTAGAAAAAAATAACAGTTTTATAAAGTTAGAATTTTTATGTGTAAATTCATTACTAATTTTTTTAATAAATGCAGATTTAGATTTTATCTTAAAAACAAATATACTTTTTCCCTTAAAGGTTCTGAAAGGCTTTTTATTGTAAAAGAGAATATATCTTTTATTTGTAGTTTCTTTTAATGAAAATTTACTCATCACATTTATAATTCATTTTATATTCTTGAATAGTATTCTTAAAATAATTTGGCAAAGTAGCTTTAAATTTATATTTTTTATTATTTAGTTGAAATTTAATCTCTCTTGCATGAAGGTGCATTTTTTTTCTTTCTAATATTTTTTTATTATTACTTATTAAAAAATATTTATTGTCGCCAAGTATAGGTAGAGAAATACTTTGTAAATGAACTCTTATTTGATGTTTCCTTCCTGTCTTAGGAAAAACTTCTAAGAGTGATAACTCTTTTTTATGATCTATTACTTTATAAAAAGTTTCTGCCATTACATTACTTCTATCATCTATATCCATTATTTCTTTACCTTCTATTTTCTTTTTTTTTATTGGTAAAATTATTTCTCCTTTATTTTTATTTAATTTTCCTATAACTATAGCCAAATATTTTTTTTTAATTTGATTTTCTCTGAAAAGCTTTGTTACTTTTCTAGCAATATCTTTAGACTTTGCTAATAATAAAATTCCCGATGTATCTTTATCTATTCTATGAACTAATTTTAAACAATTATTATCCTTATTCAAAAAAGGAAGTGCTAAATCTATATTAAACCCTACTTTACTTCCCCCTTGAACTGGTATGCCAAAAGGTTTATTTAATACTAATAAAAATTTATCTTCGTATATTATTTTTTTTTTTATCTCTGCAATCTTCTTTTCATATTTCAGTTCTATTTCTGATATATACTTATTTGTCTCAACAGTTTTTTGAATAATTATTTTGTCATTATACTGAATTAAATCACTGGACTTTACTTTATAGTTAGATTTAACTCTCTTTTGGTTTACTTTAAAAAAACCTACTCGAATTAATTTTTGTATCTTAATAAAGTTTAAATTATTAAATTTTTTTAATAATATTTTATCTAAGCGAACGCCATTATCTTTAATGTTTATATTAAACGCAGCTAAGCTATTTTTTTTTTTCATTATACTAGAATTTATCTAATTATAACAAAAAAATCTAAAAATTTTGGTAAATATATAAAGATTTTAATTTATAGGTTTATTCTCTAATTTATTTCCACTTTTTACTTCTTCTTTTATTTGGCTTTTTTTAGGAATATCTTGGTTTTTTTCATTTTCATTTCTTTCTATTAACTCAATTACCGCTAATGGTGCGGCATCACCAAATCTAACACCCTTTTTTAAAATTCTTATATAGCCTCCAGCCCTATTTTCATACCTCTTAGGAAGCTCTTCAAAAAGTTTTTTAATATCTGCATCCCTAGGCAATTTTGATATGAGTTGTCTTCTAGCATGAAGAGAACCTTTTTTAGCTATTGTAATCATCTTCTCAACAATGGGCCTTAAATCTTTTGCCTTGGGCAAAGTGGTAGTAATTTGTTCATATTTAATTAGCGAAGCGGCAAGATTTTTAAACATAGCTTTTCTATGGGCACTTGTCCTATTTAATTTTCTTCCTTTTAATCTATGCCTCATTATAAGCTCCTATTAAATTCAATATGGGTCTTCTGCTTGTTTAGCTAAAGTTTCAATGTTTTCAGGAGGCCAATTTTCTATACTCATTCCTAAACCCAATCCCATATGAGATAACACCTCTCTAATTTCATTTAAAGACTTTCTACCAAAATTTGGTGTTCTTAGCATCTCATTTTCAGACTTTAAAACTAAATCACCAATATAAATTATATTATCATTCTTAAGACAATTTGCAGACCTTACAGATAATTCTAATTCATCAACTTTTCTTAATAAATTTGGATTAAGTTTAGGTTCTGCATCTTCTATATTCTCTTCTACTTGTTCTTCTTCTTCAAAGTTGACAAATAGAGAAGCTTGATCTGAAATTATTCTGCCTGCCAGTGCAATAGCATCTTCTGGAATAATAGTTCCATTTGTTTCTATATTCATAGTAAGCTTATCATAATCAGTATCTTGACCAACTCTAGTATTTTCTACTTTATAAGATACATTTCTTATAGGACTAAAAATTGAATCTACAGGAATCAGACCTATTGGATTATCACTTTTTCTATTCTGGGATGAAGGTAAATAACCCTTACCCTCATTTACTGTTAATGTCATCTTAAAATCAATATCTTTATTAATATTACAGATTGTTAATTCAGGATTTAAGATTTCAACATTAGCACTTTCACCTATCATAGATGCCGTTACTTCACATGGCCCCTTTACTGCTAACTCTAATTTTTTTTCTCCAGGCTCTAGTATTTTAACTGCTAACTGTTTAACGTTAAGTGTAATTTCAACAACATCCTCGGCTACACCTGGTATTGAGGAAAATTCATGTAAAACCTGATCAAATTTTACTGCTGTAACTGCGGCTCCTCTGATAGACGACAATAATACTCTTCTAAGAGCATTGCCAAGTGTTAGCCCAAAACCTCTTTCCAAAGGTTCAACTACTAAAGTTGCCTCTTTACTTTTTTCATTGCCAGCTATAAATTCAATTCTAGACGGTTTTATAAGTTCTTGCCAATTTTTCTGTAGCACAATATATCCTCTTAAATAAAGTTTTTAAATTTTAATTACAACGTTAAACTCTTCTTCTTTTAGGCGGCCTACATCCATTATGCGGAATAGGTGTTACATCTTTGATAGATGTAATTATAAACCCTGTTGACTGTAGGGCTCTTAATGCTGATTCTCTACCGGAACCAGGGCCTCTAACCTCTATTTCTAACGTTTTAACACCGTTGTCTTTAGCTTTTTTTCCAGCATTTTCAGCTGCTAACTGTGCAGCAAAAGGTGTAGATTTTCTAGATCCTTTAAAACCTTCTGCACCAGCTGAAGACCAAGCTATTGTATTACCCTTAGTATCTGTAATTGTAATAATAGTATTATTAAAAGTTGCATTTACATGAGCAACTCCCAATGGTATATTTTTTTTTATCTTTTTTTTCTTTGATTCAGTTGCCATAAAATATCCTTCTAAGCTTTTTTCTTACCAGTTACAGGTCTAGCTTTACCTTTTCTAGTCCTTGCATTTGTATGGGTTCTTTGTCCTCTAACAGGAAGTCCCTTCCTATGTCTTAATCCTCTATAACATCCTAAGTCAACCAAACGTTTTAAATTTACCGCATTATCTCTTCTTAAATCACCCTCAACAGTATAAGTCTTATCAATTAAATCTCTTACATTGGTTAGTTCTTGTTCTGTCAGCGAATTTACTCTTTTAGAAGGATCAAGCTTAGCTTCTTCACAAATCTTTTTTGCTCTAGTAGATCCTATACCAAAAATATAGGTAAGAGCTATTTGTATTCTTTTTCCACTAGGTATGTTTACTCCAGATATTCTAGCCAATTTTTACTCCAAATAGAAATTTNTTTAANNTGAANTTCNATATTATAGTCATGCTTTCATGCAAGTCAACATTCAAAATTCACTTAATACTTTTTTAATTTCTGCAGAAACTTTTTCTACCTCTTGCATCCCATCAATATTAAATAATATTTCTCTAGTTTCATAAAATGGTATTAATGGTTGAGTCTCTGCATTATATGATTTAAATCTATTCTTGATTATGTCTGGTTTATCGTCATTTCTACCTCTATCAATTAATCTTTTAATTATTTCATCTTCATCAACTTTAATTCTTAAAACACAATCTATTTTTTGTTCTTCATTCAATATTAAATCTAGTCTTTCAGCCTGATTTACTGTTCTTGGAAATCCATCTAATATAAATCCCTTTTTACTATCACTGTTAGCAACTCTTTCTTGAACGATAGAAAGCACTACTTCGTCAGATACCAAGCCTCCCTTTTCCATTATATCTTTTGCTTTTAACCCTATTTCAGATTTTGAACTTACAGCATTTCTCAACATGTCACCAGTTGATAGATGAGGTATTGATAAGGCCTCTGAAATAAGTACTGCTTGAGTTCCCTTTCCACAACCTGGAGGACCAAATAATATAATACGCAATTAATACCTTCCCCTTAATTTTGCCTTCTTAATAAGNCCTTCATATTGATGAGCAATTAAATGAGAGTGGACTTGTGCAACTAAATCCATAGTAACTGTAACTACAATCAATAAGCTTGTTCCCCCTAAATAAAATGGAACAGAATATTTTGATATCAGTATCTCAGGCAGTAAGCACACTGCACTTAAATATGCAGAACCTATGACAGTTAATCTTGTCAAAACATAATCTATATAATCAGCCGTTGGTTCTCCAGGTCTAATGCCAGGAACAAAGCCTCCATTGTTCTTCAAATTATCTGCAGTGTCTTTTGCATTAAATACTACACTTGTATAAAAAAAGGCAAAAAATACTATAGCAAATATATAAAGTAGCATGTAAAGAGGTTGTCCTCTTCCCAACAATGCTGTAATGTCCATAAGCCAATCAGGACCGGTTCCTGCGTTAATGCTTAAAGCTGTAACAGGTAATAATAATATTGACGAAGCAAAAATTGGTGGAATTACTCCAGCTGTATTAATTTTCAATGGCAAATGACTAGACTGCCCTCCCATAATTTTCATACCAACTTGCCTTTTTGGGTATTGAATTATTATTCTTCGCTGACCTCTTTCCATAAAAACTATGAAAGTAATTACTAATGCAGCTAAAAACAAGAAGAAAAGAATTAACAGTCCAGATAATGCTCCTGTTTTTCCTAACTCCAAAGTAGATACTAAAGCAGATGGGAGTTCAGCCACTATACCAGCCATTATTATCAATGATATTCCATTACCAACACCTCTTGCAGTAATCTGTTCACCCAACCACATCAAAAATATGGTTGCTCCAGTTAAAGTAATTACAGTTGATAGTTTAAAAAAAATACCTGGATTATCTACAGCTGGACCTTGTGAATTTGTCATGCTTTCCAGACCAGTTGCAATACCTAAAGCTTGTACAGAAGCTAGTAATACAGTTCCATACCTAGTATATTGTATAATTTTTTGTCTTCCAGAGTCTCCGTCTTTTTTAAGCTGTGCAAGATGATTTGAGGCTGTACTCATCAATTGTATAATAATTGACGCTGATATATATGGCATAATATTCAAAGCAAAAATAGACATTCTACTTAATGCTCCTCCAGCAAACATATCAAACATCCCTAATATACCACCAGTATTTTGATTAAAAATATCATCAAGTGCACCCGGATTTATTCCTGGTATTGGCAAATAAGTTCCCAATCTGTAAACTACTAAAGCTAAAAGCGTAAATATTATTCTTTGCTTTAACTCAGTAGCTTTTCCTATCGCTCCAAAGTTAACTGAGGACGCTAACTGTTCTGCTGCAGAAGGCATTTATAACTCCTAACTCTTTTTTACTTCTTCTTTTTTATTATTATTCTTTTTTTCAGTATTTTGATTTTTCTCATTACTTTGGTTTTTTTCTTTAAAATTTATATTTCCTTTATTATCAACAATAAGTTTTATTGCACTTTTAGAAGCTTTGTCAACCTCAAGATTTAATGTATAATTTAAAGATCCATTCCCTAATATTTTTACCAAATTATTTTTTTTTCTTATTAGTCCTGCCTTAAAAAAATCTTCATTTTTTATAACTTTTTTTTCGTCTAATTTTTTATCACTTATAGCTTTATCAATATCTCCTAAATTAATAATAGAATATTCGGTTCTAAAAGGATTTTTAAAACCTCTTTTTGGAAGTCTTCTGTGAAGAGGCATTTGTCCACCTTCAAAACCTTTTATTGCTACTCCTGATCTAGATTTTTGACCTTTGTGTCCGGCACCGGAAGTTTTCCCTGTACCAGATCCTATTCCTCTTCCTACGCGCTTTGTTTTTTTAATCGCACCCCTATCTACTATAGTATTTAACTTCATTATATATCCTGTATTTCATATTTAACTAGATGACTCACTTTTTTAACCATACCAAATATGCTATCATTGTAAGGTAAAACTCTTGTTCTATTGATTTTATTTAAACCTAAACCAATTAAACATTTTTTTTGATAGCCTTGCCTTCCTATGGGACTGGCAATTTGTTTTACTTTAATTCTTTTTTGTTTGGTCATTTTTATTTAATTCCTGTTTTTTTTCAGTTTTATTTTTACCAAATATACTGCTAACTTTTAAACCTCTTCTAGCAGCAATACCTCTTGGTGATTGTATATTCTGTAGTCCATTAAATGTGGCACGTACCATATTATAAGGACTGGAACTGCCAATTGATTTTGAAACTACATCTTGTACTCCTAGTGTTTCAAATACTGCCCTCATTGGCCCACCAGCTATTATACCGGTTCCAGGTGGGGCACTTCTTAAAATTACTTTTGATGCACCATGTCTTCCTTTTACATCATGATGTATCGTTCTACCTTCCTTTAAAGGAATTCTAACTAATTTATTTCTAGCTTGGTCAGTAGCTTTCTTTATTGCTTCAGGAACTTCTCTAGCTTTTCCTGTTCCAAAACCAACTCTACCTTTATTATCACCAACAACTACTAATGCAGCAAAACCAAAGCGTCTACCACCTTTAACTACTTTAGCGACTCTATTTATACCAACTAGTTTATCAGTTAATTCTTGAGCATCATTATTATTAAATTCTTTTGCCATAATATATTACCTAAAATTTCAATCCTTCTTTTCTAGCTGCTTCTGCTAAAGCTTTTACTCTACCATGATACAAATATCCACCTCTATCAAAATATACCTCTTTAATACCTTTTTCTTTAGCTTTTTTTGCAATAGTACTTCCTACCTCTGAGGCTGTTTTGATATTTCCTGTTTTATAACCTGATTTCTTTTTCAATTCTTTATCTAAACTAGAAAAAGCTAGCAGTGTTTTTTGTTTTTCATCATCAATAATTTGAGCGTATATATTAGTATTGCTTCTAAATACTGATAACCTAATATTGTTAGTGCAATTATTTCTAAGTCTAAATCTAGTTCTGACTTTTCTTTTATTGTATAGATATTTACTTTTGTTGCTCATTTATTTTTTCTTACCTTCTTTTCTTCTAATAACCTCATCACTATATCTAACACCCTTACCTTTGTATGGCTCAGGTTTTCTCAATGACCTAATTTCAGAAGCAAACTGACCTACTTTTTGTTTATCAATTCCTGATATATCAATTTCGGTAGGCTTAGTACATTTAACTTCTAAATCTTTAGGAATAGCTAATTTTATATCATGACTATAACCTAATTGCAAAGTTAATATACCGTCACTAACCGATGCTCTATAACCAACTCCATTTACAATTAAGCTTTTTGTAAAACCTTCCTCAACTCCTACTATCATATTATTTATAATAGTTCTTATTAAACCCCATGAACCCTTTGAAGACTTTGAGTCGTTAACTGGCGAAACTATAATTTTAGACTCTTCTTTGATAACCTTAACTGATTCAGGATAACTACTCTTAAGTTCTCCTCTTTTACCTTTTATCAAAATTGTATTATTGGCAATGTTTACATCTACACCTTCAGGGAGATTTACTGGCTGTTTTCCTACCCTTGACATTTTAATATACCCTGCATAATATTTCGCCACCTAAGTTAGCACTCTGAGCAGCAAAGTTTGTCATTACTCCTTTTGAAGTAGACAAAATAGTAATACCCATATTATTTTTGAAGGA
This sequence comes from Alphaproteobacteria bacterium TMED62, assembly GCA_002170595.1. GTDB lineage: Bacteria > Pseudomonadota > Alphaproteobacteria > TMED109 > TMED109 > TMED131. The sequence goes on from NHDP01000021.1 coordinate 23,203, forward strand.
AGGCATTGTCTTAACAGAAGAATATACTCTCATTCCTGGCTTAGAAACTCTTGATATTTCTCTTATTACTGGCTTCCCNTCAAAGTACTTTAGAGCAATTTCTAACTCCGTACCTTTTTCAGTGTCCGTAAATTCATACCCTCTAATATATCCTTCCTCTTGTAAGACTTTAAGTATTGAAACTTTTAATTTTGAAGCTGGACAAACGATTTTAGATTTTCTAACCATCTGTCCGTTTCTAATTCTTGTAAGTAAGTCACTTATTGGATCTGTCATTGTCATAATTTAAACCTATACTGTTACCAACTTGCCTTAGTCATTCCGGGTATTTGACCAGATGCTGCAAGTTCTCTTAATGCTATTCTAGATAATTTTACTCTTCTATAAAATCCTCTTGGCCTTCCTGATAACTCACATCTATTTCTTACTCTAATGGAACATCCATTACGAGGCAAGGAAGAGAGCTTTATTACCGCTTCAAACCTATCTTCTTGATTAGTTTTTTTATCCATTATTATCTTTTTTAACTCTTTTCTCTTATTTTTAAATTTTTCGACTTTCTTAAGTCTAGATTTATTCTTTTCTATTGCACTTTTTTTAGCCAAAATGTTCTCCTACTAATAATTAATTGGTAAATTAAAACTTTTAAGCAACTCTAAACCTTGTTCATCATTTTCAGCTGATGTAACTATGGTTATATCCATTCCTCTTAATGAATCTAAATTGTCGTAATCAATTTCTGGAAATACAATTTGTTCTTTTAAACCTAAAGAATAGTTGCCTTTTCCATCAAAGCTTTTTTTTGATAGACCTCTAAAATCTCTAACTCTTGGTAATGCGATATTTACTAATCTATCTAAAAACTCATACATTTTTTGTTTTCTTAAAGTTACTTTGACTCCTACACTCACTCCCTCTCTGAGCTTAAAGCCTGCAACTGATTTTCTTGCTTTTGTAATNATTGGCTGTTGTCCACTAATTAACTTTAAATCATTTACAGCTCCATCTATTTTACCCTTCTCTTGTGAAGCTTCACCTACTCCCATGTTTATCGAAATTTTTTCTATTTTTGGAATAGCCATTTCATTTTTTAAACCTAATTTAGTTTTCAAATTCTTTTTAATATCTGAATCATATAAATCTTTTAGCCTAGCCATTATTTGTCTATAACCTCGCTAGTTAATTTGCTTATCCTGACTTTTCTACCATCCTCTAATATTTTAAACCCTATCCTAGATGCCTTTTGTTTTTTTTCGTCATAATAGGCAATATTAGAAATATGAAGCAAAGCTTCCTTTTCAACAATACCACCAGTTGAATTTTGAGAAGGTTTTGTATGTCTTTTAACAATGTTAGCACCCCTAACCATCGCTTTATTTTCATTAGGTAATACCTTAAGAACCTCACCTACTATTCCTTTACTTTTACCTGCTGTAATAATAACCTTATCGCCTTTCCTAATTTTAAATTTCTTTTGCATTATAAAACCTCAGGAGCTAAAGAGATAATTTTCATAAATTTTTTAGCTCTTAACTCTCTTGTTACTGGTCCAAAAATTCTAGTGCCTATTGGTTCTAATTGTTTATTAATTAGAACAGCCGCATTTTTATCAAACCTTATTGCACTTCCGTCATTTCTTCTAATTTCTTTTGCTGTTCTAACTATTACTGCCTGATGAACATCTCCTTTTGATACTTTTCCTTTTGGTATAGCTTCTTTAACTGATACAACTATAACATCTCCAACGCTAGCAAATTTTCTCTTTGAGCCACCTAGTACTTTAATACATTGTACTCTTCTAGCTCCAGAATTATCAGCTACTTCTAAATTAGTTTCATTGTGTATCATGATCTTGTCTCATTTGTAATTACTTTCCACGTTTTTAATTTTGATATAGGCCTTGTTTCTTCAATCATAACCTTATCTCCCACTTTTAAAGTATCAGTTTCATCATGAGCATGATATTTCTTAGATCTTTTAATATACTTTTTATAAATTGGGTGTTTAAAAGTCCTTTCAACTTCAACAACTACAGTATTTTTATTATTGGCTTTACAAATAATCCCACTAAGAACTCTTTTAGGCATTTTCTTTTTTCCTCTTTATATTTAAAAAAGTATTTATTCTAGCTATTTCTTTTCTTAAAATCTTAAACCTTGAAGGCTTTTCTAACTGGCCCATTGACTTCTGAAAACGAAGATTCATACGCTCTTTCATGTGAGATTTTAACATTGTTTCTAATTCATCCAATGTTTTAGTTTGTAAATCCAACTTAGGCATTAAAGTTTTATTCCCCTGGTTATAAATTTAGTAGATATAGGCAATTTTGCAGCACCTAATTCAAAAGCTCTTTTAGCTAGTAACTCATCAACACCATCTAACTCAAATAATATTCTTCCAGGTTTGATTCTGCAAGCCCAATATTCTGGAGTTCCTTTTCCTTTTCCCATTCTAACTTCAGTTGGCTTTTGAGAAACAGGAACATCAGGAAAAATTCTAATCCATACTCTTCCTTGTCTTTTTATATGTCTTGTTATGGCTCTTCTTGCAGCTTCAATTTGTCTAGCTGTAATTCTTTCTGGTTGCATTGCTTTTAATCCATAAGCACCAAAGTTTAGAGTAGTTCCACCTTTAGCATTACCATGAATCCTTCCTTTATGTGCTTTTCTGAATTTAGTTCTCTTTGGTGATAACATACTTCCTACTCTTTATTTGCTTTTTCTTTTTTTGTTAATACATTTTGTTTATCTATATCAGAATTTTGCTCACCTGTATAAACCCAAACTTTAATACCTATAGTTCCGTAAGCAGTATGAGAAGTGGAAACTCCATAGCCTATATTTGCTCTTAATGAGTGCAAAGGAACTCTACCCTCCCTATACCATTCAATTCTTGCAATTTCTGCTCCTCCTAACCTTCCACCGGAAACTATCTTAATACCCTTAGCTCCTAGCCTTGTAGCAGATTGTATTGCTCTTTTCATGGTCCTTCTAAAAGAAGCTCTTCTTTCTAATTGTTCAGCTATATTATCAGCAACAAGTTGTGCGTCTATTTCTGGCTTCCTTACTTCTACAATATTTAGTTGCACTTCTCCTGAAGTAAGTTTAGATACTTTTGATTTTATTTTTTCTATATCTGTACCTTTTTTTCCTATTACTACCCCTGGCCTTGCTGTATGAATAGTTATTATAGCCTTTTTTGCAGGCCTTTCTATCACCACTTTGCTAATGGCAGCAGTTTTTAGTTCTTTAGTAATATATTTTCTGATTTTGAGATCTTCATGTAATAAATCAGCAAAATCTGTTCCCTTGGCATACCATTTTGAACTCCAGTCTTTGTTAACACTAAGCCTCATGACTATTGGATTTACTTTCTGTCCCATTATTTACCTTCCTCAATTTCTTTTAATAGAATGGTAATCTTACTAAATGGTTTTAAGATTCTTGCCGCTCTACCTCTAGCTCTGGGTCTCATTCTTTTCATCATAATTGATTTTCCTACATAAGCTTCTTGAACCATCAATTTATCTATATCTAAACCAAAATTATTTTCTGCATTAGCTATAGCTGAGTTAAGAACTTTTAATACTTCTTTAGCTACCCTTTTTTTTGAAAAAGTCAGTTGGTCTATTGCAACTTTTATGTTACATCCCCTTATAGATTTAGCAACTAAGTTTAATTTTTGTCCACTAGTTCTAATACTTTTAGCTTTTGCAAAAGCCTGTTTTTTATTATCCAGTTTATCTACCATTATTTTTTCGCTTTCTTATCTGCAGTGTGCCCATAATAAGTTCTAGTAGGTGCATATTCTCCTAATTTCTGACCAACCATTTCTTCAGATACAAGAACTGGTATAAATTTCTTTCCATTATAAACGTTAAAAGTAATGCCAACAAATTGAGGTAGTATTGTAGATCTTCTTGACCATGTTTTAATCGGCTTGTTTCCACTTTCTTTCAAGTGAGTATGCACTTTTTTTATTAAATGCCCATCTACAAAAGGACCTTTCCAAACAGATCTTGCCATCTTCTACCTACTATTCCTTCTTTTTAAAATTAATTTATCCGTTCTTTTATTATTTCTTGTTCTTTTTCCTTTAGTTGGTACCCCCCAAGGTGTCACTGGGTTTCTTCCACCTGATGTTCTACCCTCTCCTCCACCATGAGGATGATCAACAGGATTCATTACAACACCTCTAACATGAGGCCTTTTTCCAAGCCATCTACTTCTTCCAGCTTTACCTGAATTACAATTTTGATGATCAGAGTTAGAAACAACTCCAATTGTTGCTCTACAATTTACTGGCACCAATCTTTGCTCCCCAGAAACTAACTTAAGCATAGCATGATCTTTATCTTTACTAACTAATTGTACTGAGGCGCCTGCAGCTCTTGCCAACTGTCCCCCTTTAAGAGGTTTAAGCTCAACATTATGAACTAAAGTACCAGTTGGAATATTTTTGAGTGGAATACAGTTACCAACTTTAATATCTACTTTATCTCCAGATATAATAGTACTTTGAACTTTTAATTTTTGAGGTGCTAATATATATCTAAGTTCTCCATCTTCATACTTCACCAAAGCTATGAAGCATGATCTATTAGGATCGTATTCAATCCTTAAAACTTTCGCATTAATATAGTTCTTTTGTCTTTTAAAATCAATAATTCTATAACTTCTTTTATGACCTCCCCCTCTCCACCAAACTGTAATTCTTCCTTTATTATTCCTACCGCCAGATTTAGTTAAACCTTTTGTAAGTTTTTTTAGAGGCTTCCCTTTATAAATCTCAGATTTATTTACAAGAACAAGAGCTCTTCTTGATGGTGAGGTTGGGTTATAATTTTTTAAAGACATTAACTGACGCCTCCGCTGTAATCTATATTTTCACCTTTATTTAAACAGATTATCGCTTTTTTAAAATCTGCTCTTTTTCCTTTAGTCCCTTTAAATATCTTATTTTTTCCTTTTATTTTAATTGTTTTAATTTTTTTTATCTTCACTTTAAATAATTTCTCAATAGCTTGTTTAATTTCTTTTTTATTACTATCAACTTTTACCTTGAAGACATACTGATTTTTTTCAGATATTTTAGTCGCTTTTTCTGTGATTATAGGTGCTATTACTGTATTATATATATTATTCATTACCGAACCTCTTGACTACCTCTTTAACAGCAGATAAAGAAACAATTAAAATATCTCTTTTAATTATCTGATAAGCATTGAGTCCCTTAACCGAAAGAAGATCTATTTCTTTTAGGTTTCTAGTTGATAACAAAAAATTCTTATTGATTTCTGTACCTTCAATAAAAGTTGCAGATTTAATACCTAACTTATCAAATTTATTTTTAACTTCCTTTGTTTTAATATTCTTTAATTCTAATTTATCAATAATCTTCAGTTTTCCTTCTTTTAATTTTGATGATAACAAAATCCTTATTGCTTGTTTTTTCAACTTTGAAGGTATTTTTTTATTATGAGACCTAACCTTTGGTCCGTGAACGACTCCACCACCCTTAAATTGAACTACTTTTTTTGATCCATGCCTAGCTCTTCCCGTTCCTTTTTGCTTATATATTTTAGCATTAGATCCCACTACCTCATTTCTTTCCTTAACCTTATGACTACCCTGCCTTTTATTTGCAAGTTGCCAGTTAATCACTTTGGCGACAATTTCTTGTTTTATATCAGTAGAAAAAATAAAACCGGGTAAATCTATATCTTCTTTTACCTTATTATTTAAATCTATGATTTTATGTTTTATAGCCTTACTCATTTTTATTTATCTTTTTTAGTATTATCACTTGGTTTGTTATTATCATTAGTATCTACTGAAGAAATTGGTTCCTCTACAACTTTCTGTTCTTCATTTTGTATATTTTTATCAAGTTGTCCTAAAGAACTTTCAACTTCTTTATTATCTTTGTTATTACCCTTAGTACCTGCAGGATAAGGAACATTGGCTGGTAGACTTTTTTTCTTTGCATCGGTAATCTCTACCCATCCACCTATAGAACCAGGCACTCCTCCTTTAACTAAAATAAGACTTCTTTCTTCATCAACTGAAACTACCTCTAAACTTTGTACAGTTGTTTTTTTATTTCCCATTTGCCCAGCCATTTTTTTCCCTTTCCATACCCTACCTGGGTCTTGGCTGTTACCAGTAGACCCATGGCTTCTGTGAGAAATAGATACACCATGACTAGCTCTTAAACCAGCAAAATTATGTCTTTTCATTGCTCCAGCAAAACCTTTACCAATAGAATCAGATCTTACATCTACATACTGACCTACTACAAAATGAGAACTAGTCAGACTTTTTCCTTTTTCCACAAAATTATCTTCAGATACTCTAAATTCTTTAATTTTTCTTAAAGATTCTTGTTTTATTTTTGAAAAAAATTCTTTTTGAGGCTTTTTCAAATACTTGGAATTAATCTTTTCAAAACCAAGTATTAGAGCATTATATCCATCTGTTTCAGTTTTTTTGTGTCCTATAACTGTACTAAATGGTATCTTAAGAACTGTAACACTGTTATGCTCTCTATTGGCATTGTAAACTCTAGTCATGCCTATTTTTTTAGCCATTACGCCTGTTCTCATAACTTAATCTCTACATCTACACCAGCAGCTAAATCTAATTTCATTAAAGCATCAACTGTTTGAGGAGTTGGACTAACAATATCTAATAGTCTTTTAAAAGTTCTTATTTCAAATTGTTCTCTAGATTTTTTATCTACATGAGGGGATCTATTAACAGTAAACCTTTCAATTTTAGTTGGCAAAGGTATAGGCCCTCTTACGTTCGCTCCCGTTCTTTTGGCAGTATTCACTATCTCATGTGTAGAATTATCAAGAATTCTATGATCAAAAGCCTTAAGCCTAATTCTTATATTTTGATGCCCTGCCATTACAATAACTACTCAATAATCTCTGAAACAACTCCTGCACCAACTGTTTTTCCACCTTCTCTAATAGCAAATTTTAAACCTTTTGCCATTGCAATAGGAGAAATTAAATTAACAGTTAAGCTGATGTTATCTCCAGGCATTACCATCTCTGTTCCACTAGGTAATTCTATTGTACCCGTAACATCAGTTGTTCTAAAATAAAATTGCGGTCTATAATTACCAAAAAACGGAGTGTGTCTTCCACCTTCTTCTTTATTCAACACATATGTTTCAGCTTTAAATTTTGTATGAGGCTTAATAGAACCTGGTGCAGCTAGAACCTGTCCTCTTTCAACATCTTCTCTATTTATACCTCTTAACAGAGCACCTATATTGTCTCCTGCTTCTCCCCTATCTAAAAGTTTTCTAAACATTTCAACTCCAGTACAAACTGTTTTTGTAGTATCTTTAATACCTATGACTTCAATCTCATCATTAACGTTAATAACTCCTGACTCTACTCTACCCGTAACAACAGTTCCTCTACCAGATATAGAGAAAACATCTTCTATTGGCATTAGAAAAGGCTGATCAACTGGTCTATCTGGCTTTGGAACGTATTTATCAACTTCCTCCATAAGTTTCATTATAGCTGGCGCACCTATATCAGAACTGTCTCCTTCCAGAGCTTTTAATGCTGATCCTTTTATAATAGGAATGTCATCGCCTGGAAATTCATATTTTGATAATAGTTCCCTAACTTCCATTTCAACTAACTCNAACAACTCTGGATCATCAACTTGGTCAACTTTGTTAAGAAAAACAACTAGAGCAGGAACTCCAACTTGTCTTGCTAATAATATATGCTCTCTGGTTTGAGGCATAGGTCCATCTGCTGCTGAAACAACTAATATACCTCCATCCATTTGAGCAGCACCAGTAATCATATTTTTTACGTAATCTGCATGCCCTGGACAATCAACGTGAGCATAATGCCTACCTTCAGTTTCGTACTCAACGTGTGCTGTATTAATTGTAATACCTCTTTCTTTTTCTTCTGGAGCTTTATCAATTTCATCATAAGCTACACTTGTAGCCCCTCCTGTTTCAGCCAATGTTTTTGTAATTGCTGCAGTTAAAGTAGTTTTTCCATGATCAACGTGACCAATAGTACCTACGTTAACATGTGGTTTGGTTCTTTCAAATTTTTCTTTTGCCATTATTTTTCTCCGTTATCAATATTTATAAAACTGTTATTAACTCGCTAGCTTTGATTTAAGTTCTTCTTCGACCATAGCTGGCACTAATTCATACTTATCAAATTGCATAGTATATACTGCTCTTCCTTGAGTCATAGACCTTAAGTTATTTACATATCCAAACATTGTAGCTAAAGGTACATTTGCCTTTACCAAAGTTGCATTACCTTGAGGTTCCATTCCTTGAACTTGTCCCCTTCTGCTATTAAGATCTCCTATCACGTCACCAACAAAATCTTCTGGCGTTACTACCTCTACCTTCATCATTGGTTCTAGTAACTTAGGCTTAGATTTTGATAAGGCATCCTTAAATGCTGAACGACCAGCAATTTCGAAAGCCATTACACTAGAGTCAACATCATGATAGGCTCCGTCATATAATGTAACACTAATATCAATTACTGGATATCCTGCAACTACTCCATTTTGCATAGCACTTTCAATTCCTTTTTGAACTCCTGGAATATATTCTTTAGGAATATTTCCTCCTACAACTTTGTTAACAAAATCTAAACCACAACCAGATTCACCTTTTTTAACAACCATTTTAACTCTAGCAAACTGACCTGCTCCTCCTGATTGTTTTTTATGTGTATAATCCACATCGGCTTCAGAAGTTATTGTTTCTCTGTATGCTACTTGAGGAGCACCTACATCAGCTTCTACCTTAAACTCTCTTTTCATTCTATCTACAATTATATCCAAATGCAACTCTCCCATGCCTTTAATAATGGTTTGACCACTTTCTATATCTGAGGATACTCCAAAAGATGGATCTTCTGCTGCTAACCTTCCTAAAGCCTCAGACATCTTTTCTTGATCAGCTTTAGTTTTTGGTTCCACTGCCACTTCTATAACAGGGTCGGGAAATTCCATTCTCTCAAGGATAATTGGATTATTTCCATCACATAATGTATCACCAGTAGTCACAGACTTAAGTCCACATATTGCTATTATGTCACCTGCTCTGGCTTCCTTAATATCCTCTCTACTATTGGCGTGCATTTGTAACATTCTTCCTATTCTTTCTTTTTTACCTTTTACTGTATTTTCTACTGTAGCGCCACTTTCTACTACACCAGAATAAACTCTAGCAAACGCTAATGTTCCTACAAAAGGATCCGTCATAATTTTGAATGCTAATGCAGAAAAAGGTTTAGAGTCAGAACTTTCTCTAGTTAACTCAACATCTCCACCTACTTCTATTCCTTTAACAGGAGGAAGATCAATAGGTGATGGCAAGTAATCTATAACTGCATCTAACATAGGTTGTACACCTTTATTCTTAAAAGCAGTACCGCAAAGTACTGGAACAAAGACACCGCTGATAGTACCTTTTCTAATACACTTTTTCAAATCTTCTATTGAAGGCTCTTTGCCATCTAAATATTGCTCCATAATTGTATCATCTTGCTCTACGGCTAACTCTACTAACCTCTTTTTATATTCTTCCGCTTTATCTTTATAGGCATCTGATAATTCATTTGTTTTGAACTCAGCTCCCAAAGTGTCTTGTTGCCATATTATTTCTTTCATATTTAAGACATCTACTACACCCAAAAAATCTGCTTCAGCCCCTACTGGAAGTTGTAATACTATAGGAGTTGCTCCTAACCTATCCTCTATCATATTTAAGCATCTGTAAAAATCTGCTCCTACTCTATCCATTTTGTTAATAAAACACATCCTAGGCACACCATACTTATTTGCTTGTCTCCAAACAGTTTCAGATTGCGGTTCTACACCAGCAACGCTATCAAAAACTGCAACTGCTCCATCAAGAACTCTTAATGATCTTTCAACCTCAATTGTAAAGTCAACATGACCAGGTGTATCAATAATATTAATTCTATGATCTTTCCAAAAACAGGTAGTAGCTGCGGATGTAATAGTAATACCTCTTTCTTGCTCCTGCTCCATCCAATCCATAGTGGCTGCACCATCGTGAACTTCTCCTATTTTATGAGATACTCCTGTATAATATAGAATTCTTTCAGTAGTGGTAGTCTTTCCAGCATCAATATGAGCCATTATACCAATGTTTCTATAATTATTTAATTCAGTTTTTCGACTCATTATTTCTCACTCTATTACCATCTATAATGTGCAAAAGCTCTATTAGCTTCAGCCATCTTTCTTGTATCTTCATTTTTCTTTATAGCTGCCCCTCTTTTATTAATAGCATCTAAAAATTCATTGGCTAGCCTATCTATCATAGTTTTTTCATTTCTTTTTCTTGCTGCAGTTATTAGCCAGCGAATTGCCAAAGCTTGCTTACGTCTACTTGAAACTTCTACTGGAACCTGATAAGTTGCCCCACCTACTCTTCTAGATCTAGTCTCAATCTGAGGCTGAACATTTTCTATAGCTTTTTTGAAAACGTCAATAGGTTCTGAATTTTTTTCTTTCTTGCTTATTATATTAAAGGAAGAATAAATTAGTTTTTCCGCAACGTCTTTTTTCCCATCAACCATCAAAGATCTTATGAACTTAGCTAAAACCTTATTCCTATAAATTGGATCAGGGGTTATTTCTCTTATAGTAGATTTTCTTCTTCTTGACAAAATTTCCTCCTACTTTGGCCTTTTAGCGCCATACTTTGATCTTCTTTGTTTTCTATTACCAACACCTTGAGTATCTAGAATACCTCTTACTACATGATATCTTACACCAGGCAAATCTTTCACTCTACCTCCTCTAATAATAACAACTGAGTGTTCTTGTAAATTATGTCCTTCACCTGGAATATAGCTTGTTACCTCAAATCCGTTCGTAAGCCTAACTCTTGCAACCTTTCTTAAGGCCGAATTAGGTTTTTTAGGAGTTGTTGTATAAACTCTAGTACAAACACCTCTTTTTTGAGGACAAGACTCTAATGCAGGCACTTTATTCCTTTTTATTTGAGCCTTTCTTCCTTTGCGCACAAGCTGATTTACTGTTGGCATTACAATTTCCTTTAAAACTTTTTAAATTACCAGAAAGACGCATGTTATTGATACTTAGCACTACGGTCAAGTATAAAAAACAAAAAAAATTATTTGCGTGTTGTATTTTTACAACAATTGATCATTTTTTTAATTTAATTCTATTTGTTTAGCCTGTTCTGCTTTAATTTTTTCTTCATTTATAGTGGCTAATTTCCTAAATTTTGACATAGATCTTCCAGTACCTGCTGGAATTAGTCTACCCACAATAACATTTTCTTTTAAACCTATTAAATCATCTTTCTTTCCAGCTGTTGCAGCCTCAGTGAGAACTCTTGTAGTCTCCTGAAAAGAAGCCGCGGATATAAAAGACCTAGTTTGCAAACTGGCTTTTGTAATACCGTTTAAAACAGGAACAAAAGTAGATATTTTTTTCGATTCTTTTAAAACCTTAACGTTAGCAATCTCAACCTCTTCTCTATCTAATATTTCTCCAGGCATTAAATCAGTTTCTCCACCGTCTAAAATTTCAACTTTTTGAAGCATTTGTCTAGAAATTACTTCAATATGTTTATCATTAATTTTAACACCTTGTAACCTATATACATCCTGTATCTCATTAACTAAATAATTAGCTAACTCTTCTATTCCCAAAACTCTTAATATATCATGAGGAACTGGATTTCCATCCATCAAAAGATCACCCTTATTTACAATATCACCTTCTTGTACCATAATATGCTTACCTTTAGGAATTAAATATTCCATAAAATTTTCACTATCTTCTAAATCAACAACAATTAGCTTTCTATTACTTCTTACGTCATCACCAAATTCTATCCTTCCTCTTAAATCAGAAATAAATGAGTAGTCTTTTGGTTTTCTAGCTTCAAATAGCTCAGCAACCCTAGGCAAACCTCCTGTAATATCTTTTGATTTTTGAGAATCAAGAGGAATTCTAGCAAGTAGGTCTCCAGGATTAACTTTGATTTTCTTTTTACCTCCTGATATGTATGATACTGACAGAACAGCATCTACAGGCAATTCATAAATAGCTTTGTTCCCATTACTCAGTTTAATAATCTTTTCTTTATCATCAACTATCTCAATTCTAGGTCGCATTGTAATATTTTTACTTTTTAAGGCCGCGCCTTTCCACTCCTTTATTAATTGACTTGTCATTCCTGTATCTGCAGAAGTGATTTCTTCTAAAGTCTCTTTGTTGACATCAACAAATTTTACATATCCTTGTTTTTCCGTGATAATGGGTCTAGTATAAGGGTCCCATTCAGCAAGTTTTTGGCCTCTTTTTACATTACTACTTTCTTTTACTAAAATATTTGCTCCATAAGGTACCCTTTCCCTAAACCTCTCTCTATCATTATCATCTTTAATAACTAGTCTGCAATCTCTATCTAAAGCAATACCCATGCCTTTCTTATCAAAGATTACATTCCCTCCATCAATACTTAATTTCCCATCTATGGTAGCTTCTAACCTTGACTGTTCTGACCCCGCCTGAGCAGCACCGCCTATGTGAAAAGTTCTCATAGTAAGCTGAGTTCCTGGTTCTCCTATTGACTGAGCAGCAACAACACCAACTGCTTCTCCTATATTAACTTTAGTTCCTCTCGCTAAATCTCTTCCATAACAAATAGAACATATCCCTATCGATAGGTCACATGTCAAAGCACTTCTAACTTTTACTGTATCAATTTCTGAGTCTACTATTTTATTTGCTAATTCTTCGTCAATAAAATCACCATTTTTAGCTATTATTTCATTATTTGTTGGGCTTTTAAGATCATCAGCACAATATCTGCCAACTATCCTATCATACAAACTTTCTATAATTTCACCTGCATCAATAATAGATTTTTTCATGATGCCCTTTGTTGTACCACAATCTTCTTTTGTAATAATTAAATCTTGCGCTACATCTACTAATCTTCTTGTGAGGTAGCCTGAATTTGCTGTTTTTAAAGCTGTATCCGCTAATCCTTTTCGTGCTCCATGTGTAGAATTGAAATATTCTAAAACACTTAAACCTTCTTTAAAGTTTGATATAATCGGGGTTTCAATAATTTCCCCAGAAGGTTTAGCCATTAATCCCCTCATTCCTGCTAATTGCTTCATTTGAGCAGCAGAACCTCTAGCACCGGAATCAGCCATCATGAAGACTGAATTCATGTCTTTACCCTTTCCTACTGACATTTCTGACATCATCTTATCAGCTACATTATCAGTACAGGTAGACCAGGAGTCTATTACTTTATTATACTTTTCTCCTTGTGTGATCAAGCCATCAGAATACTGTTTTTCATACTGTTTTATTAAACCTCTAGTATTATCTACTAGCCCTTTTTTTGCCTCCGGAACAATCATATCATCTTTTCCAAAAGAAATACCAGCCATACAAGCATGCTTAAAACCAAGCTCCATAAGTTTATCAGCAAAAATTACTGTGTCTTTCTGCCCACAAAATCTATATACTATATCTATTAATCCAGCTAATTCTTTTTTGCTTAATACTTTATTAATTAAATCAAATGAAACGTACTTATTTTTGGGAAGTACCTCAGATATAAGAAGTCTTCCTGCAGTAGTCTCTACTATCTTATTTATTTCAGTTCCAGAACTGTCTACAACTGAAATTTTTGCTTTAACTTTCGCGTGCATACTTAAACACTTTGCATCTAATGCATGCTTAACTTCAGAAATCCCAGAAAAAATCATTCCTTCTCCTAGTTCTTTCTCACTTTCTAAACTTAAAAAATACAGACCTAAAACAATGTCTTGTGTGGGCACAATAATAGGTTTTCCATTAGCAGGGCTTAGTATATTATTAGTTGACATCATGAGCACTCTTGCTTCTAGCTGAGCTTCAACAGATAAAGGAACGTGAACAGCCATTTGATCTCCATCAAAGTCAGCATTAAATGCAGTGCAAACTAACGGATGTAATCTTATAGCCTTTCCTTCTATTAAAACAGGCTCAAAAGCTTGAATACCTAACCTATGGAGTGTAGGAGCTCTATTTAAAAGAATAGGGTGTTCCCTTATTACCTCATCTAATATATCCCATACCTCTGGGCGCTCTTTTTCAACCATCTTCTTTGCAGACTTAATTGTAGTAGCCAGCCCTCTAATTTCTAATTTAGAATAAATAAAAGGCTTAAATAACTCTAATGCCATTTTTTTTGGAATTCCACACTGATGTAACTTTAATTCTGGTCCAACAACTATAACTGACCTACCTGAATAATCACATCTTTTCCCTAATAAATTTTGCCTAAATCTCCCTTGTTTACCTTTCAACATATCAGCAAGAGACTTTAAAGGTCTTTTATTTGAACCAGTTATAGGTCTAGCTCTTCTTGTATTATCAAAAAGTGCATCAACAGACTCTTGCAACATTCTCATTTCGTTCCTAACAATTATATCAGGCGCTTTGAGTTCAATTAATCTTCTTAATCTATTGTTTCTATTTATAACTCTTCTGTAAAGATCATTCAAATCAGATGTAGCAAATCTACCTCCATCCAAAGGAACTAATGGTCTCAAATCAGGAGGAATCACAGGCAAAGATGACAATATCATCCACTCAGGCTTGTTACCTGATGTTAAAAACTGTTCAACTAATTTCAATCTTCTTATAAGCTTTTTTTTCTTTATATCTGATTTAGTTTCTGAATATTCAAGCTTAATATTTTCTTTTTCTTCTTTAAGGTCCATTGATTCAAATATTTTTCTAATAGCTGCAGCACCTATTCCAGCAGAAAAAGAGTCCGCAGAATTTTCATCTAACGCTTTATTATATTCTTCATCGGATAAAATTTGTTTAAATTTAAGGTTTGTTAGCCCTGGTTCTATAACTATATGATTTTCAAAATAAAGAACTTTTTCTACATCCTTCATTGACATATCTAAAAGCATACTAATTCTTGATGGCAAAGACTTTAAAAACCATATGTGAGCAACAGGCGCAGCTAATTCAATATGACCCATTCTTTCTCTTCTTACCTTAGACTGTATAACTTCAACTCCGCACTTTTCACAAACTATACCCCTATGTTTCATTCTTTTATATTTTCCACATAGACATTCATAATCCTTCACAGGCCCAAAAATTCTAGCACAAAAGAGACCATCTTTCTCAGGTTTGAACGTACGATAATTAATTGTTTCTGGTTTTTTTACCTCACCGAAGGACCAAGATCTGATCTTTTCAGGACTTGCAATAGAAATTTTTATTAAATCAAACTCATTACTATTAGAAAGTTCAAATTGTTTTAAAGCTTTATTCATTAATTCTCCTGATTGTTATTCTTTGATTTTTGTGTAGTCTTGTTATCATTAGATAAAGAAACATCTAAACATAGAGATTGCATTTCTTTTACCAATACATTAAATGACTCTGGCACACCTGCTTCGAAATTAGTTTCACCTCTGACAATAGATTCATAGACCTTACTTCTCCCAGCCACATCATCTGACTTAACAGTAAGCATCTCCTGAAGTGTATAAGATGCTCCATATGCTTGCAATGCCCATACTTCCATTTCTCCAAATCTTTGACCTCCAAATTGAGCCTTTCCTCCTAAAGGTTGTTGAGTGACTAAACTATATGGGCCTATTGATCTTGAATGAATTTTATCATCTACCAAATGATGGAGTTTTAACATATAAATATATCCTACAGTAACTTTTCTATCAAACATTTCTCCAGTTCTACCATCAATCAGTCTTACCTGCCCCGAGTCATCTAATCCTGATAGTTGCAATAGTTTTACTATGTCATCATTCTTTGCACCATCAAATACTGGGGTAGCTAAATTTAAGCCTGACTTAGTATTTTTTAAAAGCTCTAATACCTCTAGATCACTTAAATTATTAATTCTTTCTTCATAATAATTAGATTTAAAAAATGACTTTAATGTTTTTTTACACTCATTACTTTTAGCCTTTACATCACTTTTAGTATTATTAATTATATTTTTAATTTTCTTTCCTAAGCCAGCTGAAGCCCAACCTAAATGAGTCTCTAAAATTTGACCAACATTCATTCTTGAAGGAACTCCCAATGGATTTAATACTATATCAACTGGCACACCTTCTTCCGTGTGAGGCATGTCTTCAATTGGAGCAATTTTAGAAATGACACCCTTATTTCCATGCCTACCAGCCATTTTATCTCCCGGCTGAAGTTTTCTTTTAACCGCAACGAAAACTTTTACCATTTTTAAAACTCCTGGCAATAAATCATCTCCTGATTGAACCTTATCAACTTTTTCAGAAAACATTAGAGATATTTCTTTCATTTCGGAGTCATATTCATTTTTTAAACTTTCAATACTAACCATAGTTTTTTGATTTTTAGTCGCAATTTTCCAAAGATCTTTGTTATCAATCTCATTGAAAGTTTTTTCCGTTATTATCTGCCCCTCTTTTAAACCTTTTTGACCTTTTACAGCTTGTTTTCCTATCAATAATCCCTTTAACCTCTGATGGATATTAGATTCAATAATTCTAATCTGATCATCTCTATCTTTTGCGAGCCTCTCTATCTCCTCTTTTTCAATAGCAAGAGCTCTTTCATCTTTTTCCACTCCTCTTCTATTAAAAACTCTAACTTCCACAACGGTACCTGAAACTCCAGCCGGGAGCTTTAAAGATGTATCTCTAACATCTGATGCTTTTTCTCCAAATATTGCTCTTAGAAGCTTTTCCTCAGGTGTCATTGGAGTTTCTCCTTTTGGTGTAACTTTTCCTACCAAGATGTCATTTGGTTTTACTTCTGCTCCAATATATACAATACCCGTCTCATCTAAATTTTTAAGAGACTCTTCACCAACATTTGGTATGTCTCTAGTAATTTCTTCTGGCCCTAATTTAGTGTCTCTAGCCATTAGTTCAAACTCTTCTATATGGATTGAAGTGAATACATCATCCCTTACTATTCTTTCGGAAATCAAGATTGAGTCTTCATAATTATAACCATTCCAAGGCATAAATGCTACTAACACATTTTTACCAAGGGCTAACTCTCCTTTATCAGTAGCTGGTCCGTCAGCAATTACATCCCCTGTTTCTACTCTATCTCCAACTTTTACTAAAGGCCTCTGATTAATCGCTGTATTTTGATTAGATCTCTGAAATTTTAAAAGATTATAAACATCTACACCAAGAGTAATATCAAATTTTTCTTCATCAGTATGTCTGATAACTATTCTTTTGGCATCTACTTGCTCAACAAACCCCCCTCTTTTAGCAACTACTGCTGCTGATGAATCTTTAGCAACTACTGCTTCCATTCCAGTACCAATAATAGGTGATTCATTTATAACAAGAGGCACAGCCTGTCTCATCATATTTGATCCCATTAAAGCTCTGTTAGCATCATCATTTTCTAGGAATGGAATTAAAGACGCTGCCACTGAAACTAACTGCTTAGGCGATACATCCATATAATCTATCTTATCCGTAGTAGACATTACAAAGTCACCATCTTTTCTGCAAGAAACTAAGTCCCTAACAAATTGATTCTTTTTATTTAATGGAGCATTAGCTTGAGCTATACAGTATTTGTCTTCATCAATAGCAGATAAATATTCTACTTCATTGGTAACCTTACCATTATCAACTTTTCTGTATGGGCTTTCTATAAATCCATACTTATTGATTTTTGAGTAAGTAGCCAAACTATTTATTAAACCAATATTTGGACCTTCTGGAGTTTCAATAGGGCAAATTCTACCATAATGGGTAGGATGAACATCTCTAACTTCAAAACCAGCTCTCTCTCTTGTAAGACCACCAGGCCCCAAAGCNGANAGACGTCTNTTATGNGTAATCTCNGANAGNGGNTTNGTTTGATCCATNAATTGACTTAANTGNGAACTNCCAAAAAACTCTCTTANNACTGANGTTANAGGTTTNGCNTTAACNAANTCNTTNGGTACNAATTTNTCTTCNGTAANAGAACCCATTCTTTCTTTAATTGATCTTTCCATTCTAATAAGACCCATTCTAAATTGATTTTCAACTAATTCGCCAACTGACCTAACTCTTCTATTGCCAAGATGATCAATATCATCGCATTCGCCTATACCATCTTTTAAATTTATGACTATTTTTACAACTTGAAGTATATCATGCTTCTGTAATTCTCCAAACTCCTCTGGTATTGAAGAACTTAGTCTAGCATTAAGTTTAACTCTCCCAACTGCAGAAAGATCATACTTTTCTGATTCCAGTTTCATTATGTCATTATTTTTGACCCATAGATTATGATTAAAATCTTTTCTTGCCAAAGTACCAACAGTAACTAAGCTCCACTCTTCTTCCTTCTTTAATATCCACACTCCTTCTTGTTCAATAATTTCTTTACTTAAAGACAACTTGGCAGTATCCATTACCTTAGGTTGATCATAAAAGTCAGTAGTATCGTTTTTACCTTCTAACCTCGAGAAAAATAAATCAAAGAAAAGCTTTTCTGAGCTTTCCTCGGTAGGAGGTTCTCCTGGTCTCATAATTTTATAAATTGCAGCTAAAGAATCAGCTCTAGTGGTATTATTTTCAAGATACAGTGTATTTCTAACATAAGGCCCAGTTTTATCATTTATAATAATAATATTAAACTTTTTAATATTAGCCTTGTTAAGATTCTCAATTTTAGCTTCATTTATCTCTTCTCCTGCTTCAGCAAATATTTCTCCAGTATCTTCATTAAATATATCTTTAGAAAAAAACTTTCCATGTATTTCCTCAATAGGTACTAAAATTCTAGTTAAACCATCTTCAATAAAAGTCCTGTTATGACGATTAGTCAATCTTTCTCCTTTTTCTAATAACAGTTTATTAGAAGCGGCATCTATTAAATCAAAACTAAGCTCGCCCTTTAAATCTTGAAAGCTATATGGAATACTGGCAAAATTATTCTTTTCAATTATTATCTCAGCTTGTTTATAGAAATAATTTAGTATCTCTTCGTTATCCATCCCCATTGACTTTAATAAAAAGACTAAGGACAATTTTTTTCTTCTATCAATTCTTATGAACAGCAAATCTTTTGCATCAAACTCTATATCTAACCATGAACCTCTATATGGGATAACTCTTGCAGCGTTATTGGCATCAAAAAAAACTCCTGGCGATCTATGCATCTGGCTAACTATTACTCTTTCCGTACCATTTATTACAAAAGTAGCTTTACTAGTCATCAATGGTATGTCTCCTAAATAAACCTCTTCTTCTCTAGCATCTTGACCTATTTTATCGCCTGTATCTTCATCAATGTTGATTATGTCAAGTCTAAACACTACCTTTAAAGCAGCAGAGTATGTAAGTCCTCGTTGTCTACATTCTATTACATCATATTTAGGTCTGTCCAATTTATAAGAAATATATTTAAGACTCATACGACCTGCGTAGTCCTTTACTGGAAAAATACTTTTTAGAGCCTCATTAATACCTATATCAGTTTTTTGATCTTTATCTGATTNTGAATCTAAAAACTCTTGGTACGAAGATCTTTGTATTGCAATTAAATTGGGCATATCAACAGTATCCGATAATACACCAAAGGTGTGACGAAGACTTCTTCTATTGGTTAGTGATAAACTACTAGACATAATACTCCTAGGTAAAAGCTTCTTTAAGGAGAAGCAAAATTATTTAACATTAATAAAATTAGACATGAATAACAATAATATACACTTCAAACAATAATTGTGAAGTATAAATTTTATTACTTAAGATCTATTTTTGCGCCAGCTTCTTCAAATTTTTTCTTCATTTCTTCAGCCTCTGCCTTCGCTACACCTTCTTTAATAGGTTTAGGTGCAGCCTCTACTAAATCTTTTGCTTCTTTAAGCCCTAAACCAGTAGCTGCTCTTACTTCCTTAATGATATTAATTTTCTTATCACCAATATCAGTTAAAACAACATCAAATGTATCTTTTTCAGCAGCTTTTTCTCCAGTAGCAGCTTCACCTCCGGCAGCAGCAACCGCAACAGGAGCAGCAGCTGAAACACCCCATTTTTCCTGAAGTAGCTTAGATAGTTCGGCAGCTTCAATTACTGAAAGTTTAGACAGTTCGTCTACTATTTTATTTAAATCACTCATTATATTCCTTTCTTATATTAATTTTTCTTTTTTGAATAATTTTCTATCACACTTGCTGTCTCGGTAGCAGGTGCATTTAAAATGTTAATCAACTGCTGATGCGGAGCAGTAATATAACCCACGATTTTTGCTCTTAATTCTTCTAATGATGGAAGCTTAGCTAAAGTCTCAAACTCATTAAACTCTATAATTTTATTATCTAAACTAGCAGTTATAAATTTCAACTTTTCATTTTTTTCACTATATTTTTTTATAACTTTAATTCCAGCTAAAGCATCTTCTGAAAAAATTAATGCTGTAGGTCCAGTAAAAAAATCATTTAAAGTTTCAAAGTCAGTACTTTTAGATGCCAATTTTGCTAGACTATTTTTAGTAACACAAAAACTGGCCCCTACTTCTTTTACCTGATTTCTAAGTTCAGTAAGTTCAGTACTATTTAACCCTAGATAATGAGTAACTATAACACCAGATGAACTCTGAAAAGATTCTTTTAGAGTTTTGACAATATTTTTTTTAGTTTCTTTATCCATAGTCTTTGACAATATTAATGACTATAGAAAAATAACCATCTATACAGGATTTATAATACCTATAGTCTTTGACAGTCTTACAAATTAATACCAAAAAAATTAAAGTCAAGAAATATTTATTATGATGACTTATTCAAAAGTTTCAAAGAGGGTCCCATAGTAGAAGAAATGTACAAAGCTTTAAAATAATTACCTTTAGCTCCACTAGGTTTAGCTTTAATAATTGCATCAACAAAGTTAGTAATGTTCTTTTCAAGTTTATCTTCTGAAAAACTTATTTTTCCTATACCTGCATGGACTGTTCCTGCCTTATCAGCCTTGAATTCAATCAATCCCTCTTTAATATCAATTATAGTTTTTTTTAAATCTGTAGTAACTGTACCTAATTTAGGGTTAGGCATTAAACCTTTAGGACCTAATATTTTTCCTAACTTTCCAACTACTGACATCATATCAGGGGTAGCTATTACCCTATCTACTTTAATTTCACCCTTTTCTAATTTTTGAACTAGATCCTCATTACCAACAAAATCTGCACCAGCTTCTTTAGCCTCATTAACTTTTTCATCTTTAGCAAATACTGCAATTTTTATGGTTTTTCCTGTCCCATGTGGAAGTTTTACAACTCCTTTAACAATTTGATCTGAATGCTTTGGGTCTACACCTAGATTAATAGCAATATCTAAAGTTTCATCAAACTTTAATTTTTTACTTTTTTTTAATATTGCGATAGCTTCACTTATATTGTAAAACTTATTTACATCAACTAAGTCCTTAAAATCTTTGTACCTTTTACTTCTTAAAGCCATATCTATTTAATCTCAATTCCCATTGACCTTGCAGTACCTCCGATTATTTTAGATGCAGCTTCAGGATCAGAAGTATTAAGATCTGGCATTTTTTCTTTAGCGATTTTAATTAATTGATCTTTTGTAATACTAGCTACAGGATCAGCAATCCCTGTTTGGCCAGACCCCTTTTTTATATTAACTTCCTTTTTAATATAAAAACTTGCAGGCGGTTTTTTTACTATAAATTCAAACGATTTATCTTGAAAAACAGTGATGACTACCGGACAAGGCATTCCTTTTTCTAATTTTTCAGTTTGTGCATTGAATGATTTACAAAAATCCATAATATTTAGCCCCGCTTGACCCAATGCTGGCCCAATAGGTGGAGATGGACTAGCCTGGCCTGCAGGAACTTGCAACTTTACATAACCTGTTATTTTTTTTGCCATAATGTTTTTAAGAATTTGGTATATAATGTAATTTAATATTAATCAAGATTTTTCTACTTGTGTATATTCAAGTTCGACTGGAGTAGCCCTACCAAAAATCGACACTGCAACCTTCAAACGTGATCTATCCTCATCAACCTCTTCTACTATTCCATTAAATGAAGCAAATGGACCATCAGCAACTTTTACAGTTTCGCCTACTTCAAAAGATATAGTTGATACTACACTTTCTATACCTTCTTTAATCTGATTTAATATTCTATCAGCCTCCTCATCTCTTAAAGGAATAGGCTTATTGCCTGCTCCAAGAAAGCCACTAACTTTTGTGGTTTTTTTTACTAAATGCCAAGCGTCATCATTCATTGACATTTTAATTAATATATAACCTGGATAAAATTTTTTTTCTCCTTCAACTTTCTTGCCCTTTTTAATTTCCAATGTTTTTTGCGTAGGTACTAAAAAATCTTCAAAATAGTCTGATAATCCTTTTTTTCTTATTTCTTCCTTAATATTATTTATAACTTTAACTTCAAAACCCGAGTGAGTATGAATAATATACCATTTATGTAATTGATTATTTTCCTGTTGCATGATTATAATCCTAAAATCAATCTAATAAACCAAGATATAACATTATCAACTAGTAAAAAAAACAAAGAAAATATTAAGACCATAACAAATACCATGGCAGTAGTAATTAGAGTCTCTTTTCTGGAAGGCCATACTATTTTCTGGCCCTCTTGCTTTACTTCTTTAAAAAATTTAGTTGGATTTAAACGTTTCATAATAGTAGAGACATTATGATAAAAAAACATTTTAGTCAATTAGAAGTCTTATTACAATTATACCAAAAACAATCTATTTCAAAAAATAATTATTCAAAAATTTCATCTTGGCAGGAGTGGAGGGACTCGAACCCACAGCCCCCGGTTTTGGAGACCGGTGCTCTACCAATTGAGCTACACTCCTATTATCTGGAGCGGGTGAAGGGAATCGAACCCTCGTAGCCAGCTTGGAAGGCTGGAGCTTTACCACTAAGCTACACCCGCTTAATATTTATTAACTTACTTCACTAATAAAAATATGTAAAAACAAAATTTTTTTTAATTGACCATGCCAATATTATTAATAAATTACAGACTACGCATATTTGCGATATTTTGTGATTATATTAATTTAATAATATTTAACAAGTTAAAATAGTTATTTGTAAAAGATTGCCGAATTATTTTAAAAACTAAAATAAATAGTAGTATTTTTATCTAAAGTACTAGCAAAAAATAATTTTAATTTAATTTAAAATCTTTTATGTTATCGCTTAAATAATCAAACCATTTTTCATACCCATCGTAATTCAAATGTTCACCATCATAGCTTAGTTCCTGAAAAGATTTATTAGTAAAATCTAACTCATCAAAACTATCAACGAAGAAAACTTTTGTTTCATTTTGAATTTTTTTTAATTTACTGTTTAAGTTAACTACATAAGTTAACTACATAATTAGTATCTCTTCTAGATGGGAGACCATAATTAACTCCAACTATATATACTTTTTGAATAGATTTAATATTGTTAAGTACTTTTACAAAATTCTTAACAAAGAACTGAATTTACTTATTAATTTGGCAAAAAAAAAATAACTTAAAGATAATGATTGTAATTCCGCCTGTTTATGAAACTGTTAGACCAAGCACTGCTAATGAAATAGTTGACAAAGCGATAAAAAATATTTCTAAAATTTTTTTTATTGATAATAGAAACTTATACCAAGATAGAGATTACTATATCAATTACGATCATCCTAATAAAAAATATTTTAATAAACTATCTTTAGAGATAACGAAAAATTATTTTAAACATAATATAATTTTCATATTCCATCAAATTAAAAAACAATTTAAAATTTAAATAATTTTTTTTAGAGTATTTTTCCATTTTGAAACAGAAGAAACAGCAAAAAAAGCTCCGGTTTTACTATTAGGTAAATTATATTTATAAGTCTCAAGGTTATTTTTCAGAAGTGACCCTCCGGCTGCTCTCAATATTGCATCTCCAGCAGCTATATCCCATTTTTTTATACTATGTAATCTAGGATAAAGATGTGCTTTACCTTCTGCAATTTGACAGAACTTTAAGGAAGAAGAAACCCTTTTTATTTTTGCTGACTTAATTTTTTTTACAAAATCATAAGTTTGCTGATGAAAACTTTCTGAAATAATTACAGTAGGTTTATTAAAATCATCTATAGCCTTTAATAATACTTTATTTCCATTATTTTCTTTGTAAGCAATATTATTAGACCCAAACCATATTGAGTTTGTAGGAGGATGTCCGATTATACCAATAATTGGATTACCATTTTTAACTAAAGCAATATTTATTGTATAACCTTTTCCTCCAGAAAAATAACTTTTTGTTCCATCAATAGGATCAATAAGCCAGTATAATTTTTCTCCAAATTCTTCTTCTTTAAAATTTCCTTCTTCGCTAATAATTCGTATATCTGAGGAGATAAACAACAAGCTCTCAGAAACTAAATTATGAATTTTTTTATCAGCTGTCGTAATAACTGATCCATCCATTTTATATTCAGCTTTAATATTTCTAATTGATTTTAATTCTTTAAAGCATTTTTTTATAATTTGAAATAAATATTTTTCATAGTAATTATGGTCCATATAACAAGAGTTTATTTTACGTTATCACAAAAATCAATAGGATATAATTTTGATTTTTAAATATTTTTTTATTTGATAGAGTAAAATGAGTATGTTAATTTACATTATTAATTTAAATTAAAGATATAAAATGAAAAAAAAGGTTCTTTTACTGCTAGGCCACGGTAAATGTGGCAGTAGGTGGTTATCTCAAGTATTATTAGAAACTCAATTATTTTATCATATGACTAGGATGAAAGTTTATGCTAAAGGACTTAAACCTGAAGAAATAAATATTTCTTTACTTGAAAAAATGAATAAAAGTGGAAAAAATTTATTCTTTATGGACTTATTGATAATGGAAGACGAAAGAGCCATTAAAAAACTTGTAAAATTATTATCAGATTATGAGATAATTCCTATAGTAATTTATAGAGATCTAATTGAAGTTCTTACATCCTATTATTATTATAATAGGAACTCTAAAAATTATGGTGATATCTTTCTTGATAATAAAGATTTTATTGTTAAAGATTATAAAGCTAGTTTTGAAAAAAGTTTTTTACCCGGTGGCTTATTATATAAGATTTATAAGATATTGTATGATTACCCCAAAAATGCCAAAGTTTTAAGAAAGTATTTCAAAACATATATAGAGTTAGATTATTATGATATTAAAAATAATAGATATAATACTTTGAAAAAAATCTTATCAATCATAGGTATTAATAAAGCAATCAAGTTTGATAAGTTAAATACCATCATAAATAAAACTTATATTCCTCGATCTATATTAGCTGAAAAAATAATTTGGAAAATTGTTAAAATTCTAGTTGGTCTTGAGTCTACAACCCTAAATAATAAGTACAGAAGTAATGCACTTGAGCCATCTTTATTAAACTTTGCATTAAAAATCAACGAAAAAAAAAGTATACAAAAACTGTCTAAATCACAAATAGATAAATTAAAAAAAATCTATAAAGAAGATGTAGAACAACTCAGAAAAATTACTGGTCTTAAACTAAAGTCATGGGTTTATTAATTTAATTACATACAGATTTAATAATAATTTTATGATATTTAAAAAAAATCAACTTAATGTTTTAGAAGCAGAAAGTATTCATATTTTTAGAGAAGTATCTGCGAATGCAAAAAAACCTGTATTACTATATTCTATTGGTAAAGATTCTTCTGTATTATTGCATTTAGCTAAAAAAGCTTTTTATCCTAATAAAATACCATTTCCTTTATTACATATTGATACGGGTTGGAAATTTTCTGAAATGTACAGATTTAAGTCAATAGTATCTAAGTTGTATGCTGTAAATATAGAAACTTTTAAAAACCATGAAGGTGAAGAGAATAATATCAACCCTATTACAAATAATTCTGAAATATATACTGATATAATGAAAACTCAAGCACTTAAAAAAGCTTTAGACTATTATAATTTTGATTTTTCATTTGGCGGTGCCCGAAGAGATGAAGAAAAGAGTAGAGCAAAAGAAAGAATTTTTTCTTTAAGGTCTGCTAATCACACTTGGGACCCTAAACAACAAAGGCCAGAATTATGGGATCTGTATAATATGAAATTGAGTGAAAAACAAAACATGAGAGTCTTTCCCCTATCTAATTGGACTGAACTTGATGTTTGGAAATATATTAAACGAGAAAAAATAAAAATAGTTAGCTTGTATTACGCAAAAAAAAGACCAGTAATAGAAAGAAATAAGATGTTAATTTTAATAGATGACGAAAGGTTGAAAATAAAAAAATCTGAAAAAGTAACCATGAAAATGATAAGGTTCAGAACATTAGGTTGCTATCCACTTACTGCAGCTATAAGATCAACTGCAAATTCTACGAAAAAGATAATACAAGAAATATCTCAAAGAAAACAAAGTGAAAGACAAGGAAGGCTTATAGATAAAGACACAAATTCATCTATGGAAATAAAAAAACTTCAAGGGTATTTCTGATATGGACAGGATAGAAGATAAAGAAACTCTAAAATTTATTACTTGCGGAAGTGTTGATGACGGAAAAAGCACTCTAATAGGAAGATTACTTTATGATAAAAAGGCAATTTATACAGATCAAATTGAAGAGTTAAAAAAAGCAACTAAAAAATATTCCGATACTAATGAACAATTAGATTTATCTCTTTTACTAGATGGTCTCAGCAGTGAAAGAGAGCAAAAAATTACTATAGATGTTTCTTATAAGTATTTTGAAACTAATAAAAGAAAGTTCATTATTGCAGACACTCCTGGACATGAACAATATACTAAAAATATGGTAACCGGTGCATCTAATGCAAAATTAGCTATCATATTGGTAAACGGAAAAAAAGGAATTTTAGATCAAAGCATAAGACATTCCTTAATATGCTCTTTTCTAAAAATTAAGAATATTATTTTAGCTATAAATAAAATGGATTTGATTAATTACAACGCTTCAAAATTTATGAAAATATCAGAGCAATTTAATGATTTAGTAAAGAATTTTGGTTTTGAAAGTGTTTATAGTATTCCTATATCTGCGTTGTATGGTCATAATGTTGTAAAAAAATCAAAAGATTTGAATTGGTTTAAAGGCCAAACTTTAATAAATTATCTAGAAAAAATAAGAATTAAAAAAAAAACAAATAAAAAATTTATTTTCCCAGTTCAATTAGTTTCCACTGACTCAAAAAATAAGAGAAGGTATTTAGGTACAATAAGGTCAGGAAACTTGAAAATAGGAGATAAGGTTTTTTTAATGCCTTATAAAGAAGAAAATACTATAAAAACAATTTATTTCTCTAATAAGAAAGTTACAAATGCCCAAGATGGTCAGCCTTTATCATTAGAACTTAAAAAGGAAATAGATGTATCTAGAGGAGATATTCTCTGTTCACAACCTACAGATTTTGAAATATCCGACGAGTTAGAAGCTAATATAATTTGGCTTGATAAAAAACAGGCATTTATCGGAAGGCTTTATTATATAAAAATTGGATATAATTTATTTGGAGCACAAATCATAAAAATAAACCATAAAATTAATATTAAAACTGGCTTAGAAGAAAAATCAAATACTCTATCTATAAATGACTTATCAGTGGTTGAAATTAGTTTAGAAAAAAAGATTACTATTTCTTCCTATGAAGAAAATAAAAAACTAGGATCCTTTATTTTAATCGACAGAGTAAATAACAATACATTAGCAGCTGGAATGATAAATAAAGTATCAACTAATTCTAAAAATATATTTTATAATTCTAGCACAGTATCAAAAAATGATAGAAATAAACTTAAAGGGCATAAAAGTAAAGTTTTATGGTTAACAGGAATGAGTGGAGCCGGTAAATCTACTCTTGCTAATATGTTAGAAATAAAGCTTTATAAAAAAGGTATACATTCTTATATCTTAGATGGGGATAATCTAAGAAAAGGTATAAATAAAGATTTGAGTTTTTCTGAGGAAGCTAGAATAGAAAATATTAGAAGAGTTGCAGAAATATCAAAATTAATGTACGAGGCAGGTATAGTAGTGATAATAGCTTTAATATCACCCTATGAAACAGACAGAGTAATGGCTAAACAACTATTTAAAAAAAATGACTTTATTGAGATATATGTTCAAGCCTCGCTGAGTACTTTAGAAAAAAGAGATGTAAAGGGTCTTTATTTAAAGGCTAGAAAAGGGAAAATAAAAGATTTCACAGGTATTGACAGTCCATATGAAATTCCTAGTTCTCCAGATATAACTATAAATACAGAAACAATGTCTAAAGAAGATGCTGCTAATTATTTATATAATAAAGTTTCAAAAATACTTAGAGTAAATAATAATTAATAAATTTAAGTAATATTATCAACTATCTAGTTATAGAAATAATCTGATTTTTATAATTTTATTAATTTATAAAAGCCTAGCTTAAGCACCCAAATTATAATTATATTTTATTGAGATATCTAGCTTAATATATTTTTCCCTTCAGTAATTTTACATTTTGTAAAAGCTTAGATTGTGCCATTAAAATAGTTTACTGGACAGGTGCATATCATCCCAATTAAAGAACTTACTTCTTCTGTAGCATTAAGAATACTTAAGCCATCTAGAAGAAGTTGCAAGGTGAGAAAAGTACTTATCATCAAGTTTTTAAAATATTGCCTAGAAGCCTTGCTCTATAATTTTAAGTCTTCCTGATTTATGAGCAGCCATAATGTCGAAAGGATTATCAATTTCTACCCATCCTCCATTTGTAAAAACTGCTTTGATTTTAAATTTATTTTTTATTAATAATTGAAAAAAATCAGTAAGGTATGCTTTTTTTGCAGTATCCCTGGTGTTGTTATTTTCACAATAATCTTTTAATTGTTTTATAAAGCTCAATCTTTTTTTACCAGATATTTTAAAAAAACCTATATATTGTCCTTGAATATTACTTAAGCTTTTTTCCTTTTGTCCAATATCAATTATTTGTCCATCTTGAGACAATTTTAGGGATTCAGCATCTTCTAATGGATTACTAAAACGCAATTTCCAATACTCTAGCCAATCTCTGTCAATTAATAGCCCTATACCATTCTTAAAATTTTTTAATTGTATAATTTGGTTTATATTAACCAAAATATCTGAATAGCAGACTAGAAAATCTTCATGCATATGTTCTTTAGCTGCATACAATGACCACAGCATATTAGATGTTTCAAACTCATGATTATAAACTGTAGGAACATTCAAAAAATTTAGTTTTTCTTTCTTAAAGCCAGTTACTATAATAGGTTCTAAATTAGCTTTTTTAAAAAAATAAATATTTCTCTCTATTAAACTACTCCCATCAATTTTAAGTAAACATTTTGGTTTGTTATTATTGAGCTTCCCCAATCTAGTCCCCTTACCTGCTGCTAATATTATAATTTTCATTTTATAAATTAAATAATCTTTTTATAAGTCCAATATCAAAACTGCAAAAGTTTTCTTCTCTTTCTGGATGCCACATTATACCTACTATTTTTTTTTCCTTATGAACAAACTTTTCTATAACATTCATATGACTAGCAATTATGTCCAACTCAGATGGAATAGAAGGCAATGAAAAACCAAAGTCATGATATGAGTTTACATTCTTATTTATTTCTTCTCCAACTATAGGGCAAAAATAATTTAGTTTATGTCTTGTATTTACATGCTTTGTAACTGGAATAAGTTTTGCTCCAAAGTATTTTCCTACAGCCTGCATACCTCTGCAAACACCTAAAAGCGGAATTTGGTCGGATAGTGAAAAGTCTAAAAGTTTTTTTTCTATTTTTTCTCTTTCTAAATCAATATTATTTATGATTTCATTAGAATTTTTACTTCTAGGAAAAGAAGCTGATAAATTTCCACCTCCTGATAATATAATAGCACTGATAGTTTTATTACTTATTAAATCTTCTGTTGTATCTAAACTTGTTAGCATAATTAACTTAATTCCTATTATTCTAGAAAGTAATTGCCATTTTTCATTGATATAATAACCCATCTCGTTGTATGTAGGATGTTTGATTTTTTGAGCAGTTATTCCTACTAACACTGGTTTTTCCTAAGTATAGCAATGTGCTTTAATACTGGGTGAATAACAAAATAATCTTCTCCTACATTATTTTGTTGTTGGTTAACCTGATAGTTATTTGATTTTAATTTTTTTAAAGCATTAATAAGAACATCAGCTCTAATTAAAGGGTCAAAAATGAGATCCAATAGTTCTGAACCAAAAGTTGCTTTATACTCTTTGGTGCAAACAATATCTCCTGTATCTATTCCTTTATTTAGAAAAATAGCGGAAGCCCCTACAGTATTTGATGCTAATAAAGAATAATACATGGTGGTACTTCCTCTATATTCAGGAAGAATGCCCCCATGTATATGAAGATAATATTTTTTTAAAGTTAAAATTTTTTCTCTCAATATTTGGCCTGCATAAACAGAAACTAAGGCTAATTTTATTTTAGATTTAGATATTATTGAAAACAATTCATCTGAATTTATATCCGGGTTCATTACAGTATCAAACTTAATATTATGTTTATTTAATGTTTCTATTAAAGTTTCTCTAGGATTCATTTGGGCTGCTTCAAATTTATAGACTTTATTTAGTTTAGTGTAGTCTACATTATTAAACTTCCCTAATTTTTTTTTATCCTGATCATCTAAAATAATAACCTTATTAGGAAAAATTTTATTCTTAACTAAAGTCTGTAAATATGCCTGTGACCTTGAAGAATTTGCTAAGATACTTATAAATTCCATTTAATTTCCAATCTTTTCCTTTTTTATAACATTGTATATTTTATTTTCTAAAACTAGCGAATAAAATATAAAAATGGGATTAAATAAAAGAGAATGATGCATTCGATAAATCATTAAATCATTTAATTTTAATAAAGTATTAAAACATTTATACTGGTTAATTCTATTAAGAGTTGCCTTAATAAGAACTAGACTGAACATAAAGTGATAACTTTCCAAATAATCTTTATATAGCTTTTTATCTAAATCTAAATTTTCGTTTAATAGATGTAATTCTTTTTTTATTTCATAAGATTTAATTATAAAATTCAAAGTATTTATGCTTTCTTTTGACTTTAAGTCAGATTTTTTATGAATGCTATCTAAAGAAAAAACTAATTTATTATGGCTATTTTTATTAACTTTTTTTTTTAAAGAATTTATTTTAGTATTTATTACATTTTTATAACTTTCTAATATTTCATCATATTCCATTTTATCTTTTAGGCCATTTAAACAATTTTCTTCTACATACGTAATTATATTTTTATTTAATTTCTCGTAAGCTTTTTTAATAGCTAAATTTCTACTATCTTCATATGAATGTAAAAATGAAATTCTTTCAAACTTGCAATACATGTATAAACCTCTATTAAGAGTAGGGTCTATGTTAGTATATTTGTATGACATTAGACTTTTTTGATAATAGTTTTTATAGTACTTTTACAATCTTCTAAAAATTTATTTTTGGAATTATTGTTATTAATCAGAAGGTCATACTTATTAGGCTCTTGGAAAGGTAAATCTTTTCCTACTACATTTTTGATTAACCCCTTATCAAAATCATCATAAATTTTTCGATAACCTCTTTTTTGAATAACGTCAATATTAGATTTAATATAAACTTCAATATATTTGGAAAAATTTTTTCTACACCAATTTCTATCACTCTCTGAAATTGATAAAATAGCACATACAACATTAATATTATTTAAATCTAATAAGTGACATAGATTTATAATTCGTTTAGCATTTTTTAATCTACCTTCAATAGTGTAGTCTAAATCATAAGAGAACAATTCTCTGATATGATCTCCATCGAGTAAAACTGTAGGTTTACTTTTTTTTACAATACTTTTATGCAGCAGTCTAGCTAGAGTTGATTTTCCAGAACCTGCTATACCTATTATCCAAACTATCATCATTTTCCTACAAAGGTTGTATTATTGAAGAGGCACAATTTAATTTTATTTTATTACATTTTTTCAATTGTTCAAATAATTGTTCACCACACCCTATTGCAGCAGGTATTTTTAACTCAGCACATCTTATGGCCATGTGCGAGTTTGCGCCTCCATATTTAGTGATTAGCCCAGAAAATTTTGTGGTAAATAGCCAATCATAGCCAGGATCAGCGCTTTCTATAAAAACTATTTTATTATCAAGATTAATACTATAGTCATAATCAATTAAAAATTTAGTAGAGGCTTCTAGAATTTTATTTGTTATAAAGTTAGGCAAAGATACTTGAAAAGGAATAACAGCACAATGATTAGGGTCCATAATTAATTGAGGTAACCTCATACAGGCAAAAACTTTATGTTTTTGTTTATTATTTTTAATATTATTTGATAATTTTTTTCTAATTTTTTTGCTATTTTGTTTTTCAATTAAAATTATATCTTGTATGCTTAAATATGATAAATCATTAATTCTAAATTGGTTATTTTTGGCAATTATTCTTACTTTTTTGAAGATTAAATCAATTACCTTAGTAAAATTAAATTTAGCAGATTCTCTCGCTTGAATAGATAATCTAACATAATTCAAAAGCTCAAAAGCATCTTTAAAAGGAAACTTATAATATTGAATAACTTCATTTATGCTTTTTTCTTCTAATTTAGTTAATTTAAATTTGCTATGGCTTTTATTTATTTCTCTATCTCCAAATATTTCTATAGGATCAATGTCTCTATAGCATTTGGAAGTAATATCATAAGTTCCTGGTCTTAAATGACCATATTTTAATTTGAATTTCTTTATACTATAAGAATTATCCTTTACTTTTTGAATGTCTTCTAACATTTCTGATAATATAGTTTTTATTGATGATAAATATGTAGATATTCTTGATGCTTTCATAGCTTTACATTCTGCTAATGATTTAATAAGTTTA
This sequence comes from Alphaproteobacteria bacterium TMED62, assembly GCA_002170595.1. Taxonomy (GTDB): domain Bacteria; phylum Pseudomonadota; class Alphaproteobacteria; order TMED109; family TMED109; genus TMED131. The sequence continues at coordinate 56,266 of NHDP01000021.1, forward strand.
GTGCCTATAAACGCATGCCTGGCTAGTTTTGCAAAAGGTAAAGTGCCGTAGAGTCTGCATAAGTCTATTAACTCTGGAATGGAAATTTCATTATTTTTATATATTTTTTCTAATTTAATATTTAATTGTAGAATTTCTTTATTAGAGTGATGCAATGATCCTTGAGACCTTGTTGTCATTAATTTAAAAAAATGTTGGTAGTATGCTTCCTCTATAGATTTTTTTTCTGTTATAGAAAAAATTTCCTTTGGTAATTTATTTATTTCTTTTTCTATATTAAATGAGTAAGTAGTTATAGCAATTTCAAATTCTACTTTATCATGAAGCTGTGGAAATAATTTTAAATTATTTATCCAAAAATTGACTAATTTGTTTGTTATTTTTGCATTTAATTTTTTAGGTATGAAAGAATAAAAACTGGTTCTTACATCAATAAAAGGGTGGCCAGAAAAATTATACATTAATGATCTTGTCTTAGATTTTTTATATCCCATTTTTTCTCTAGCTAAACACCATACATCTTTAGTAATAAGTGTTTCATAAAGAGAATATGATAACTTTCTTGGAATCACCCCTATCATCTCTGCAGGATTCCAATCTGGCATTTGTCCAAATAATGGTATGGCTTTTCTTATTTTATCTTCATTGAAATAATTTTTTTTCAAATTTAATTGTAACTTCTTAATATATTTGCTAATTAACATATAATCACTCTTTTTAAGAGCATTTCGATTAATTATAGGCCTAACTTGTAAAATATTTATTATTTGATTTTTCGTGACTACGAATTCTATGTCTAATTCATTGTTATTAAATAAACTTTCAATTTCTAAAATAGAGTTTAATAATTTAGAAAACCTTTTAGATCTCACACAATTTAGTGAATATCTATGTATATATAATGTTTTATTGCTATATGTAGAAGTACCAGATGTGACGGTGGTTGAAGAACCAGAAATGTCATCATAATTAATAGAATAATATGGTGCTTTATTTTTTATTTCATGCGTAAAAATTACACCTGAAAAAGCAATGTCCTCAATCATTTCTTGTATTAAAACCTCATCATTAACATTTTTTTTGTTATAACTATCAAATACTTTATTAATTTTTTCAGCTACTAACTTATTTTTATTATAAGGAACATTTAAAAAACTTTCATATGCTCCAGCATTTGAAGTTGTTACTGTATCTTCATTAATGCTTGATGACCTTATAGCTATATTCTTATTCATAAAATTTTGCTTTATTTTTTTAAGAATTAAGTCAGGATTATTTTTCCAGTTACGTAGTTTGAAAGTAAGCAAAAAAGGAACTTTAGATTTTTTTACTTTATCACTTAGCCAATATAAAGTTTGTCCTTTTGTTTTCCAAATAAATTTTTTCATAATCTTTACTTCAATATAAATGAGATTTTATTTTTGACTTTTTAATTTTTATGACTTCTTTCTTGCTAAATTTAAAGATAGAGTTTTTTCCAGGTCTACCTACTTTAGTTTTTATCGTAATAATTTTAAATTTTTTAGCTTTAGTATAGTAGCCCCAGAAAAGTTTTAGATTATTTAAAAATACCATATTTCCATCGGTTAATCTCCAGTTTTTATTTGGAATTTTCCATTTAGGTCCATATCGCCAAATAATATATTCTTTAGTATTTTTTGGTATTAAAAAATTATTATCATTTTTTTCAACAGCTATAAGCTCATTTAGGCACTCAAAAGGAATAGCAAATTGAGTAGTTTGAGCAAATCTAAAATATATCCACGATAGAATTAAAATTATTTTAGAAAAAATATAGTTTAGTAAATTAAAATTTGAAATAATTCCATTTAATTTCAATTTATTAAATTTATTTAAAAGTATAAATAAAAAAACAGAAAAATAGTCTTGTTTTAGAGGTTTGTGCATATTAGGGCGACAAAAAAAATTTTTTACAGAGTAATAAACATAAATATCAATATTTATTACAAAATTATTACTAAATATTTTTTGAATGCTTAAGCCTTCAAATAATAAAGGAGAATTACCTAACGTGGTAACCTCATAGTTTTTTGCTTTTAAGTTATTAACAAAATGCATTATATTTTTTAAATCTCGGGATTTTATTCCAAAGTCTATATCTGAGGATGGAAAAATATTTTGTTTTCTATAATGTTTTAATAATATTCCGGCATCTACCCAAGCTTTGATTTCATACTTCTTTAATATATGATTGATTTCTTTAAAAGTAGAAAAAAAATAATCTTCTTTTTGTTTTAAGCTTACCAAAATATAATCACGCGATAAAATAAAGCTAAAATATAATAAATTCTAGTAAGTTAAGCAAAGCATAAATTTACAAACATAAGCATATATACATTATTGATCTATTACTATTGAAGAAATAAAAAAGTCTGGATAGGAAATCGTGTGCAATAGGAGATAATTATTATTATCTTAACTATCAATAAAATAATATAGTTTTCTTTTTTTTCCTGATAATTAGTCATAGGCAATCTTACCAAGCTTAAGCTTTAGATATAACTAACTTAAAAAGGAAAAACAGACAGAAACATAAAGATTGTAAACATCATAATATTTATAATCTATATTAATTCAAATATAGTACTTTAAAATAAAATTTATTTTCCATACTTTTAACAAAGAAATTGAAATACAATCAAAGTAACTAATGGCTTGTCTTACTTTAATGGAGAAAGAATTATAATGTTTATAATTAAGCTGATAGAGCAGGCTGTGAGAAAGCTATTAAAAGTAGTACAAATAGTATACAATAGTGAGTCTGGATAGGAAGCCTCCCACCCTGAAGATATCAATATGTTCGAATGTGCTGGTATCTTATGATGCTAAAAAGATTTTTTCTATAAATTCTTTTGATTATTTTTTTTTTTTCTACTAATGTTTTAGTATGTTAACTAAAAATCAATTTTATGATATTACCTTAATTAGACCACCAGCGGTTGAAGCGTTTAGGTTTGCTACTACTTCTATTACTCTACCATTAGGTTTAGCTTATATCGCATCAAATCTTAAAAAAAATAATTTGGAAGTTCAAGTTATTGATGCTGTAGGCAATGATCCAAAAAATAGAATTGGCTATTATAAAGGGTATTTAGTTGGTGAAAGCTTTTCTCAAATTATTAGTAAGATTTCCAAATTAACTAACTATATAGGTATAACAGTGGTGTTTACTCATGAGTGGCCACTAGTAGTAAAATTAATTGAATTAATTAAAATAAAATTTCCTAAAAAAAAAATAGTTATAGGAGGTGAACATGTTTCAGCTATGCCAGAATTTTGTCTTGCAACGTCTAAAGCTGACTTTATTGTTATGGGAGAAGGAGAAGAGACAATAGTAGAATTACTCACTTTAAGATCTATAAAAAGAGAAAAACTAATAAATATTAAAGGCCTTGGATACAGGATAAAAAATAAGATAATCATAAATTCTAGAAGGCAAAGAAGAACAGATCTAGATGATATCTCTATTCCTGACTGGGAAAGTTTTCAAATTAAAAAATATCATGAAAATAGATTTGTTGGGGGAATGTATTCTGATGATATTACAATACCAATATTAGCAACTAGGGGATGTCCCTATCAATGCACATACTGTTCTGCTCCAAATATGTGGTTACCTAGATGGATTCCTAGAGATCCTTTAAAAGTTGTAGACGAAATGGAACTTTATAAAAAAAAGTTTAACGCTAAAAATTTTCCGTTTCAGGATTTAACGGCTATTATAAAAAAAGATTGGATTAAAACTTTTTGTGAAGAAATTATTAAAAGGAAATTGAAAATTACCTGGCAGTTACCTACGGGAACAAGATCAGAAGCTATAGATGATGAAATTGCACACTTATTAAAGAAATCTGGAATGACTAGCATGGCATATGCTCCAGAGTCTGGATCAGAAGAAACCAGAAAGTTAATAAAAAAAAGAATGAAAACAGAAAATTTATTTCATAGTATTTCATCTGCATCCTCAGCAGGTTTAAATATTGCAGTATTTATTGTAATTGGATTTCCGCATGACACCAATAAAAATTTGAAAGAGAATATAAAGTTTGTTAAGAGACTTGCTAATCAGGGAGTTACTGATTTATCTGTAGGTTATTATATGGCTCTACCAGGCACCCAATTGTTTAATAGTTTATTCGACTCAGGAAAAATTACTTTAAATAAAAAATATTTTAGCCACATTCTTGATAGTTTAGCTATTATACCCTCACAAAAATACTGTTTTAACTTAACCAAATTAAAACTATTGTATTATAAAATATACTTTCTTTATAAGTTTTATGCAGAAAAAAATAAATCTAGTATATTTGAAAATTTTAGGTCTTTAATTAAATTGTTCTTTACTAAAAGTACCCATGACTCTAAACTTCAAACTGCTCTTTTTAATGCTTTAAACAGTTTTAAAGATACCATACGTAGCAGAAAGAAAAGATGGCTTAGCAAGAAAGAGGAAGAATTCTTATTTAAAGAATGGGACAATATTTATAGAAATATAAGAAATAAGAAGATATCTTCTGGTGTAATAGAAAAGAGTACAGATCAATTTACTGATTTACATAAGGTTAATGTGATTTCAGCAATAGTAAAAGATCATTCAACAAAAAAACAGTTTTTAATATCTAATTGAAAAATAATTCAAATTTATTATTTCCAGTTATATAAAGATTAAATACAAAATACTTTGACTGTTCGACTTTTCTACATTGAATAATTATATTTTTTTTCTTCACAGCATTAGAATATTCAGCTGTAGGCCAACCACTCAAATATAATCCTGCTGATATAATAAATATCATAATATGAGTCATATTTAATAATAACTGCTTTACTAACACTATCAATTACCTGTTTAAAGAAGCTGACTGCTATTTTTAATTTTACAGATGTATAGTAATTTAAAGCAGTCTTGTTGCCTTAATTTTTTATTTTTTTAGCAAATAAAATTTTAATGATACTTCGCAAAAGATTATTTATTTTTTAATTTTATACTGCCTTAAATCAAGTATACTATCCTTAATAAAGAATGAGATTAGTACTTTATAAACAAATATAATTTTTATATTTACCCGTCCTATTTAAAGATTTATTTTCTCTATCTCTTTTTCTTTTTATGAGTTGCGAATTCTTTAATTACAAATATATCACCATCTTGATTTTTTGTTTCGTAATAAACTTCTAGACTTAGATTATTATTAGATTCTTTAACATATCCTGAACGGTATTCCTTACCATAATCACCTTAACTGTATTCCCATATATCTTTTGAGTTGTAGGTATAAAACTTTTCATTTTCTAAAATTTTTATTGTTACTTATTTACTAGATATAAAATATTTAAATATATAATCTTTAAATTCATTTGAGTTTGCCTTATTTATTAAAAGCAGAAACATAAATGTTATTGGAATATATTTCATGTTTATAATATATAGTACTAGTTAAGTATAAAATACTTTTTAATACCTTTAGCAAAGAAATAGATGATCGCTTGTCCTATTTAATGGGGAAAGAAAAACGGCAAGATTTATAATAAAGATGAGGAATGAAGAAAAGTAAAAAAAGTTATAAGATATTGGAAGAGAATCAATTAGCTTATTGTTAGATTTTTAATTAATCAAACTTACATTTTTGTTTATAGAAGAAATTTGTATTTAATTGGGTTACAGCATATGTACATTTTTTTTCTTTAAGAAATTTATATTTTTCTGGTACTTCAATATAGGTATTTATGCCTACTCCACCACCAACTAAAGAATTTCTTTTTCTTGAAACTTTTAAAACTATTCCTTCTTGGTCTGTAATTTCACATAAGATATCAAGATTTTCATTTTTACCAGATATTTCAATACTACCATAACATATTTCGTTGCCATAATTGCCTTTAGAATCCACCCATAATCCATCAGTAGTAATGTGAATAAATTTACTACTATCTTGAAATTTTAATATTTTCTGCTCGCT
>NHDP01000022.1 GCA_002170595.1 Alphaproteobacteria bacterium TMED62
CTCTTCTTCCAGATATTTCTAAATTAGTGTTTAAAGTAGGTTTAAATTTAAATTCTGAGAAAATGGAATATACATCATGGTCTGCTAATGTTCCATTCATATCAGCGTTTTTCTTCAGATAATCTATACCAAATAAATTATTAATACCAAAAAAGTTACTAGATAATAAATATTCAAGTCTATTTTTTCTTCCATCATATTCATAATTCGCCCCTGAAGTACTTATTCTAGTGGTGTAGGTAGGCTGATAAGTCAATTTATGACTAATATTATCATGTTTGTAAGTAAAGTCTAATAAGAATGCAGTAACTTTATCATCTCTAAAATGTACTAGACTATCTCCAGGATAAGCATATGTATCATCATACTCATTATGTTGTTTATATGTTCTACCATTGAAATTAGCTTCTAAATTCGAATTTATTTTAAAATTAGATAAAAAATTAGCTCCATATAAATAATATCCATCTTTTTCATTTTGCGTTAGACCAGTATCAATAAAAGAGTGATATCCAGTAGATCTTTCATTATCAATATTAATAACAAAATTAATATTTTTATTTAAAAATTTAATAGAGTGAGCGTGTTTAATTGTTCCGTATGATCCTCCTTCTACATTATGTTCTTGATTCAGACCAGTTTCATTNGGTAATAAAGANCTTAAAGAGATAACNCCTCCTATCGANCCTCCNCCATANAAAGTNCCCTGCGAACCATTTAGTATTTCTATATTNTCAATATTACTAATATTNATNTTATCTATNTAAGTNGGNTCTTCCTGNGTTGATGTTATATCTGANAAATCCATACCATCAACAAGAACTTTTATATATTTTCTCGCTAACCCTCTATTAAAATAACTAGGATCACTTCCTTTATTACCTTTAGGTGCTACTGAAAAACCACCAAATTCTTGTAATAAACCGCTAGTAGAAGTAGAAGCGGAGTTCCCAATATCATTTTTTTCTATCAATAAAATTGAAGAACCTGTCTTCTCTAATTGTAATAAAGATTTATTTGGTGAGGCCACTACTTTACCNAAATCTTCATNNGCATGAANTGTNTTNATANNTAGNAATANATATAGAAAAATAAAAAANCNCATAGTACATCCTTNCAATGTAAAATTAAAATAATGTCCATGAACGATGAATATCGCGCTAATAACGCACCCTCCGACGTTAAGCTATAGACAGTATTTGGCAGGTTTCCTGGCTTAAAGTATTTACATCAACTTACCTTCCCAGATATTCCAGTGGTAATAAAGTTAACTAAACTTTTACAGTTGCGGAGACAGCTTAGGATATTAACCTAATTCCCTTTTATTTTTGTATTAACAAAACACCAAACACACATATAACATAAAATAAGTTTAATAATTACTCAACTTTTTTTTTAAAAAGTTTATTCAAAAACTTTTTTTGAAAAGACCAAAAATAATTAAATTGACCAAATAAAGTGCCAACAAAAATTAAAATAACCTGATAGACCGGAAAGATTATTAGAACATTTAAAACAAATTTTATAAAAGAATTTTCAATATATTCATCATAATTTAAATAATTTAATAGGGGGTTAGATACAAAAACTGAAACACTGCCACTAATTCCAAAAACTATAAAAACAACTATTAGTTGGCTTAGACTATTAGTTTTGAAAATATTATGTAATTTTTCAATGAGAATTTATTTTGTCCCTGTAATAATTTTTATATGATCAATCATTGACATCATACCTACTTGTCTTCTAGCTGATAAACTAGGGCCTAAACCCAACTTATTTACTACATCATGTTTTAAATTTCTTATTTCTTCATTAGTTAAGCCTGAAAGTGCTTCTGCAATGATTTTAACTAGTCCTTTAACAATTAGTGCATCACTGTCTCCATCAAAAAAATTTTTTCCATCTTTAGCATAAAACTTTATCCATACTTGTGCTAAACATCCTGACATCTTGTTTTTATCAATCTTATCTTCAGCTTCTAAGGATCCATATTTTTTCCCAATATCAATAAGATATTCAAATTGTCCTTCTTCTCCTTCTAGTTCAAGAATAGTTTTTAAATTATCAGCGTGCTTTTTTAATACATTTATCATTTGTCTACTTTAATTTATATACGATAATAATAGAAAAAGTATTTTTTTTTTTTAGTATTGGATTTTTTTTATAAGGTGATATTAGTTTTAATGTATTTATTGAAGCAGTGATCAATCTCTGAGGAGCATTTGTTTTTTTTCCTGCTGTAATATTTAGAATATTTCCATTAATATCTATAGAAAAATTTAATTCTACAATACCTTCTTCTTTTTTCCTCAAAGATATGCGAGGGTAATTTTGAGTAGCATTTCTTTGAATTAAAGCTTTAAGTTCATCATTATAGTTATTAAAAATATTTCTGTTCTCATCTGCAATGGTATTAGCAGAAGTATTTTTTTTTTTAAGGTTTTGCTGTTGTGAAACGGTTTTTGATTCAATATCTTCAAAATTTTTTTCTATTTGATAGTTGTTTTTAATATTTTCCTCCTCCTCCTTTTGCTCCTTAAAGCTACTAATATTTTTTATTTTAGCTTCTTTATTTATTATTTTTGATTTAGATAAATTCTTTTTATTGTTATTAGCTTGATTTTTGCTGTCTATTTTTTTTACTGGTGCAAAATTATCTTTTTCCAATGTATTTTCAGTTTCAAAAGTTTTTAAGGTACTCAAATTAATATTTATTACTTCATTATACATTTTTGGTTGTCGTTCTGTTTTTAATGTAAAAAATAAAAAAAATAAAATAAGTATGTGTAATAAGGTTGATAAAGAATAATTTAAATTTATAAACATAAAGAGATTATAAATCTAGATATTATCGTATTCAATTCAAATACTACCACTTTATACTAGTTCCTATAAAGAATGAAAACGGTTGACCTGGAGATAGAAAGTTAGGATCTAAAGCGCCTACTGCAGTATCACCTGAACCTGTATCACCAAGCTCTCTAATAGGAACATTTACTTCACTTGAGCTTGCTTCTCCTAAAACTCCCATAGTTTCATATTTGCTATCTAATAAATTATCAAATCTAGCAAACACAGTTATGTCTTTTGTAGGTTGATATTTAGATTCTAAATTAAATACTACATATGGACTTGTTTTATTTAATTGATTAGATTCATCCCCTCTAAGATAAACACCAGTTGTTCCTAAAGCCCCGAGCGAAACATTAAATTTATTACTAAAACTATAAGTGGTTTTAGCGTTTATTTTATGTAAAGGCATACCTGGGATTATATCTCCTGCCTCTACATCATTAGCCCCATTAGGATGATTTGCAGCCGGTAAAGTATGAGCTGATTGAAATGTAGCTTTCAAATAGGAATAATTTATTATAGATGATTGAAAACCTTTCATAGAATTAATCCTGTCTGCCCTTAAAGATATATCTAAACCCAGTCTGTTAGTTTTACCAAAGTTTTTAAAAAAGCCTGAAGATAGACCTGTACCAGAACTTACAAATAATATATCTTCTGAATTTTGCGAAAAATGTCCTATAGCATTAAAATTATAATTATAATTTTGTATGCTATAATTACTTCTCATTCCAAACTCAGCTCCTCTAGTTATTACTTGCTCTAAGGGAGGGTCTGCTACAAAAGCATTAGGTAGTCGGCAAGGAGCTGAAGGATCTGCACAGCTTAACTCTACAGGAGAGGGAGCTCGATTAGCCTCTCTATAGTTAGATATAATAGCAATTTCATCAGTAAAGTTATATACAAAGCCTAAAGAAGGGTTAACTCTAAAATATCTATGGTCACCATTTATAAAAGCTGTTCTCGTATACGTTGGAGTTTTAAAATTATCTATTAACTCAACAAAAGCTAGGTTAGCTCTCAGGCCATTATTTAAGATTAACTTGTCATTGTATTGAAAGTTATCACTAGCATAAACACCATAAACATTTAATTTACCTGTAACTTCAGCTGGTCCGACATCACCTCTTTCTGTATCATCAGGATCATTACCAGCGCCAGCATGTTCTTGTTCAGCTACTAATTCTAAAGGTGTTCCATCACTCAAATAAAGAGGAGTTACAGTTCTTTCATTAGTTAGTGATCCTAAAAATCCTTGTGACCTAAAATATGTCTTTGCTTGATCATAAGATGTACCAAATGAAATTTTATGAGTTTTGTTGAAAATATTAAATAGATTATCATATTGCATAGCACCACCTATAGTTGTTGTAGTAGTATATGTTTTATTTAATAATCCATATTTTCTTATATTATCATTAGATTCAATAGCATTCCCTCGTTGATCTAAGATAATCCCATAATCACCTGTTGAATTATCTTCACCACATAAAGGAGCATCATCAAAACCATAATCAATTTTTAATTCTGTAGCATCAGCAGCACTATCTTCTGCACACTCTTCAGCATCAACTTCGTCTGCATTAAAAGTAGTTCTATATAGTCTTTTATGATAAAAATTTGTGGAGATTATTCCATCCTTAGCTGTATAAAAGTTAGAGTTTCCATAAAATAAACTCATTTTATTAGAGGTTTTGTCAGGCCATGTAAATACTGCTTCTCTATCTTTTTGAAGAAGTTCTATGGGTGTCACACCATTACCATTCAAATCTGTATTACCTCCTAGAAATGAAAAATTTATATCAAAACTGTCTCTTTCAATACCATAGTTAGAGTAGAATCTTGTAATCTCACCATCACTGTGATCTCTCCATCCACCGTCTCTTTCTAGTTCAATAGATGTATATGTACCAAAAGAATCTGTTCCATAACCATATTCCATTAATTCAGAGGTATAATTGAAAGAACCATATTTATTTAAAGTATCTACAAATTCTTTATTTTTATAATCTAGCCCTTTTTTTGTACTTAATGCAAGTGAACCACCTAATGCATTTAGTCCAAAAGCAGGATTTGAACTCATTAAGTCAATTTGTTTTATTGCATTTTCTGGTATAAGTTCCCATTGAACAGTATCACCAAAACTTTCATTTATTCTAACTCCGTCTAAATATACGGCTATTCCTTGGGACTCACCTAGCAGTGGAGAGGCTGTATAACCTCTATAATCTAGATTTTTTTGAAAAGCTCCATTTTGTAAATCTTTAACAGAGACGCCCGAAAAGTTCTCATTCATGAGATCCGTTATGGATTTTGTTAGGTTTTCTTGAATTTGAGTTTCTGTAATTTTTTGAGAAGTATGAGGAACATCTTTACGATCAATTAAAATACCAGGCAAAGGAGATGTACCTATTACATCTATTGTTCCTAAATCTTCTTGAGCTCTTATTTTATTAAAAGAAAGGAAAGCGATAAAAATAAAAAAAAATCTCATTCAAAATCTCCTGATATATTATTATGAATTCCTATAATATATATAGGAATAACCTATAGTATGTCAACTATAGATTTTACTTTATTTTTTAAGGTAGCTTATTAAATTTTTGTTGGGTTTTCTATGCCTTCATATATTATTTTAGGATCAAAAGATTTTTTATTCTCTGTAAATTTTAGCACTATGTTTTTTTCTGAAGCTTCAATTTTTCTGTAAAAGCAACTTTTATATCCCACATGACAAGAAGCTTTTTGTCCACCTTTTTTTGGCTTATTTAATTTAACTATAAAGATAACTGAATCCTGATCATCATCTATTAATATTTCTTGGATTTGATGATACATACCTGAAACCTCTCCTTTAAACCAAATTTTTTTTCTGCTTCTTGAATAGTAATGAGCTTTTTCTGTTGCTATACTTTTCTTAAAAGCTCTTTCATTGAGAAAAGAAAACATTAAAACTTCTTTGCTACCATATTCAATAGTTATACAAGGAATTAAGCCTTCTTCATTAAATTTCGGACAAAATTCTTTTCCTTCTTCAATTTGTTCTATTGATACTCTTTTATTAAAAATGATATTTTTTTCATCAATTTTCATTTGACCCACATGAATGGTTATTTGTAATTATTTACTAAAAATGATAATAATATATGAAATTTTAAAAATAAACATAAATTAATATGAAAAATAACAATACTTTGAAAAAAAATATAATTAGTAAAAATCAACCTTCAGAAGAAGAAGCTAAAGAGGCTGTTAAAACACTCATAGCTTGGGCAGGAGATAATCCGGATAGAGAAGGTTTATTAGAGACGCCTAAAAGGGTTATCAATGCTTATAAAGAGTTTTTTGAGGGATATACAACAGATCCAGATAAAATATTATCAAANACTTTTGAAGAAGTAGCTGGATACGATGAAATGGTAGTAATTAAAGANATTAGATTAGAGTCNCACTGTGAACATCANATGGTTCCCATTTTAGGAAAAGCCCATGTNGCCTANATACCAGATAAAAGAGTNGTAGGAATTAGTAAATTAGCGAGAGTAGTTGANTGNTATGGNAAAAGATTGCAAACTCAAGAAACTATGACNGCNCAAATTGCNGCATGTATTCAANGAGTTTTATTGCCAAAAGGAGTTGCAGTAGTNNTTNATGCTGCTCACCAATGTATGACTACAAGAGGNGTGCATAAGTCTAGNACNAGNACCATNACNAGTAGAATGTTAGGTTTATTTAGAACTGATGCTAGAACACGAATGGAATTTNTGAATTTTATTGGTAAAAACTAAGTTNGNTATAATTGATAAAAAAANCTAGATCCATAATATACTCAAAATCAATAATAATNTTAGCTTCTAATTCTCAACCTAGNNTNAAGATGTTGAAAGATANTGGCTTAACTTTTACTCAGATAAAATCAGGAGTGAATGAAAAGATTGTTAGAAAAGAATATAANGGTAAAAGCTATAATTNTTTGGCTAAAAAGTTAGCGGAAGCAAAAGCTTTAAGTGTTAGCAAAAAAAAAAGAGAAGCNTATGTAATAGGAGCAGATCAAATTTGTGTAAATCAAGGTAAGNTTTATTCAAAACCAAANTTTAAAAGAANAGCAGTTNAACAGCTTTTAGAACTTAATGGNAAAACTCATAAATTAATAAGCGCAGTAAGTNTATGNTATGATAATAAAATNATTTGGAGTTACTCAGAGGAAGTAAAGATAAAGATGCGAAAACTANCAGAGAAGGTTTTAAGAAATTATGTAGATTTAGATTTACCATTAGAATCTTGTGGTTCTTATAAATATGAAGCTAATGGTAAATATCTTTTTTCTAAAGTTATTGGAAATACTAANACTATTTTAGGACTTCCTCTTTTTCCTTTACTTAATATNCTATTTGAAAAAAATGTGATAGCTTATGCCTGAGCTAGTNATATATGATTCTATGCAAAACAAGAAAGTTTTATTTGAGCCTATAGATAAAAATAATATAAGAGTNTATGCTTGNGGACCNACCGTTTATGATTATGCACATATTGGAAATGCAAGAATGGCAGTNGTTTTTGATACTTTAATAAGATTGCTTAAACATTTATATCCTAAGGTAACTTATGTATCTAANATTACTGACATTGANGATAAAATTATAAATAGAAGTAATTTAGAAAAAGTACCCTTATCCGTAATAACTGAAAAATTTACTAAAATTTATAATAATGATATGAGAATGTTAAATGTATTTAAGCCAGATTATCAGCCAAAGGCTACAGAATATGTNAAAAAAATGGTTCANGCNATAGTNGAACTTNAAGAAAAGNANTNTGCTTATAATGCTGAAGGTAACNTAATATTTGATGTATCTAAATTTAAAAATTATGGCTCTCTTTCNAGTAGAAATAAACAAGAACAAATTGCTGGAAGCAGAATAAAAGTTTCAAATTATAAAAAGAATCCTGAAGATTTTGTATTATGGAAACCATCTAAGAAAAATGAGCCTGCATGGGACTCACCNTGGGGTANGGGAAGGCCAGGATGGCATACAGAGTGTTTTGTGATGGCAACAGANATATTAGGTACACCTTTTGATATACATGGNGGAGGATTAGATTTAAANTTTCCTCATCATGAAAATGAGATAGCACAAAGTTGTTGTTTNAGTGGAAATATAAATAAAAAAAATAGTTACGCNAAATATTGGATGCATAATGGATTTGTTACTGTTAATGCTGAAAAGATGTCAAAATCTTTAGGTAATATAGGNTTAGTAAAAGANTATTTGAAGCTATATGANGGAGAGGTTATTAGANTAAGTCTTTTAAGTGCTCANTATAGGAGTCCANTAAATTGGAGTAACCAAGTANTAGTTCAATCAAAAAATAGAATAACTAAATATTATAANATANTNGAAGAGNATAAAAAATATTNATCTGAAAGTATTACTAACAATGATATAATAANTCAAATTGAAGAANCTTTATTAGATGATTTAAATATTTCTAAGGCACTAAGTATTCTAGATGGTAGAGTTAAAGATATAAATAAAAAAAATGAAGTAGAAAAAAAAATTATTATTCAGGCTATAGTATACTTAGGAAAAATAATTGGAATATTTTCAAAAAAAAAATCTGATCCTCAAAAGAAAGAAGAAAAGATTTTTGAAGTAGAAGAGATCAATATCTTGATAAAAAAAAGAAATGAGGCTAGAAAAAATAAAGATTATAAATTAGCAGATGATATTAGAAATAAATTAATTACAATGGGTATTGAAATTAAAGATCAATCTAACAAAACTACTTGGAAAAAAATTTAAAAAAATAATATGGATAATAAAAATATCATTAAAATCACCCTTCCAGATGGAGCAAAAAAAGATTTTGTTGGAGGCTCTAGAGGAATAGATATCGCACAAAGTATTTCTAAATCATTATTGAAAAAAGCTGTAGCGATTGAGGTTAATGGACTTGAACAAGATTTATGCGAAAAAATCAATAATGATGCTAAAGTTGCTATTTTGACTTTAGATAGTAGTAAAGGCTTAGATATAATGAGACACACTTTAACTGCTCAAGTTTTAGCTAAAGCTCTAAAGAATTTATTTCCTGATGTTAAACTTGCAATTGGACCTACAATAGAAAATGGTTTTTATTATGATTTTGAGTTA
>NHDP01000023.1 GCA_002170595.1 Alphaproteobacteria bacterium TMED62
AATTATTAAAGTACCAATTAATGCATTTAACGCATGTTGAAATTTAAATGTTATCGGATTGCCTGACATCAAAGACTGAAGTTTTAAAAAAGCAATTATTGATCCAGAGAAAGTAATGGCACCAATAACTAGTCCAATAGACATTTCTACAGCACTTATTATTTTTATGCTATCTCCAGAAGATATACCAAACTTTTCAGGTGCATAATAAGCACCTGCAGCCACAAAAACTGCAGCTAATCCAACTAAACTGTGAAAGCCAGCCACTAATTGAGGCATTGCTGTCATTTTTATTTTAAGTCCTAAAGTTGTTCCAATTGCTCCTCCTAACAAAATACAGATAATAACAGGTATGAAGTTAGAAGTATTTGGTTGAAGAAGGAGTGTTATTACTGCTATTAACATTCCTAAAATACCGAAAATATTTCCTCTTCTAGCCGTTTCAGGAGATGATAGACCTTTCAAAGCTAAAATAAAAAAAACTGAGGAAATTAAATAAAGTATAGCTGAAAAGTTTTCATTCATTATTTTTTTTTTTCTTCTTATACATTGCTAACATTCTTTGTGTTACCATAAAACCTCCAAAAACATTTATGCTAGCTAATATGGTCGCTAAAAACCCCATCAATGATGATATATCAAAGTTATTTTGTAAGTTATTTACCTCAGGATTTAATATAATTAACGTTAAACTTCCTACTATAATTATTCCAGAGATAGCATTAGTTACACTCATTAAAGGAGTATGCAAAGCTGGAGTGACTGCCCAAACTACAAAGTATCCTACAAATATAGCTAGAGTAAAAACTATAAAATTAATTATAAAAGGGTCAACATTTTCCATTTTTAACCATTATAAAAGTTTTTTGTTTTATTACCACTTTTTATCAGTAGAGTCTTTAAAAGTAATTCATCTTCTGTTTCAATATCGAATGTGTTATTTTCTGTTATAAAATTAGAAATGAAATTAAATATATTTTTAGAAAACAACAGACTTGAGTCATAAGCTATAAGACTCGGTAAATTTCTAGGTGCATAAATTATACTACTATTTATACTAACTTGCTCACCAAATTTTGAACCTTGAATATTTCCTCCTGCACTAGATGCTAAATCTATTAATATACTGCCATTTTTCATCTGTTCAATTGTTTTATCCTCAATTAATATTGGTGCTTTTTTTCCAGGAATTAAAGCAGTAGATATTATAATGTCCATATCTAAAGCTACATCATGAATAGCTTTTAATTGTTTTTTTTTATAGTTTTTGCCCATTTCTTTTGCATATACTCTTTGTGAAGCTTCATTTTCTGATTCTTCTTCTACTTTAATAAATTTTGCTCCTAAACTATTTACCTGTTCTTCTACTTCTGGTCTAACATCAAAAGCAAATACTATACATCCTAATCTTTTAGCAGTAGCTATTGCTTGTAATCCTGCCACCCCAGCACCAAGTATGAGACATTTTGCAGGAATAATTGTGCCTGCAGCAGTCATCATCATTGGTAATGCTTTTTTGAAAATACTGCTTGCTTCTATTACTGCTTTATATCCTGCTAAATTTGCTTGAGATGATAATATATCCATAGATTGAGCCCTACTTATTCTAGGAAGAAAATCTAAAGATATAAGATTAATTTTAGTACCTAAAATTTTTTTTAATTTATCAAAGTTTTCATAAGGGTTAAACCCTCCTACTATTGTTGTATTATTTTTTATATGTTTTAAATCACTTTCATCTAGAATAGAACTAACATTTACAAGAATATCTGCCTTCTTTAATACTTCTTCTCTTTCTAAAACTTCAGCTCCATGTTCTTCATATGTACTATCCGTAAAGCTAGCAGCTACACCTGATTTTTTTTCAATAAGAACTCTTAATCCCTTTTTAAGGTAATTCTTACATGTCTCGGGAGTAATAGAAACTCTATTTTCAAATTCATCTTTTTCTTTAAGGGTGCCAATAATCATTATATAAAAATATTATTCACCAGGTATTTTTAAATCTGGTAATTGATTCATGGTTTCTAATGCCATGATTAAACCGTCTATTCCCTGACTATCTAGTACCATCTTAAAATCATTTCTTTTTGTTCTTAGCAAACTTACACCTTCTACTTGCATATCAATAACTTTTAAGCCTTTACTTAAGTCTCTTACTCTCCAAACTATATTTGTAGTTGGATAATCAGGTGAGGCAATAGTAGAATAAACAAAGGCGTCCTTTTTCTTAATTTCTGTATTTTTAACGGTAAACTTTTGTCCCTTGTATGTTCCTAGTTGAGAAGAATAAACATTTACAATGTGAACTTCAAAAATATTTGCAAATTTTTTGAACTTTTCTTCAGAAATAGTTTTATTTATTTCTTTACCAAGTATTATTTTAGCTATGAAAGGCATAGCAAACTTCTCTTGAAGTAGACTCTGAAGTTCTTGTTTCCTTTTTTCCTTATCATCAACTGGTATTTTAAGAATTTTTATNGCTTNATTACCAATATCTACAATAAAATNATTNGCTTCATTNTCTGAAATTGCATTTGCATTATTTAATACNAAAGAAAATATAAAAGTTAAAATTATTCCAATTTTTTTCATGTAATTACCTTTATTCTATATCAAATTCTTGAAAAGGGTCTTGTTGATCAGTAGATTGATTTCTTATCATTCTATTTCTTCTTTCTAAGTATAGACTTCTTACTGTAGCATAAAAGTCTACTGAAGTGGCATCTAGGTTATCAATTTTTTCTAAATTTTGTTCTCTAAAATCTACTCCTTTTATAGCTGTACCGATCCATAACCATTCGTCTTTTCCGTCTTTATTTAGAGCAATTGTTACTGGATCAGCTACAATTCCCGCTACTTTTCCAATGGCATCTCTAACGGTGCTAGGGCCTAACAGTGGAAGTACTAAATAAGGACCAGATTCTACTCCATATACACCTAAAGTTTGACCAAAGTCTTCTTTTTGTTTTTCTAAGCCTAAGCTTGAGGCCACATCAAAAATTCCTAACAAACCTATAGTTGTATTTAATCCAAACCTAGCAATAGAAACACCAGAGTTTTTAAGATCTCCTTGTAAAGTTGCATTTATAAAAGTCCAGGGTTCTTTAAGATTACTAAAAAAGTTTCTTATACCTGTTCTTACTTCACTAGGTAATATAATTCTATAACCTTTTGCAAGTGGTGACAGTAAATACTTATCAAATACTTTATTAAAAGCAAAAGTGCCTCTATTAAAATTTTCCCATGGGTCTTTAGCAACTGGTGGATCTTTAGCAACTGGCACTTCATTAGTAATATTTTGAGAGGTCTTATTAATTGAGCAGTTTGCTACAAATAGGAAAGTGAAAACTATTAGTAAATTTAATAAAAATCTCATCATTTCTCTCTTTCAAAGAAGTCTATAATAAATAAACATTATTACAACTACTAAAATTTAATCTGCTAGCTTTAACCATAGCCTGCTCCACCTGGAGTTTTAATTATGAGGCTATCTCCTTTTTTTACTTTAATTTGGCAAACATAATTTAACTTTGTAGTTTTATTTTTTTTAATTATTAAATTTTCTCCGGTTTTAGCTTCATTTGTTTTATTTATACCAAATGGTTTTATATTTCTTCTATTAGATAAAATTGTTAAGTCTAAATTTTTTAAGAATTCAATTTTTCTTATTACACCATTACCTCCTATCCACTTTCCTTTTCCTCCACTATTTTTTCTTATAGAAAATTCAAGTAATCTTGCGGGATAGTACCATTCTAAAATTTCGGGATCAGTAATACTAGTATTAGTCATATGACAATGCACAGCGTCAGTGCCATTATTACCTAAAGAGGCACCTTCACCACCACAAATAGTTTCATAATAGCCAAAGCTTTTATCTCCAAAAGTTATATTATTCATAGTTCCATAACAAGCAGATTGTAAATTTAAAGCTACATTTAATATATCTATTAAACTCTGCGATGTTTCAACATTTCCTGCAACTACAGGTGACGGATAATTTGGGTTTAACATAGATTTCTCAGGTATTAATATTTTAATGTCATCAAGAAAACCTTCATTTAAAGGTATATCATTAGTTATTAGTGTTCTTAAAAAATAAATAATAACTGATTTTGTTACTGCTAAGGGAGCATTAAAATTATTTCTTAATTGTTTTGAAGTACCATCAAAGTCAATTATTAGTTTTTTAATTTTTTTATCATAATTGATTTTTACTTTAATAGTAGCTCCATTATCCATTTTTGATTTGAATTCAGAAAAAGAAATTTTTTCTATTTTTTTTGAAATTATTTCACTGCAATTTTTTTTGATAAAATCAACATATTTTTTTACAGTTAACTTACCATAAAAAGTTATTATTTTTTTTAATTCTATTATTCCTCTATGATTAGAAGCTAATTGAGCTTTAATATCATATAAGTTTTGTTCAGGATCTCTTGAAGGGTTTTTGCTTTTATTTAATTCCTTTAATAATTGTTTTTCTTTAACTTTACCATTTACTAAAATTGGAAAACCATCGAAAACTATGCCTTCTTCATTAATATTTTTTGAAAATGCCGGCATAGACCCAGGTGTTATTCCTCCTATGTCTGAATGATGTGCCCGATTTGCTAAGTAGTATTCGACTTTATTCTTAAATAAAAGAGGAGAAATTATTGTTAAGTCTGGTAAGTGAGTGCCACCAGAAAAAGGATTATTATGTAAAATACTAATTCCTTTATTAAACAAATTTGAATGCTTCTTTATTGAGAATTTTACAGTATCACTCATAGCACCTAGATGAATAGGAATATGAGGAGCATTAGCAATTAATTCTCCTTTATTATTAAATAATGCACAACTAAAGTCCATTCTTTCTTTAATATTAATTGATTGTGAAGTATTTTTTAGAACAATACCCATTTGTTCTGCAACTGAAAAAAATAAATTATTAAAAATTTCAAGCATTTCAGGAGTAGGCTTTTTCTGAGATAAATATAACTTTTTTTTGTATTTTGCATTTTTTTTCTTTCAAAATATAATCACCGGAAGGCATTTGTAGCATATTCCAATTTTTTTCAATAAATATTGAAGTATTAAAATCACAAAAAACTGCAGGGCCTACTATAATTTTATTTTTTATAAAATAGTTTCTACTAAATTTTTTTATCTTTATCCATTTCCCATCAGAGTAAACTTCTGATTTGGCATAGATTATTTCTTTTTTTATAATGTTTCTACTATTTTTAAAATAAACAGTTTTTTTTATTTTTAAAAAATACTCTACCTCTATTGAGTCTATATGCATCTTTCTATTTTCATAATTGAATCCAAAAAGCTTTTTATGTTTCTTTAAAAATTCTTTTTTAATTTTTATTATTTTCTTGTTTCCTAATTTAATAGGAATTATTGTATTACACCCATAATACTTTACTCTCAATGTGTAAATTTCTTTATATATTCCTTTATTTAAATTTAAAACTTTTTTAATTTTTTTTATATGTTTGTTAATTATATTTTTTTGAAGAGCAGCTTCTACTGAGTATTGGTGTATTGATCCAAATTTTGATAATCCAATTCCATAAGCTGAAAGAACACTTGAATAAGGACTAAAGATAATTTTTTTAACTCCAATATTTTCTGCTATTTTACAGCAATATTGTCCAGAGGCTGAGCCAAAGATTAATAGTGCATGATTACTAATATTAAAACCTTTTTGAATTGTAATTTTTTTAATTGCATTAGACATATTTTCTATAGCAACATTTAGAAAAGAGTTCGCTAATTGATAAAAATCTTTATAATTAGTAAAGTCTTTAATCACTTGTAAAAATAACTTTCTGAACTTTTTAATTGTCTCAGGTAAACTTATACTTAAATTTTTATTTTTACCAAAAAATTTTGGAAAGTCTTCTTTAGCAATTCTGCCCAGAATAAGATTACAATCCGTTAAAGTGATGGGGCCATTATTTCTATAACATACTGGCCCAGGATAGGAACCTGCACTTTCTGGTCCCACTACAAATCTTTTATTTTCGTACTTTGTTATGGAGCCACCGCCTGCTGCTATTGTATCAATTTTTAAAATGGGGGTTTTAATAAAAATATCTGATATTTTTGTCTCAGCTTTTTTTTCAATTTCACCATTGTAATGCCAAATATCAGCTGAAGTACCTCCCATATCAAACCCAACTATACTTTTAATATTATTTTTTTTTGCTATATCAACACCACCTATTACGCCTCCTGCTGGACCAGAAAGAATAGCATTTCTTCCATTAAAGCTTTTTTTTTTGCCAATAAGCCATTAGATTGCATGTAGTATATTTCTTTTACAGATAGTTTTTTCTCTAAATCTTTAATATATTTTTGAATAATAGGGTTTAAATACGCATCTACTAATGTGGTAAAACCTCTAGATGTAAAATTTATAGTGGGACTTACTTCATGGCTACATGATATATTTTCATAACCGATTTGTAATGCTATTTTTTTTACTATTTTTTCATGCTTAGGATTAAGAAATCCATTTATTAAAATTATTGCTATTGATTTTATGCCTTTAGCAAAATAATTTTTAAGTGAATTAAAAAGTACTTTTTCATTTAAAACATTTTTTATTTGTCCTTTTGAGGTAGTTCTTTCTTCAATTTCTAGTATGTGAGAATAAATATTTTTTTTTCTAATATGGTGTCTTCCAAATATTTTATTTCTTTGCTGAGTTCCTATTAAAAAGTTATCTTTGAAACCTTTTGTAACAATCAATAATACTTTATCCCCTTTTCTTTCTAATAAAGCATTGGTAGCCATAGTTGTGCCAACTTTAATTTGATTTATAGGAAAACTAGAAAATTCTTTATAGTTTTTTTTAATTTCTGATATACCATAAATAATAGGATTATATGATGTATCACTTTTTGTGCTTAAGACTTTTTTTATTATTAGTTTTTGATCAGGAGTAACACCTATAATATCCGTAAAAGTGCCTCCTTGGTCAATATTAAAGTTCCAACTAGTTTTTATTGCCATAATACTATTTACCTTATCTTCTCATCAATATATATTAAAAATTAAATGTACAATATAAATTTAATATGAGTATCTGGGGAAAGTTAATTGGGGGAGCTGCAGGAATGGCTTTAGGAGGACCTATTGGAGCAATTTTAGGTATTGCTGCAGGTCATGGAGTAGATAGAGTTAGAAGGCTAGATAACATTGAAAGTAATCAAAAATTAAGTAATGAGCAAAAAGAACAAATTTTTGCAACAAGTGTAATTGCACTGTCTGCCAAAATAGCAAAAGCTGATGGAAATATATCAGAAAGTGAAATTTTAACATTCAAAAAAATTTTTGAATTTCCTAAAGAAGATGAAAAAGCTATTAGCGAAATTTTTAACTCTGCAAAACAAAATGTTCAAGATTATAAACAAATTGCTAAACAGGTTTTTGATGTTTTTAGAGATGACAAAAGTTTACTTTTAGAATTATTAAACTCTTTATTTTCAATTGCTTATGCAGATGGTGATTTGCATTCTAAAGAAGAAATTATACTATTAGAAATCTCTAAAATTTTTAATTTTTCTAAAGATGAATTTGATAGTATTTTAAATATTCATAATTCAAAAAATTCCCGAGAATCTAGTAGTATATATAAAAGTTATAAAATTTTAGGAGTAACTGAAAACAGTAGTATAGAACAAATAAGCACTAGATATAAAAAACTTGCTAAAGAATATCACCCTGATAGGTTGCAAGGTTTGGGATTGCCAAAAGAATTTATAGAGTTAGCTAATCAAAAGCTGACTGTAATAAACAAAGCCTATAATGAAATTAAAAATGATAAAAAAAATAGTTAGTCATAATAAAAAATTATCTCCTAACTTTTCTGTAAGAATAAAAAAAATAAAATATATAATCATACATTATACTGGAACAAGTTCAGTATCAGAGGCTTTAAATATTTTTAAAGATAAAAAATCTCAGGTTAGTTGTCACTGGCTAATTACAAATAAAGGGATACTATATAAAATAGTTGATGAAAAATATACTGCATGGCATGCAGGAGTTTCTTTCTGGAAAAAAGAAAAAATGTTAAATGATAGTTCTATAGGAATAGAGTTAGATAATATTGGTCATGGGGTCGGGTATAGATTATTTCCAGATAAGCAAATTAAAGTTTTGGAGCTTTTATTGGAGAAAATAATTCAAAAATATAAAATAAAAAAACAAAATGTTTTAGCACATTCTGACATTGCTCCCAATAGGAAACTTGATCCTGGCGAATTGTTTAATTGGGATAGACTAGCTAAAAAAAATTTAGCCTACTATCCAGAAATTAAAAATTATTCTAGGAAAAATATTTTTTTTAAATTAGGAGATTATGATTCTAAGATAGGGTTAATAAAAATTAAATTAACTGACATAGGTTATAAGTGTTCTAAAAATAATAACTTTGATATTTATTTAAAATTAGTGATAGAGGCTTTTCAGAGAAGGTTTTTGCCAGAAAAAATTAATGGTATTATTGATGGGAAAGTCTATTCTAGAATATTACAAGTATCTAAAAATGCTTGACAAATTCTGATATAGTTTAATGCTATTAAATGAAGATAGTCGAGCAGCTGCTTCATAAAATATTTTGTGAAGAGGAAAGTCCGGTCTCCAGGAGCAACGGTGCCGGGTAACACCCGGCAAAGGTAACTTTAGGGAAAGTGCCGCAGAAAATATACCGCTAGCTTGCTAGTAAGGGTGAAAAGGTGTGGTAAGAGCGCACCGCGTTTGTGG
Source organism: Alphaproteobacteria bacterium TMED62 (assembly GCA_002170595.1). Taxonomy (GTDB): domain Bacteria; phylum Pseudomonadota; class Alphaproteobacteria; order TMED109; family TMED109; genus TMED131. The sequence continues at coordinate 8,770 of NHDP01000023.1, forward strand.
TAACATAAATGGCATGGTAAACCCCGCCGGGAGCAAAACCAAATAGAGACTCTAAGGCTCCAATTTGAGTCTGGGTAGGTTGCTTGAAATTAATAGTAATATTAATTCTAGATAGATTGCTGCATAATACAGAAACCGGCTTACAGACTATCTTCAAAATATATGGAACATAAATAGAACATTTAGCAAATAAACATAGAACAAGCTATTTTTTTTAATTTGTGTCATTGACGCCCATAAAATCCCATGATAGCACTATAGATTACCATATTAGGGGATATATTTTGACAGAATTTGTAGGAAAATTTCTTAACAAGATTGATAAAAAAGGCAGAGTTAGTGTTCCTGCATTATGGAGACCTAAGTTACTTGGCAAAGGATTTTCTGGTATAGTTATACAAAATGCAGACAGTTACTCTGCAATAGATGGTTATTCTCAAAAATATTTAGAGAGATATCAAGATTGGTTAGATTCTAAAGATCCTTTATTAGAGACAAATGAATTTGAAGCAACATTAATTTTTGGATCTTCGATGTTACCATTTGATCAAGAGGGTAGAGTTTTATTACCAGAGCATTTAAGAAAAAATTCTTCATTAAATACAGAGGCATTATTTGTAGGAATGGGAAGAAAGTTTAGGATATGGGAGCCTACTGCTTTCAATGATTACGAGAAGAAAGCAAGAGAATATATGAAAAAAAGAAAGCAAAATTAACTTACAGAATGATGAATAAACAACATATACCTGTAATGATGATAAAAGCTATACAAGCTTTGAACGTTCGTGATAATTTAGATTATATTGATGCTACTTTTGGTAGAGGAGGCTATTCACAAGCTATTCTTGATCAAGCTAAATGTAATCTCTTATCGATTGATAAAGATTTACATGTAAAAAAGTATGCTAAACAATTAGAGAAAAAATATAAAAAAAGGTTTTCATTTTTTAACTCAAATTTTACAGAATTAGAAAGCATCATTAAAAAAAATAAAAAGAGCTATATAAATGGTGGAATAGTAGCTGACTTAGGAGTTTCCTCGATGCAGCTTGATGATCCTAATAGAGGTTTTTCATTTAATAAAGATGGCCCCTTAGATATGAGAATGAGTGGAGTAGGAATAACAGCACAAGAACTTATTTACAGTCTAAATGAAAAAGAACTATCTAAGGTTTTATGGGACTATGGTGAGGAGACAAAAAGTAGAGCGATAGCTAAGTTGATAGTTAAAGAAAGAAATAAAGAACTTCTTGATACTACTTTTAAATTAGTAAAGATTATTAAAAAAGTAAAAAAAAACGACTATAAAAAAAGAATCCATCCTGCAACAAAGTCTTTTCAAGCATTAAGAATAGCAATTAATCAAGAGTTGAAATCATTGGAAGGGTTTTTAAAAGCCTCAGAAAAAATACTTTTACCTGGAGCAAGATTAGTTTTAATAACTTTTCACTCTTTAGAGGATAGAATAGTAAAATTATTTTTTAATAAAATCACTGGTAATAAAAGTAATCTTAATAGACATGTACCACAAGAAAAAGAAACTAAAAAAATAAAATTTAAAATAATAAATAAAAAGCCAATATTACCAGACTTAGAAGAAGTAAAAAAAAATAAAAGAGCAAGATCAGCAAAACTAAGAGCTATTGAGAGAGTGATAGTTTAGATTATGACTAAAATTGTATTTTTAACATTCTTATTTTCCTCATTATTAATTTTATTAACTTTTTTAAATTATAAAATTGAAGTTATAGATTCAAAAATAAAAGATACAGAAATAATTAATCAAAAATTAGAAAAAGAGTTGGCTTTCTTTAAAAGTGAATGGGAGTTTATTAGCTCACCTGAAAATATAAGTTTTTTATCTAATAAATATTTAAATCACAAACCAACTGAATTAATTGAATTTGAAGATTTTGTAAATTTATTTTTAAATCAAGGGAGAGTAAATGAATAATTTATTTTTTTTAGGTTTGTTAGGAAGTAATAAAAACGAGAAAAACCATTCTAAGGTTTTATTAATAATTTCCTTTGTAATAGGAATATTAGGTTTAGTTATTATAATGAGATTAATTGAAATATCTTTTCCAAAAGAAATTTCTAACAAAAGCAAAGTAGTCTTGAAGCAAACTATAAAAGAGAAAAATAGAGGTTTTTTATTAGATAGAAATAATAGAATTCTAGCATCTAATATTTATATTTATAATTTAAAAGCTTACCCAAAAAAAATTAAAGACCCTGATAACATTATAAACTTGCTTAGCAATGAAATTGATTTACAAAATAATACTACTTTAATAAAAAAACTTAGTAATAAAAATAAATATGAGGTACTTATTAAAAAAAATATTACTGCTCCCCAAGCAAAAAAAATAAATAACAAAGGTATTCCGGGAATTGAGTTTGTACCTGTTATAAAGAGATTTTATCCTCATAAAGAAATAACATCGCATTATGTAGGACATGTAAATGGGAAAATGATTGGACAGCTAGGTGCAGAAAGAACTTTTAATAATAGATTAAAATTAGGAGAAAATATTAATTTAGGTATTGATATTAGATTACAATATATAGTTAGAGATGAATTAGAAAAAGCTAGAGTTAAATATAATGCAAAGAGTGCTACAGCTATAATAGCGAATTTAAATAATGGCGAAATTTTATCACTAGTTAGTTTGCCTGATTTCAACCCTAATCAAAGCATAAATCCTATGAAAAATAGTTATACGAATACAGCAACATTAAATTTGTATGAAATGGGTTCAACTTTTAAAATGTTTACTATAGCTGCAGCTATAGAATTTTCTAAAATAAATATAGAAACAAAATTTGATGCTAGTAAACCAATAAAAATTGCTAATTACAAAATAAAAGATTACAAACCGAAAAATAAAATTTTGTCTACAAAAGAAATTTTTTTAAATTCATCTAATATAGGAAGCAGCCTAATTGCATTAGAATTAGGAAAAGATAAATTAAAAAATTTTTATCAGCAATTAGGCTTATTAAATAAATCTAATATTAATCTAAATGAAAAGACTAAACCAATTATTCCATTTAAGTGGGGAAAAATTGAAACAGCGACTTTATCTTATGGACATGGCCTTTCAATTTCTCCAATTCAAATGGTAGAAGCAGCATCTAAGTTATTTAATAATAATCAAACTTATACTCCTCAGATACATAAGAAAGAAAAATATAATTTAAAAGAATCTAAAAAGTTTCTATCAGAAAAAACTATTAATACTATGAAAAAATTAATGTATGAAAATACAATAGTAGGAACAGCTAAAAAAGCAAGATTAGATGGATTCAATATAGGAGGTAAAACAGCAACGGGTGAAAAAGCAGTAAACGGTAAATACGATAAAACAAAATTAGTGTCATCATTTTTGGCTATATTCCCAATAGAAAAACCAAAATACATAAGTTTAGTATTATTTGATGAGCCATTTATAGATAACATCAAAAATTTTAGACAGGGTGCTACAGGAGGTATTACTGCAGCTCCAGTTACAGCAGATATTTTTAAAAGGGTTTTTCCTATATTAGGCATCACTAAAAATTTTAATTTAGACCCAGGGTTATTTGTAAATAATAAAGGTGAATTAAATCTTGTATCTTACTAATTTGACAGATAAAAATATAAAAGTTTGCAAAACTGATAATAAAAAATTAAAGCTTTCAGGTATCTCTTCTAATTCTAAGAGCATCAAGAAAGGAATGCTTTTTGCCGTTATCAAAGGGGATAAAAAAAATATTAATAAATATGTTTTAGATGCTTTTAAATTGGGAGCTAGAGCAGTTTTATGTAGAAAAAAAGATGTAAACAGTTTAAATAAGAATATCAAAAATATACTTGTTAGTGAAGATATAAGGTTAGCAGTAGCCAAAGTAGCAAGTGAATTTTTTCCTTATCAACCTAAAAATATTTCAGCTATAACAGGTACCAATGGTAAAACCTCTATTGCAAATTTTTTATATGAAATTTGGAAAAAAAATAAAATTAATGCTGCTTGTTTTGGTACTTTAGGAATTAAGTATAAAAACGTAAATAAAAAAACAAGACTTACAACTTTAGATCCAATTAACTTACACAGAGAATTAAATAATTTAAATAATAAAAAAATAAATTTTTTAGTAATGGAAGCATCTAGTCATGCATTAGATCAGAGAAGATTAGACAAAGTAAAAATCAAATTTGCAGTATTCACAAATTTAAGTAGAGATCACCTTGATTATCATAAAAATATGAAAAAGTATTTCATAAGCAAAACCAGATTGTTTAAAAATTTATTAGATAAAAAAGGTATTGCTGTCATTAATTTTGATAACCCATACGGGGAAAAAATAAAAATTATTTGTGATGAAAATAATATTGCTAATTTTACTTATGGTTTCAAGGAAGAGTGCGATTGGAGGATATTAGAAATTAATCGATTACAAAAATTTACTGAGGTAACAGTTAAAAATAAGAATAAAAATTATAGATTTAGATGTAAATTAATTGCCGACTATGAGATTGAAAATTTGCTTGCAGCTATAATCCTAGCTAATAAAAATGGTTTACTAATAAACAATATATTGAAAAAAATAGGAAACATTAAACAGTCTGAAGGTAGATTAAAAAAAATATTTTTTAAGAATAATATAGTATCTATTTATATTGATTATGCTCATACTCCTGAAGCTTTAAAAAAAAGCTTAAAAGCATTGAGGTTGTTACTTAAACCCTCAGCAAGGTTGTTATTAGTATTTGGTTGTGGAGGAGATAGAGATAAGGGTAAAAGAAAAATGATGGGTAAAATAGCAGAAAGATTTGCTGATAAAGTTTTCATTACAGATGATAACCCTAGATATGAAAATGCTAATCACATTAGAGAAGAAATTTCTTCTTATTGTAAAAAATCAGAAAATATTGCTGGTAGAAAAAAAGCAATTGATAAAGCAATTAGTAAAATGAAAAAAGATGATATTCTTCTAATAGCAGGTAAAGGACATGAAAAAGGTCAAGAGATAAAAGGTAATGTATTTATTTTCGATGATGAATTTGTAGCAAAACAAATTTTTAATAAGAGATTTACAGTATGAGTATTTTATGGAATTCTTCACTATTAAAAGAATTAGTTGATGCTCAATCTACTAAAGAATGGCAAGCATCCGGAGTAGAAATAGATAGTAGAAAAATAAAAAAAGGTGATTTATTCTGTGCTTTAAATGGAGCTAATCATAACGGTCATGATTATATTAATTCTGCCGCAAAAAAAGGGGCAATTGCATGTTTGATTAGTGAAAACTTAAAAAATAATAATAAAATAGCTTTTGCTAAAGTTGATAATGTTTTAGATGCGTTAGATAAAATGGCAAAAGATGTAAGAAAAAGATCTCATGCAAAATTTATTGCTGTAACTGGAAGTGTAGGAAAGACTGGCACTAAAGACATGATCCAATTAGCTTTATCAAAAATTGCTAATACATACTCTAATGAAAGTAGTTATAACAATTATTTAGGAGTACCTTTATCATTGGCAAGACTGCCAGAAAACACTAAATATTGTATACTTGAGTTAGGTATGAATAAAAAAGGAGAGATAAGAGATCTTTCAAGATTAGTTATGCCAGAAGTAGCCATTCTAACTGCTATAGAAGAAGCTCATTTAGGAGGTCTTAAATCTTTAAAAAATATAGCTGATGCAAAAAGTGAAATATTAGAAAATCTTGATGTTAATGGCTGTCTGATAATTAATATTGATACTAACTTTAGTAAATATATCATAAAAAAAGCGAAAAAATTAGGTATTAAAAATATTATTACTTACGGAAAAAGTAAAAGCTCTAATGTTAGATTGGTAAGTCATTCTTTAAATGAAAATAAATATTTCGTTCAAGCTCAATGTTTTGGCATAAAATTATCTTGGTTTATGCCTGCTGTTGGTGAACACTGGATTTATAATAGTTTATCTATATTAGCACTATCTTCATATCTTAAAATTAATATTAAAAAAATATTAAAAGGTCTATTTTTTTTTAAGGTTCCTTCAGGAAGAGGAAATAATATTTATTTAAAATACAAAAACCAAAGTTTTCTAATAATTGATGACTCATATAATTCTAACCCAGCATCATTGATAGCTTCATTAATAAATTTTTCAAAATTAAAAAACGCAGGAAGAAAAATATTAGTTTTAGGAGATATGATGGAGCTTGGAGAAAATAGCACTCAAATTCATAAAGATTTTGGAGTGAAAATAAAAAATTTTGGTTTTAATATTTTATTTACAGTAGGAAAAAATATGCATGAACTGTATAAGGTAACTAAAAACATAGAAAATAGATATCACGATGATAATTTAAATAATATTTCTAAAAAAATTTTAAAAGATTTAGAGGATGGAGATGCTATTTTATTTAAAGGCTCTAATTCTATTAATTTAAAAAAAGTTATTCATAATATAAAAAAAGAATGTGAAGAAATATGATTTACTATATTTCATTATTTTTTATAGACCAACTTAGCTTTTTAAATATTTTTAAATATTTAACTTTTAGGGCAAGTGGTGCTTTTATAACCTCTATTCTAATAAGTTTTATTATAGGACCACACTTAATTAGATATTTTAAAATTAAACAAAAATTAGGACAACCAATTAGAGACGATGGTCCAAAGTGGCAAATAGAGGCTAAAAAAGGTACTCCTACTATGGGGGGTGCTTTATTATTATTAGCTTTAACAGTATCAGTCATCTTATGGACAGATATATATAATATTTATACCTGGCTTATATTATTTATTACATTAAGTTTTGGTTTAATAGGATTTATAGATGATTATTTAAAACTAAAAAAATACTCTTTTAAGGGGTTATCTGGAAAAATTAAAATAATAATACAAAGTATTGTGGCGTTTACATTTTGTTATTTATTATTAGTTTTTTCCGAGCAAAGCAATACTTTACTTTTATTCCCTATTTTTAAAAATCTATACTTAGATTTAGGTTATTTCTGGTTTATTTTTGGCATACTTGTGATAGTCGGTTCTTCAAATTCAGTAAATTTAACTGATGGATTAGATGGTTTAGCAATAGTTCCTATCATGATAGTTTTAGCTACTTTTTCAATAATTTCTTATTTAGTAGGGAATGCAATTTATTCTGATTATTTAAATATTACTTATATAAGTGGAGTTGGAGAAATAGCAGTTTTTTGTGCAGCTTTTATAGGAGCGGGGTTAGGCTTCTTATGGTTTAATGCTCCACCTGCAAAAATATTTATGGGAGATACCGGTTCATTATCGTCTGGAGCAGCAATTGGGGCAATTAGTGTTACTTCAAAAAATGAGTTAATTTTATTAGTGGCAGGTGGTTTGTTTGTTTTAGAAGCAATATCTGTAATTGTTCAAGTGCTTTCTTTTAAAATTACGGGAAAAAGGGTTTTTAGAATGGCTCCTTTACATCATCATTTTGAGCAAAAAGGTTGGTCCGAATCTACTATAGTAATTAGATTTTGGATCATCTCTATATTACTAGCAATGATAAGTTTAATAACATTTAAAATTAGATAATATGAAATTTGAAAAATATAATAAAAAGGATATTCTAGTTTTGGGTTATGGAGCTACTGGAAAATCTATTATTAAGTTTTTTAAAAAGCAAAACGCTAATGTATTTTTATATGATGATAATATAAATATAAATGATAATTATTCTAAAAAAATAAAGTTATATAATCCTAACAAAAAAAAGTTATTAGATTTCTTTGCAATATTTGTTTCTCCAGGGATAAGTAAAAGTCACGAATTAGTTAAAAATGCAATTGAGAAAAAAATATTTATAGCTAGTGATATAGAGTTATTTTGGGAAAATAAGGTAATTAATAAAACTAAGTTACCTATAGTAGGAATTACTGGGACAAATGGTAAGTCTACTATTGCTATTATGATATCAAATGCCTTGAAAACAGTACCATTAGGAAATTTTGGAAATACAGTATTAGATAACTTAGAAAAAGAAAATAATTATTTTGTTATAGAACTTTCTTCTTTTCAATTAGATTATATTCATAAATTTAAACCAAATATAGGAATAATAAGTAATATTAAAACTGACCATCTTAACTACCATAAAACTTTTAATAAATACCTTAAGACTAAAACTAGTATATCTAAAAATCAAAAAAAAGAAGATTATTTAATTATAAATAATGATGACGATAATATAAATAATTTTTTTAAAAAGAAAAAAAATATCAAACCACAGATCATAAAAATTTCTAATAAAAGTCAAAGTAATGCAGATATTTATTATAAAAATAATATAATTTATGATAACTTTTTTACGAAAAAGAAGTATTCTTTAAGACAAAGTAATTTCCATAAATTAAAGCATAATCAATTAAATAGTACTATTGTTTTTACTGCATTATTAGCATTAGGTTTAAAAGCAAATAAAATTTTAAATAATCTCAATAAGTTTAAAGGACTTCCTCATAGATTAGAATTTTTAGGTTCAATTAAAAAAATTGAATTTTATAATGATTCAAAAGCGACTAATGTAGCTGCGACCTGTTCTGCAATTAATTCTTTTAAAAAAGTAATTTTAATTGCTGGAGGTTCTGACAAAGGAGAAAGTTTTAAAGATTTAAATAATTATTCTAATATTATTATAGGTATTTATTTAGTTGGAGATAATGCATTAAAAATTAAAAATTTTTTAAATAAAAAAATAGTAAATAACATTTGCGAAAATCTTAAAGAAGCTTTAGAGAAATCTTATAAAAAAAGCTTAGAGTCAGGCAAGTATTATCCAATATTATTTTCACCAGCATCCGCATCCTTTGATAATTTTAAAAATTATGAAATAAGAGGAAATTATTTTAAAAAATTATTTAATCAAATTAAAAAGAAGGTTGCGTAATGAATACGAAAGCTTTATTTACTAATTTTTTTCAAAAATGGTTTAGGTCTGTTGATTTAATAAGCATTACATTAATAATTTTTTTAATGATTCTAGGTTTATTATTTGTTACTACTGCAAGCCCTAATGTTGCAAAGTTAAAAAATTTAAATGAATTTTATTTTATAAAAAAACATTATTTTTTTACATTTTTTTCATTATTTTTTATGATTATTTTTTCTTTATTCTCTACAAAAGGATTAATAAATATATCCTATATCGGATTTACTGCGAGTATTATTTTAATAACTATTTTACTTCTAATAAGTGGAAAAAATAATGGATCAACTAGATGGTTAAATTTATTAGGATATTCATTTCAACCATCAGAGTTTTTGAAGCCATTTACAATAATTATATTTTCAATTTTATTAAATTTAAGAAATAATATTATCTTATTGGGGTATAGTCTTAATGGTAAAAATATAGCATTTTTACTTTTACTTTTCATAAGCTCATTAATTTTAGCTCAGCCTAATTTTAGTATGTTTGTAATACTATTTTTAGTTTTTATGTCTCAATATTTTACTGCTGGCATAAATTTAAAGTTTTTTTTATTTATTAGTTTTATTACCTTATTAATTGCTATTCTTGCATACTTAAATCTTGCTCATGTTAAATACAGAGTTGATAGCTTTCTAAGTCCAAATACAACTCATTTTCAAGTTGAAAAATCTCTTGAAGCCTATCAATCAGGAGGACTCTTAGGTAAGGGACCAGGTGAAGGTACAATAAAAAATAATATTCCTGATTCTCATACTGATTTTATTTTCCCCGTAATAGCAGAAGAATATGGAGCTTTAGTCTGTATCTTTTTAGTATGTATTTTATTGGTAATATTTTTTAGAGGAATTATAAATATCAATAATAGTTACAATAAATTCAAAATTACTAGTTGTGTTGGTTTATTAACATTATTTATAATACAAGCTTTTATAAATATGGCTGTATCTATGAAGTTAATACCTACAACTGGAGTAACTTTTCCATTTCTTTCTTATGGAGGTTCATCAATAATTTCTATGGGTATAGTTATGGGTATGGTTTTGTCTTTAACCAAGAAAAAATTTAAAGAAAAAGGTTTAATTTATGAGAATTAAATTAAATAGTAATATACTCTTTGTAGCTGGTGGTACAGGAGGACACATTTTTCCTGCACTATCAGTTTATCATTTATTCAAAAATCAAGATAATAAATTATTTTTTGCAACAGATCATAGAGGTTTGAAGTTTGAAAAAATTTTAAGTATCAATCCTTTTTTAATAAACGCATTAGGTTATGAAGGGAAGAGTTTCTATAAAAAATTTGTTTCTTTAGTACTTTTAATTTATGAAACCTTTAGAGCAACTTTATTTATAAAAAAAAATAAAATAAAAATTATAATAGGTTTTGGATCATATGTGCAGGTTCCTTTTGTTTTAGCTGCTTTAATTATGAAAAAAAATGTAATTCTTCATGAAGGAAATGCAGTTATTGGTAGAGCCAATAAAATATTTTGGAAATATATAAAAGTAAGAACATCTGCTTATAATTTAAAACATTTTTTTCCGGATACTATTCAAATAGGTATGCCAATAAGAAATGAAATTGTAAAACTTTACAATAATAAATATGAGCCACAAACTAGTAAGGGACTATTCAATTTATTGATTTTAGGAGGCAGTCAAGGTTCAAATATTTTGTCAACTAACTTATCTAGAGTAATTGTAAAATTGCCAATTTATTTAAGAAAAAAAATAATTATCTTTCATCAGGCTAGAGACGAACATCTAGCTATTGTAAAAAAAATATATAAAAAATATAATATAAAGGCATATGTGAATAGTTTTTTTAAAGATATAAATAATTACATAGGCCAAGCTAGCTTAGTAATTTCAAGAGCAGGCTCCTCTACAATTCATGAAAATATCACAGCTGGTATTCCAGCTATATATTTTCCTATAAAAAAGTCAGTTGGAAACCACCAATATGAAAATGCTCTAGTCTTAAAAAAAAATAATGCAGCATGGATATTTAATGAAGAAGATATAAATAATGGCATTTTTTTAAAATCACTTATTCAAATAATTACGAAACCGGAATTATTAAAGCAGTTTTCGTTTAATAATAAAAGTTTAGGCAAACCCTTAGCATCAGAAAGATTTAAAGAAATAATTCTAGGTTTAGAGGCTAAAAATGTTTGACACTAAAATAGGTAAAATTTTTTTTATTGGAATTGGTGGTATTGGCATGAGTGGAATCGCAGAGGTATTAGTCAATCTTGGATTTGAAGTAACAGGAAGTGATATTTCTGAAAATCTTAATATTACTAGGCTAAGAAAACTAGGTGTTAAAATAAATATTGGGCATTCTCAAAAAAATATAAATAGTACTGCTATTGTAGTAATATCTTCTGCAATAGAAAATGACAATGTAGAGCTCGTAGAGGCAAGAAAAAGAAGGGTTCCAGTTGTAAAAAGAGCAGAAATGCTTGCTGAATTAATGAGGTTCAAAAAAACAATTGCAGTAGCAGGTACACACGGCAAAACCACTACTACATCATTAATGGCAACTATTTTAGAAAAAGCAAATTATGACCCTACAGTAATTAATGGAGGAATAATAAATTCCTATAATAGTAATGCTAAGTTAGGACGAAGTGATTGGATGGTAGTTGAGGCTGATGAATCAGATGGAAGCTTTTTAAAACTTCCTGCTACATATGTCATTGTTACAAATATTGATGCAGAACATATTGATTATTACAAAAGCTTTAAGGCATTAAAAAATGCATTCAAAAAATTTATAAATAATATTCCTTTTTATGGAGCTGCAATTATCTGTATAGATAATCCTACTATACAAAGTATTATTTCAGAAATTGATGATAAAAAAATAATTACTTATGGGTTAAGTCCTCAAGCAGATTTTAGAGCAACAAATATTGTATTTAAGGAATCAAAGACTATTTTTACTTTGGAAATAAGCCCTAAGAAAGATGCTTCTGCGAAAAAGATTGAAAATATGGTTTCTAACATTCCTGGAATTCATAATGTACAAAATATTTTAGCCGTTTGTTCAATGTCCGTAGAATTAGGAATTGATCTAGAGCAAATTAAATTAGCATTAAAAGGTTTTGAAGGAGTAAATAGAAGGTTTTCTCTTATAAAAAATTACAGAGGTATTAAGATTTTTGACGATTATGGGCATCATCCAATAGAAATTAAAGCAACATTATCAGCTGCCAGAGAAATCACAAAAGATAAGGTAGTAGCCATAGTACAACCACACAGGTTTACAAGATTAAAATTATTATTTGAAGACTTTACATCTGCATTTAATGACGCTGATATTGTATTTATTACTGAAATTTATTCTGCAGGAGAAATAAATCACTATGATTTAACAAATCATAGTTTGATAAATGCACTTATAGCAGCAGGTCATAAAGATGTGAGAACTTTTGAAGATAAAGAATTAAAGCAATTAATAGAAAAAAAATTAGAAGATGGAGACATAGTAGTGTTTCTTGGAGCAGGAGATATTTCATCTAAAGCTAAATTATTTGTTAAAGAAACTCTTGTATAGATATGATGTTAGATATAAATAGTAAATATAATAGAATAAAAAATATACCTTTAAAAGGTAAGATTATTTTTAATTATGAACTAGCATCTTATACATGGTTAAAAACAGGAGGTAAGGCAGATATATTTTTTGCTCCTAAAGATACAAATGATTTAAAATTTTTTCTAGAAAATTTAAATAAAAATATACCTTTTTTTATTTTAGGAGCAGGATCGAATACTTTATTCAGAGATTTAGGTTTTAATGGTGCTGTTATAAAACTAAGTAAAAGTTTTGATTATATAAAGTTTATTAACAATAAAGAATTTAAAGTTGGAGCGGCAACCAATTGCATAAAAATGGCAAGATTTTTAGCAAAGAATTATACAGCAGGCTATGAGTTTTTTTCTGGTATACCTGGTTCAATTGGGGGAGCAATAAAAATGAATGCTGGAGCATATGGTTTTGAAACCTCACAGTATCTAATAAAAATAAAAATTTTAAATAGAAAAAACGGTGAAATAAAAAACATTTTATCAAAAGACTACCAGATGAATTATAGGTATACAAATTTTCCTGATGAATATATTTTTCTGGAAGGAACTTTTAAGTATTTAAGAAGTAAAAATACAACAGATAGTTTGAATAAAATTAAAAATCTGATTAAAGAAAGACAATTACCCCAGCCAATACAAGAAAAAACTAGTGGTTCAACATTTAAAAACCCCAAAAATTTTAAAGCATGGAAGCTTATTCAAGATAGTGGGTGTAAAAATTATAAATTAGGTAAAGCACATTTGTCTAAAATGCATTCAAATTTTATAATTAATAAAGGTAATGCAACTAGTAATGATATTGAAAGATTAGGTGAAGAGATAATAAAAAAAGTGTATGAAAAATTTGGTGTAAAATTAGTATGGGAAATTAAAATTATTGGAAGAAAGGGTATTTGTTAAATGATTAAGAATATTCTAATAGTTAAAGGAGGTAAATTTGCAGAAGCAGATGTATCAAGAAAAACAGCAATAAATGTTGAAAAAGCATTAAAATATAAAGGCTACTCTACAAAAGCTATAGAACCACAAGATAATTTAATTAGCTTTTTAAATGATAACAAAGAAGATATAGATTTGATTTTCAATGCATTACATGGCTCTTGGGGAGAAGATGGAAAAATTCAAGGGTTATTTGAATATTTTGAAATTCCATATACTCATTCTGGAGTAAGCGCTTCTGCTATAGGTATGAATAAATTTTTAGCTAAAAGTATATTTATAAATAACAATATTACAGTTCCACTGGGTGATATTTTAGATAATAATAGATTGACAATAAAAGAAAACCTAAAAAGGCCTTACATTTTAAAACCTATAAATGAAGGTTCTAGTGTAGGTATAAAATTAATAAAAGAAGATACCGATATAAGTGAAATTTTAAAAGATAATTATTTAGATTATTTAATAGAAGACTATATTCCAGGAGTTGATTTAACAGTTGGGATAATGGATGGTAAAACTACAGGAATGATAGAAGTACATACTGAAAAAGAGATTTATGATTATGAATATAAATATAAAAATAATAAAACAAAGTATAGGATACCTAATGATTTAGATGAAGATATAAAAAAACAAATTATTTTTTATTCTGAAAAATCATATAGCTTACTTAATTGCAGAGGAATTGCGCGTGTAGATTTTAGAGTTAATTTGAAGTCAGAAAAACACAAAGTTTACTTGCTAGAAATTAATACCCAGCCTGGACTTACGGAAAACTCACTTTTCCCTAAAATAGCTAAAAACGCAGGAATAGAGTTCCCTGACTTGATTGATTGGATTGTAAAAGATGCGGGGTTAAATAGATGAAAAATATATTTAAAATATCACAGAAAAACTTAAAAAATTTTTTTTTATTATTATTTTTGACTTTTACAATTTCAATCTTCCTTTACCCTTCAATATTTTTTCAATTTAATATAGTAAATAAATATATAAAATATTTAGGGTTTAAATTAGATAATATTCAAGTATCTGGAAATAATAGCGTATTAAAAGAAGATATAATAGATAAAGTAGTTTTTAAAAACTGCGACAATTTATTTTGTATAGATCTTAAAAAAAGTAAATTAGAATTAGAAAAGAGTAATTGGATAAAGTCAGTTAAATTGAGATATAGGTTACCTTCAAAGTTATTAATAACTATAAAAGAGGAAAAACCAATTTTTATATTAAAAGAGGCTGAAAAAATTACTTTATTAAACGTAGAAGGGAAGAAAATACAAGATTTAGAAATTGTATCTAGTAATTATAAAAATTTGCTTATTCTAAGTGGTTATGGAGTTGAAAATAAAATTTTAAATTTATTGAATATTTTTTCCATAAACCCAGCTCTTTCAGAAGAAATTAAGGAAGCAACTTTAGTATCAAGCAGAAGGTGGTCATTAAAACATTCTGCAAATATTACTATTGAACTGCCAGAAAATAATCCAGATAAAGCTTTCTATAAGATTGTTCAATTAGAAAAAAAGTATGGTTTTTTGAACAAAAAACTGAAAAAAATAGATTTAAGAGCCTCTGATAGAATGATTATTCAGTTGAAAAATATTAGTGATTTGAAAGAAAATGATATATGAATCATAGAAAAAAATTATTGGCCGTTATGGATATAGGGTCTAGTAAAATAAATTGCTTACAAACTATCACTGACAATAATGATATTACAAAGGTAATAGGTTTAAGTACCATTGCATCTAAAGGGATTAATTCTGGAATCATAACTGATTATAATTTAGCTGCTGAGTGTATTACCAAGTCAATAAGAGATTGTGAAAAACAATCTGGTGAAAGTATAACAGAGTTATCTGTATCAATATCCTCGCATAAATGTTTCACAAAAGTCATCAGATCAAATATTAAAATAAAAGATGATAGAATATCAGCTTATGATATTAAGGCCTCAATGAACTCAGCATTAGAGGATAATTATTTAGTGGATAAGAAAGTTATTAATATATCACCTACAGATTATATCATTGATTCTTCGAGGGGTATTATTAATCCTATAAATATGTATGGCGATAAATTAGAAATTGATTTTCTAGTAACCTACATGGGAATTAACCAATATAAAAATTATGCCCAGTCAATAACTACCTGTAATGTAGATATTCATAGAATAGTATTTTCAAATTATGCAGCAGGTTATTCTGTATTAAATGAAAACGAATTAGATCTAGGAGCAATATTAGTTGATATTGGTGCTAGAACAACCTCAATAGGAATGTTTAAAAAAAATAATTTTATTTTTTCAGATGTTTTAGATTTTGGTGGTAGCAATATAACAGAATCGGTTGCTAGAAAGTTAAGTATCACATTTGAAGAGGCAGAAAAATTAAAAGTTTTATATTCTTCTGTAATAGATGCAAGTCAAGAGGAAGATTTAGCATTTGAAGTGCCGTCTATTAATTTTGAAAATGAAAATAATTACATACAAATTTCCAGAAGAAATTTATATGAATTAGTACAGCCTTTTTATGAAGAGATTTTAAAATGGGTTTATAACTCAATTAAAAATTCAGGTAAAAAACATCTTATTGGTAATGTTTTAGTTTTTACAGGAGGAGCTTCACAAATTGATGGATTAACAATCATGGCAAATAATATTTACAATTATAATTCTAGAATAGGAACACCTAAAAATATCAAATTTAATAATAATGAATTTTTAGATACATCGCATGCTGTAGTTTCTGGTTTAGTTCAAAATGAAATAAATATTAACATTAAAAATACTAATATTTTTAAGGAAAATGAAAGAAATTTGGAAAAGAGAAAAAGCTTTTCTTTTTTAAAGCAGTGGGTAGGAGATAATTTTTTTTAACTTTTAAAGGAGTAATATATGACTATAAATTTAATAGAACCTACTAATGAACAGTTAAAGCCAAGGATAACAGTTATTGGTGTAGGAGGGGCAGGCTGTAATGCAGTAAATAATATGATTGAAGCCCATTTGGAAGGGGTTGAGTTTTTAGTAGCTAATACAGATGCTCAATCATTAGCCAATTCTTCAACTGACAGAAAAGTCCAGTTGGGGGCAAAACTAACAAAAGGTCTTGGAGCTGGTGCTAAACCTGAGATAGGAAGACAAGCTGCTGATGAGTCTTTATCAAACGTTTTAGATCAATTAGAAGGCACACACATGTTATTTGTAACTGCTGGAATGGGAGGCGGTACTGGTACTGGAGCTGCCCCTGTTATTGCAGAAGCTGCTAGAGAGAAAGGTATACTTACTGTTGGAGTTGTTACAAAACCTTTTGAATATGAAGGTATTAGAAGAACTAAAATAGCGGAACAAGGTATTAAGGATTTAACTGACTCAGTAGATACTTTGATAATTATTCCTAATCAAAATTTATTTAGAATAGCAAATAAAGATACTACATTTACTGAGGCATTTAAAATGGCCGACGAAGTATTATATAACGGTGTAAAAGGAGTGACAGACCTTATAGTAAAGCAAGGTAGAATAAATTTAGACTTTGCTGATATACAAACTGTTATGCTTGAAATGGGTAAAGCAATGATGGGGACTGGCGAAGCAGATGGCGAAGATAGAGCTATAAAAGCTGCTGAATTAGCTATTTCTAATCCTTTATTAGACGATACTTCAATTTCAAATGCAAAAGGAGTAATAATTAATATTTCTGGAGGAGAGGATGTCAAACTCTATGAAATAGATGAAATAGCCGCACATATTAAAAAACAATGTAAGGAAGATGTAAATCTTATAGTAGGCAATACTATAGAAAATATTGAGGATGGTAAAATTAGAGTGTCTTTATTAGCATCAGGAATTTCTTCACAAGCTGCTTTTCAAGAGGATGAAATTAAAAATAACGAAAATATATTTGTTAAGCCTAGATTGGTTTCAAACTCTGAAAGTAAGGAATTAAAAAGTGATAATATTAATCAAACTAAAAGTAAACAAGGAGATTTAGAAGATTTTTTATCTAAAGAAATTAATGATGCTTTATTGAAAAATAATAATCAAGTGTTTTCATCAAACCAGGAAGAAAGTAACAAGGATTTCTTTATTCCGCAAAAGGAAGCTATACCTAATCAAGATAAAACATTAGCTACTAATCCTTTTAAAGAAGCTGATTTACTGAATGCTAATGGTAAAAATAATAATAATAATAATGAAAACAGCAGCCTTATTTCTAGATTATCTTCAAATGTTAAGGAAAAAGCTATGAATGTAGGATCAAAAGCAATGTCAATGGTAAGCGAAGTAGCTATTAAATCCTTAGATAATAAATCTATAAAAAAAGAACAATTACAAAATACAACAGCTACTGATTTTACTGCTAAAGAAAGAGTAGAACCTTCTTTTATGGGTCTTGATAAAGGTGAAGATAATACTTTAAACTCTTTAGATAAAAACAGTAATTCTATACAAGATAGTAACTACAATAATATACCATCTTTTTTAAAGAGGAATAGAGATTGATAACATAGTTGTAATAATTGTAACAAAAAATTAATAGATTAAATTTTATTCTGGATTAAAATTTTATCGTGAGTAAAGTTATGCAAAAAACAATAGCGAAAGAAGTAGTATTTGAAGGTAAAGGTTTACATTCTGGTAAAAATTGCCAAGTTAGATTATTGCCTGGATATCAAAATTCTGGAATCGTATTCAAGAGGATAGATATACCAGAAGATAATATTATTCCTGCTGATTTTAAGTATATTTCTGATAGTAACCTATGTACTACATTAAAAAGTTATAATAGTGATGCAAAAATATTTACAGTAGAACACTTATTAGCTGCTATTAAAGGAAATGATATAGATAATATTTTTATAGAATGTAATTCTTCTGAGATTCCGGCATTAGATGGTTCAGCTTTAGAGTTTGATTATATTATAAAAAGAGCAGGTATATATAGCTTAGAGAATAGTTTTAAGAAATATATAGTTATTAAAAAGGAAATTACTGTAAAAAACACTAATGGAAGTAGTATAACTCTTAGTCCTTCAAATGAATTTCAATTAAAGTGTTCAATTGAGTTTCCTGATCCTATTGGGCAACAAAGTATAGAGTTTAAAAAGCCATTAACTGAAGTATATAAAGATGTTTGCGATGCTAGAACATTTTGCTTTTTTAAAGACATAAAAAAAATGAAGGATAATGGTCTAGCTAAGGGTGGCAGTCTTAATAATGCGATAGTAATAAAGAATAATAAAATTTTAAACGAAAAAGGTCTTAGGGACACAAATGAATTTGTAAAACACAAAGTTTTAGATCTCATCGGTGATTTAGCTTTAGGTAATTATAATTTATTAGGATCTATTGAAGCAATTTGTCCAGGACATAAAATTAATAGATTTATATTAAACAAATTATTTTCAAGTTATGATAATTACAAATTAATTGATGAAAGCCAACAAAGTTTAACTTCTAAAGTTAGATCAGGTTTAATAACTAACAATATTTAAAAATAGTTACATATTAGAATATCTTGGTCCATCTCCGCCTTCAGGAGGAGTCCAATTAATGTTTTGAAGAGGGTCCTTAATATCACATGTTTTACAATGAAGGCAGTTTTGAAAATTAATTTGTAATGTAGGACCTTTATTTTCAATATCTATAATTTCATAAACACCAGCAGGGCAATACCTAGTTTCCGGAGAGAAATATTTATTATAATTATGTTCAATAGGAATAGTATCTTTTAAAAGTTTTAAATGATTAGGCTGATTTTCTTTATGATTAGTACCAGAATAAGATACATTAGTTAACCTATCAAAGCTAAAAATATTGTCTTTTTTAGAGGTATATAAAATTTTTGAGGAATTTTTTATATCTTTTAATGAATTATTGTCTTTTTTGTGATGAGAGAGAGTCCAAGGAGCTTTTCCTCTTAATATTTTTTGATCAATAAAAGTATTTAATGTGCCTAGAAATAGGCCTTTATTAAATCCAGGTCTCACATTTCTTGATTTATAGAGTTCCTTATAAATAAAACTTCTTTTAAATTTTGTATTGAATTCATAAAGTTCCAAGGAATTTTTGTTTTCAATAGAATCCTTATAAAAAGTATCAGCTGCTATAATACCTGATTTCATGGCATTATGAGTACCTTTTATCTTAAGAACATTAAGGGTTCCTGCATCACAACCAATTATAAGGCCTCCAGGAAAGGAAAATTTAGGTAATGATTGAAAACCACCTTCATTTAAAGCCCTAGCACCATAGGAAATTCTTTTTCCTTTATTAAGAATAGCCTTTATTTTTTTATGAGTTTTAAATTTTTGAAATTCCTCATATGGATTTAAATAAGTGTTTTTATAATCTAGCCCTACAACAAAACCAATAGATAGAAGATTTTCAGATAATTTATATAAAAAAGAGCCTCCGTAGGCATTGTTGTATAAAGGCCAACCAATCGTATGAAATATATCACCTTTACTCATGACATCATTATTTATTTCCCATAATTCTTTTAAACCTAATGCAAATGTTTGAAATTGATCATTTCTATATAAATTAAATTTACTGATTAGTTTTTTTCCTAGGTGACCTCTGCATCCTTCGGCAAAAATTGTTTGTTTTCCGATTAGCGCTATAGCAGGTTCATATGTATCAAGTTTTTTTCCATCTTTATCTATTCCTTTTTCACCTGTAATAACTCCTTTTACTTTTTCATAATTGTCATATAAAATTTCTTTAGCAGTAAAACCGGGAAAAATATCAACACCAAGTTTTTCTGCATAGTTTGCTAACCATTTACATAAATTACCTAAACTAATTATAAAGTTCCCCTTATTTTTTGTATCGTCAGGTAACAATATTTTTGGAATATCAAAACAATTTTTAGAAGTTAAAAATGAAAATTTTTCATTTCTAACTTCGGTAGATACAGGTAAATCTAAATTTTTCCAATTAGGCAGTAATTCATTGAGTGCTACAGGGTCTAAAATTGCTCCTGATAATATATGTGCGCCAACTTCAGATCCTTTTTCAATTATACATACAGAGTGATTAGTATTATTTTCTTTATCCAATTGTTTTAATTTTATAGCTGTTGATAATCCAGCAGGACCAGCACCGACAATAACTAGATCATATTTCATTTCTTCTAAATGCATAATATTAAGATAGTATTTATATATACTTTTGCAAAGTATTAACCAATATTTTATGTAATTTTATATTATTACATGCTAATATTGTATCATTTGTACCAGGAGTTTTATTATCCCACGTAGTAATTACACCACCTGAAGCTTCTAAAATTGGAATAATTGCGGCTATATCCCATACTTTTATATTTCTCTCAATTACGCCATCAATAATACCTTCGGCACATCTCATATAACCAAGGGCGTCAGTTCCCCATCTAATAAAATTTAATTTATTAAATATTTTTTTGTTTAATAAATCATAATTATTGAACATTAAAGGATCTGTAATAGCTATTATAGAGTTTGGTAAACTTTTATATTTGCTAACTTTTATTTGTGTACCATTGAGATAGGCTTTATTATCAAGGTTCCAATACCTTTCTTTTAAAATTGGTTGATCAACCAAACCTAATACATAATTATTTTTATACTTGAGAGATAATAGAAAAGTGAAAACAGGAATACCACTAACAAAGGCTTTAGTGCCATCGATAGGGTCAATAATCCAAGTAAAATTTGATTTTTTATTAATACTTTTTAACTCTTCCCCAATTATATTATGATCTGGATAGACAGATTTTATTAATTTTCTTGCTATTTCTTCAATTTTATAATCTAAGTCAGTAACAATCTGATGTTCAACTTTCTTTTTAAGTAGTTTAGTATTTTTTAATTTGTAATATTTTAAAAGTTCTATAGCTATAGTATCAGCAATATAATTAGCTAAAGATAAAAAAGTTGAAATAATGTTTTTTTTTTGCATTTATCTATATTTAATTTCCAATTATAATATATATTGATAATACATGTTATCAAATTTTATACATATCAGATATTTTTTAAAATTAAGCCTGTTTTTTTTGATGCTTAGTTCTTTGTTTTCTTGTGCGACTAATAAAAAAGATGAAATTGAATATTCAGAAAGAAGTTTATATCAAATATATGCTACGGCACTAAAAAAACTTTTGAATAATGATTATGCAGAAGCTTCATTAGAGTTTGAAGAAGTTGAAAGGCAACACCCTTATTCTGAATGGGCAAAAAAAGCAATAATAATGTCTGCATATTCAAGTTATAAAAATAGAAACTTTGCAAAAACTGAAGCTAACTTAAATAGGTTTTTAAATTTATATCCTGCCTCTAACTTTGCTTCATATGCACAGTACTTGCTAGGTATAAACTATTTTGATCAAATAATAGAAATATCTCGAGATCAAACAGCTGTCAAAAATGCATTAGAAATATTTAAGTTAATTTTAGATAGATATCCTAAATCTAATTATGCTAAAGATGCTTATTTTAAGATTATTTATTTAGAAAATAAATTAGCGGCTAAGGAAATTGATATAGCTATGACTTATTTAGGTTTGAAAAAATATATCTCGGCCTTAAAAAGGTTTAAGTATGTGGTTAATAATTATCAGACTACAATTTATACACCTGAAGCATTACACAGGCTAGTGGAAATATATTTAATTTTAGGCGTTGAAGAAGAGGCTTTAGTAAATGCAAGAGTATTGGGCTATAACTTTCCTGATAGTACATGGTATAAATTGAGTTATAATTTATTAAAAAAGAAAAAGGTTTTTTAAAATTTCTGTTAACCATGCT
This sequence comes from Alphaproteobacteria bacterium TMED62, assembly GCA_002170595.1. GTDB lineage: Bacteria > Pseudomonadota > Alphaproteobacteria > TMED109 > TMED109 > TMED131. Next base: position 31,065 of record NHDP01000023.1, read on the forward strand.
TAAGTCATTAACTATAAAAAACATAGTATTAATAGATAATCTTAGGCTAAGCTATAATTCAGGTTTTTCAGTTTTTTCTGGAGAAACAGGTGCAGGAAAATCAATAATATTATCTTCTTTAGGGTTAGCTATAGGGATGAGAGCTGATTTTTCTTTAATTAGAAAAGGGGTAAATGAAGGTGTTGTAACAGCTGAGTTTCAAATTAATAAAGATCATCTAGCTTATAAAAAGATAATAAATCATGGTTTGACTAGTGAGGAGAACTTAATTTTAAGGAGAGTATTAACTAAAGATGGAATTAGTAAAGCTTTTGTAAATGATAATTTAGTAACTGCTAACTTTCTAAAGGAATTAGGCTTAATTTTGGTTGAAATACATGGCCAAAATGAAAAAATTGGACTATTAGACTCTTCTAATCACATTAAGATTTTAGATAGATATAGTAAAAGTGATGATAAGCTTTTAGAGGTAGTTAACAGCTATAATAACTATAAAAAACTTAATAAAATACTACATGAGTTAGATAGCATAGAAAGCAACAAAGTAAATCAATTAGAAGAAATTAAAAATGATTTAAATTTATTAGAAAACTTAAATCTTGGTAAAGAAGAATATCAAGAGTTGATTAAAAAAAGAAATATAATGACACAACATGAAAAAATTTTTACTGCTTTAAATAATATTAATAATTTACTTGAAGGAGAAGAAGTAAGCTTTTTGTCTAATGTCTCAAAAAATAGCTTAAGTTTAGAAAAAGTGTTTTCTAAGGATAATAAAATAGAAGAGGTTGAGGCATTACAAAAGTCAATTAATGCCATTTTAATTGAGGGCAAAGATATTTTATTAAATATTTCAAAAATTAGAGATAGCTTTAACTTTGATCAAAGAGAATTAGACCATATAGAACAAAGATTATTTGATATTAATAATTTGGCTAGAAGGTTTAAAGTAGAACCAGAAAATTTGAATACTATACGCAATAAGTTAAAAGATGAACTAGAAATTTTAATTAATAGCTCAGAGAGTTATGAAAAAGTTAAAAATAAACTTTTTCAAGCTAAGCAAACTTACTATAAAAATGCAAAAATTCTTAGTAACCATAGAAAAAAGTTTGCTTCTCATTTGGAAAATTTAATAAATAAAGAGCTTGTTCCGCTTAAATTAGAAGATGCTAAATTTGAAGTTGAGGTAATTGAAAACGTCGCAAATAAAGAGAATCAAAATGGAATAGATAATATAAAATTTTTAGTTAGAATGAATAAAGGTGGAGTGAAAGGAGAAATACATAAAGTTTCATCTGGCGGTGAACTATCAAGACTAATGTTGGCTATTAATTTAGTCATAGCTAATAGTTTGAGCAAGAAAACTTTAGTTTTTGATGAAGTAGACTCGGGTATTAGTGGGTCTGTTGCAGAAGCAATTGCTATTAGGTTATTGAATTTATCAAATACGCAACAAATACTAGTTGTTACACATCTTCCCCAAGTCGCAGCAAAAGGTAAGCAACATTTTAAAACCTTTAAGTTTTTTAAAAATAATATTACTGTTACTGGGGTAACAGAACTTTCTTATGAAGGTAGAATTGAAGAAGTTGCTACAATGATTTCAGGTGATAAAATAACTGAAGAGGCAAGACTATTGTCGAAAAAACTATTACATAATTAATCATGATTCATTTTACTAAACAAGATAAAGATGTAGAAAATAAAATTAAGATTTTAATAAATAAAATAAACTATTACGATCAATTATATTACAACAAAAATGTACAGGAAATAAGTGATTATGAGTATGATCTACTTAGAGAAAGTTTAAAAGAATTAGAAAAGAAATACCCTCACTTGATTCAGTCTGATTCTCCTTCAAAGAGAGTAGGCACTGCTATTAGTAATGAGTTCAAAACCTTTAAACATAACTCTCCAATGTTATCTCTTAATAATGGTTATAAAGAAGAACAAGTAGAAAGTTTTTTTGAAAAATGTAAAAAGTTATTTGATAATTTTGAAATATTAGCAGAAACTAAAGTTGACGGTTTATCGGCATCTTTAATATATGAAAAACATAAATTAGTTAGAGCTTTAACTAGAGGTGATGGAATACAGGGAGAAGATATTACTAAAAACATAATATTTGTAGACTATGTTAAACAAAAATTACCTAGCGATTTTCCAGAAAGTTTAGAAATAAGAGGGGAAGTTTTTATGCCTAAAAAGGCATTTATTGAATTAAATAAAGAAAGAAATAAAAATAATAAACCAATATTTTCAACTGCAAGAAATGCTGCAGCTGGATCAATTCGGCAATTAGACCCTGAAATTACAAAGTTTAGAAAATTAAGTTTTTTTGGTTATACCCTAATAAGTAAAAATGAATATTTTGGTAAAACATTACAGGACAGTAGGAATATTTTATTAAATCATAATTTTGCTTTAAATATGCCAGTAGCTTTGTGTACAAACGTGAAAGATATGATTAGTTTTTATAATTATATTAATGGTGTTAGAAGTGAATTAGAATACGACATAGATGGTATAGTTTATAAGGTTAATTCATATAAACAGCAAAAAATAATGGGTTGTACCTCTAGGTTTCCTAAGTGGGCACTAGCTCACAAATTTCCTGCTGAAGAAGTTAATACTGAGATTACCGATGTTAAGTTTCAAGTTGGTAGAACGGGTTCTATTACTCCAGTTGCTATATTAAAAGAAGTTGTAGTAGGAGGTGTAAAAATAAGTAGAGCTACTCTGCATAATCAAGATGAAATAAAAAGACTTAATTCAAATATCGGAGATACAGTTATGTTACAAAGAGCAGGTGATGTTATACCGAAAATAGTGGGAGTGTGTAAAAGTATAAAAAATAAAAATAAAATTAAAATTAACTTTCCATCAAAATGTCCTAGCTGTGGCCAAAAGTTATTTAATACAGATAATGAGGTTGCTTTAAGATGTTTAAACCTCGACTTTTGCAAAGAACAAATTATACTTAGAATTTCTCATTTTGTTTCTAGGCAAGCATTAAATATTGAGGGGCTAGGTGAGAAACAAATTAGATTTCTAAAAGAAAAAGGTTTTATAGAAAATATCGATGATATTTTTTTATTAAAGAAAAAACAAGATCTTAATATTATAAACTTATATAAGTATAGTGGATGGGGAGATAAGAGCATTCAAAATCTATTTAAGTCTATTGAAAAAAGTTCAACCGTACCATTTGATAAATTTATTTATTCTTTAGGTATAAGGCATGTAGGAAAAGAGCTCTCTATTACATTAAGTAATATCTTCAAAAATTTGGAAGATTTTATTTTTACATTTTCTGAGTCAGATAATAAAAAAATACCAGAATGCGAAGGTTTAGGAAAAATAATAATTAGTAGTTTAAATAGTTATTTTAAAAATCCAAGATGCCTTAAATTGGTAAATAATCTTAAAGAATTACTAAATATAAAATATAATAGCAAGTTCCTTCAAGGAACTTATAATAATAAAAAAATAGTGATTACAGGATCTTTCAAAAATTTTTCAAGAAATGAAATAGAAATTAAATTAAGGTCTCAAGGTGGAAAAATTGTTAATAGTGTATCAAAAAATACTGATTTTTTAATTGTAGGAAATGATCCAGGTAGTAAATTAAATAAAGCAAGAGCAATGAATATTAATATTGAACGTTTAGATTTTGTAAATAAACTTATGAAAGATTAAATTTTTTTTCCTCCTTTTAACAAATTTGCATACCATAAAAGTTCTTCAAAAAAAATATTAAATCTTTCTTCAGCATCCTTTGAATTATGAGGGATACCTTTTTCATCAAAATCTTTAGACAATTTAGGCTGAAACATACCATACTTTATAGGAGGACTACCTAATTGACTCATTAATGACCTCAAAGGACTTTGAACTCTAACTCCAGCAAAGTCTCCAACAGAGTAAGTGCAAATGCAAGATGGTTTCCTGTCAAATTCTTTATAATAATAATTTAGCATATTGATTAATGCTGGAGGAGGCATATGATTATACTCGGCACTTACTAAAATAAAAGCATCGGATTTATCTAAAATTTTTTGTATGTTTTTTATAGCGACAGGAATTTTTTTTTTTATTAAATTCTTCATAACGCTTATCTAAAAGAGGAAGTTTATAATGTAATGGATCTATTATATTTGAGATATGTCTATTTTTAAGTATTTGATTATGTAAATATTTAACTAGTCTAATACCTAATCTTTTTTTTCTAGTAGATCCATATAAAATTGCGAATTTTAATTTTTTTTTCATAATTTTTTTATTTCTTTAATTAGCCAATCATTTTCATTTTTAGTCAAATAGGGTGATATTTCTTTGAATACTCTCTTATGATAATTTTTTACCCATAATAACTCACTTTTAGTTAGGAGATTTTTTTTTATTAGATCAATATCATAAGGTGCTAAAGTTAATGTTTCAATCTTAAAAAAGTCTTTTTTATTTAAAATTTTTTTCTTTATTGTTACTAAATTCTCAATTCTTATTCCAAATTTATTCTCAATATAATAACCTGGTTCATTGGAAAAAACCATCCCTTCTTTAAGAGCTATATTACTATTTTTTGATATACTAAAAGGCCCTTCATGTACATTTAAACAGTAACCAACTCCATGACCTGTACCATGAGCATAGTCTTTTCCAATTTCCCATAATTTAGACCTAGCTAAATAGTCAAGATAGGCTCCAGATATTCCTTCTGGGAAAATAGCATTACTTAACTTTATATGACTTTTTAATACTTGTGTATAGCTTACTGTATGATTTTCTTCTGGTTTACCAATACTTAGAGTTCTAGTTACATCAGTAGTACCTAGCTTATATTGTCCTCCACTATCTAATAGTAAAATATCATTTTTATTAAGCTTTCTGTTTGTTATTTTATTTGGTATGTAATGGACTATAGCTCCATTTTTTCCACTTCCTGCAATTGTTGGGAATGATTTACATAAAAAATTTTTATTTTGAGATCTTAGAGCATCAATTTTATTTACAATATCTAATTCTGTTAATACAGAATTAAAATTTTTTAACCAATAAATAAACTTAGTCAATGCTACACCATCAAAAATATGTGCTTTAACTATATTTTTAATTTCAATATTATTTTTAATTGCTTTAAAGGTTAAAATTGGGTCATTATCATAAATGATTTCTTTATATGATTTTTTAATTATGTCATGATAGTATTTGCTAGTAGTTTTAGTATCAATTAATATTTTATCTTCCTTATTATTTATTTTTTTTAATGTCTCTTCTATTTCTGAAAACCTTAATATTTTTATTTTCTTTGAAAAAAAGTTAACAATTTTTTTTGATAATTTTGAGTTTTCCAGAAAAATATAGATGTATTTTTTTGATATTAGTGAATATGCAAAAGTTATTGGAGTGTAGAGTAAGTCAGCACCTCTTATGTTGAACAACCAAGAAACTGATTCACTATTTTGAATAAATATTGTATCTGCATTTTTATTTTTTAAAAACATAAGTAATTTTTTAAGTTTTTCCTCAAATGACAAACCGCAATACTTTTGTTCTAACATGAAAATTTTATTTGTATTTTGAGTTTTCATGCTCCTATTCCAAATAAAATCAACTAAATTATTTTTGAGGGATATGATTTTTAATTTACTATGCTGAGCAGCATTTTCGTAAGATAGAAATAATTTNTATGATATNGTTTTACNNTCTANAGCTANNTTNNNANNTTTNAGNTTATTNANTTTNATAAATTTTTCNNNGTCNAANTNAGCTACATTNAATATTTTTATNTTTAGACCTTTTGTTTCTATTTTTGATTGTATTGAATATCTTGAGTCTACAAATAAATATAAATTGTTCAAAGTTACTATAAGATATCCAGCAGAGCCAGTAAATCCAGTAAGCCATTTTAATCTCTGAAAGTTTTCAGAAGAGTTTTCTAGTAGATGCTCATCTTCGTGAGATACTAAGTAAGAGTCTATTTTTTTTTTCAACATAAGTGCTCTAAGAGCTTCAATTTTTTGACTATATTTATTTATTTTAGACATCTTTTGATAAATAATCTATTTTAACTTTTTTTGTACTAGTTTTTTCAAAATTGACTTCTGCATTATCATTTTCAATATTAATTACAAAGCCATAGCCAAATTTCTGATGGAAAACTTTGTTTCCTTTCACAATAATATTTTTTTCATTTTTTTTATTTAAAAAACTATTATCATGCTCTAATAAATTTTCTGTATTATCTAAATTATTGATATAATTGGTATTTAGATTAACCAAGTTATTTAACAATATAGTATCCGGTGGCAATTCACTTAAAAATCTTGATGGTATTGAATAAAACCACTGGCCATGAATAATTCTACTATTTGCATGAAGTATCCATACTCTATCTTTTGCTCTTGTAATTCCAACGTAGGCTAAACGTCTTTCCTCTTCCAAGCCATTATTTAATCTTTCTTCTAATGCTCTTTTATTTGGAAAAACTTCCTCTTCCCAGCCAGGTAAAAAGATATTTTCAAACTCTAAACCCTTTGCAGCATGAAAAGTTAATATATTTACTGAGTTATTTTTATTATTTATTTCATTGTCCATCACTAATTGTATATGTTCAATAAAGGATCTTATATTGTCAAATTCTGATATAGCAGTAACTAATTCCTTAAGGTTATCTAATCTAGTTTCTGCTTCCACTGATTTATTTTTTTGCCACATTTCTGTATAACCTGACTCATCTAAAATAGTTTCAGTTAATTCTGCTGCACTCAGAGATTTTTGTTCTCTACATTTATCAATAAAATTTAAAAAGTTTATTAAATTATTATTTACTTTTTTTGTAAAATAGTTAATTTTAACTAACTCTCGAGTTGCTAGCATTAGAGAAAAATTTTTTTTTCGTCCAAATATCTCTATGTCTCTAATAGTTTTTTCACCGATACCCTTTTTTGGTACATTTATTATTCTTTCAAATGCAAGATCATCATAATCACTAGATACGACTCTTAAAAAAGCAAGAGCGTCTTTAATCTCAAGCCTTTCATAAAATTTTGTGCCTCCTATTATTTTATAAGGAAGTCCAATTTTAATAAATCTATCTTCAAAAGCTCTAGTTTGATAACTGGCTCTAACTAAAATTGCAAAGTTTTCAAGAGAAATTCCTAAAGATTGAATTTCTTCAATTTTATCACTTATGTAAATAGCTTCTTCTTCGCTATTATTAATATTTATAATTTCAATTTTATTTCCAGGTTCATCATCAGTCCATAAATTTTTCCCCATCCTATTTTTATTTTTTGAGATTAAAAAGTTAGCAGCATTTAAAATATTTGCTTTTGATCTATAATTTTTTTCTAATTTTATTACTTTGACATCTTTGTATTCTTTTTCAAATTTAAATATATTTCTTACTTCTGCTCCTCTCCATGAGTAAATAGATTGATCATCATCTCCTACAACACAAATATTTTGATTTTGATTTACAATA